>CAZHMV010000013.1:0-34264 GCA_964532665.1 uncultured Anaerolineales bacterium
CATGGAGGAAGTGCCAGAGCCGGTCTTCGGGCGCTTTGGGACGGTGAGCCTGAACAAGCCGCGCCGTGAATCCTGGCGTCGGGCGCTCATCACCCGCGCCGTGGGCGGCTACGGCTACTCGGGCTGGGCGTGGGAGACCCGAGACGGCCGCTTCGTGCTTCAGCAGGGGCCGAAGCTGTTGAGCCTGGAGACGGCAAAGGCAGGATAGAACATGGATCAGGAGACCCCACTGAGCAAGATTGCGGCCTTGTTTGAGGACGAGGAAGAGATGGTCCAGGATCTGCTGGAGCTGATCGAAAGCCGCTACGGGACGGTGCCCCTGGTGGCGCGGGTACTCAGTCAGAAGCCGCACATCTTCATCCCCCACACCGTCAAAGGGATGCACACGTTGGGGGCGCCCCAGGCCCTGGAGCCCAAGGTGGCCGAGCTCATCGCCGTAGCCGCGGCCACTGCTCTGCGCTGTGAGCATTGCGTTCGCACCCACATCGAGGGTGCTCTGGCCCAGGGAGGCACGCTGGACGAAGTGCTGGAGGCCATCGTCATAGCCAGCATGATCGCCGAGTCCTCCAGCCTGTCCGTGGCCTTGCGGGAGTACCGTAAGGTGGAAGCGCGAGCGCCTCGGGATGGCTGAGTGCCGAAGGGCCAGAGTCACCACCATCGACTTCCACGTCACCGCAGCCTGCACCCAGAACTGCGCCTACTGCTGGGGGCCATCGCCGACCATGCCGGCAGCCCTGGACACCGGGGCGGCCCTGGCGGTGATTGATCGCGTACGCGCCTTCGGCGTGCGGCGCATCGTCTTCACCGGCGGCGACCCGCTGTTGCGCCGTGACATCGTTCGACTGATCCACCGCGCCCGGGCCCAGGGGCTGGAAGTGGCCCTTTCCACCACCGGCGACCGGCTGACCGGTGACTTTCTGGCCGCAACTGCAGGGTGCATCGACCTGTGATCTCCCTCCCCCTGGACGGTTCGTCTGAGGCCGTGAACGCGCAGACGAAGCGGCCCGGCCACTTCGCAGCCGTCATGGTAGCCCTGGAACTGCTGCGTGGCCACCCCAAGATTGACGTCAAGGTGTGCACCGCCGTGACTCAGCGGAACATCGAGGATGTGGTGAACATCGCGGCCCTGGTAGACCGCTGGGCGCGGACGGCGCCCAACCGGGTCTTCTACAACCTCTTCCAGGTCTTTCCCCGCTCATGGGAGCCCCGTCCCTGGGACGATTTACTCGTGTCGGACGGGGCGTGGGCAGCCATGGTGCAGGAGGTGAAGGCGTGTCAGTTCAGCATTCGTCTGCACTTTCTTTCCACGGAGGTGCTGGACCGATTGTACGTCCTCATCTTCCCGGACGGCGGCCTGTACGTGCCCAGCGGGCCGGAATATCACTACTTCGGGCCTTTCTTGGAGATCGAAGACCTGGATGCCATCCTGAGTGCCAGCGACTTCGACAGCATCAAGCACCTGCGCCACTCAGAGGCGTGGCGCAAGAATCGCACTCCCAACCAGATAGGGAGATGACCAGAGGTCGCAAACGGTGAGCAAATCGACATCTCAGACTTCCGTAGTAATGCAACCGGCCACCCCGGCCGCCCGTCGTCGCCCTGACCTGACCCGCATCGGGCTCAATCGGGCCATCTGGCTGCTGGCAGTGCTCATGACGCTGGAGATGGCGGTCAACAGCGTCTACCAGATCGCCGATCTGTACTGGGTGGGGCGTCTGGGCTCCGAGGCGCTGGCCGCCGTGTCCATCGCCGGCATGGTGCGCTGGGCCATCGTCAGCCTGTCCAATGGTCTGTCCATTGGCGGGCTGGCCATCGTCGCCCGCCGCATCGGCGAGCGCCGTCCGGAGGCGGCGGACCATGCCACCACGCAGGCGGTGGTTTTCGCCCTGGTTGCCTCGCTGGGGATGGCTCTGCTGGGGTTGGCGACGATGCGTCCGCTGCTGGTGCTGCTGGGGGCCGATCAGCACGTGCTGCCCCTGGGCCTGGCTTTCCTGCGGGTGACTTACCTGGGGTTGTGGGCCGTCGTCATGGTGCCGGTCATCAATGCGCTCTTTCGGGGTGCCGGCGATGCCAATATCGCCTTCGGCGTGCTGGCCTTTGCCAATCTGTTCAACGTGGTGCTGGAGCCGTTCCTGGTGCTGGGCTGGGGACCCTTCCCCCGGTTGGGCGTGACCGGCGCTGCGCTGTCCATGATCATCGCCCAGGGGTTGGGGTTGGTTCTGCAACTCCTGATCCTGTTGAGCGGCCGGGCGCGCATCCGCCTGAACCTGCATCACCTGCGGCCGGACCCGACCATCATCCGGCGTATCGTGGACATCGGTACGCCCAGCACAGTGCAGATGTTCTTGCGGGCTGCCTCGCGGGTCATCGTGCTGGGGCTGGTGGGGATGTTCGGCACTTATGCGCTGGCCGGCTATGGTGTGGCGAACCGGGTGCTGCTGGTGGCCTTCATTCCGGGGTTCGGCCTGGGCAACGCGGCCGCTACGCTGGTGGGGCAGAACCTGGGTGCCCGGCAGCCCGACCGAGCCTCGAAGAGCGCCTGGATCATCGCCGGGTACAACGTGACACTCATGTCGGCCTTCGCTCTCTTCGCTTTCCCGATGGCCTCCCGCCTGGTGGCAGTATTCGACGCCACGCCGGCAGTAGTGGGCTACGGATCGGCTGCGCTGCGTATCATCGCTGTCAGCTACCTGTTCTCTGCCGTGGGGGTGGTCATGGGCCGGAGCCTGGATGGTGCGGGCAACACCGTGCCGGCCATGGCTATCAACGCTTTCTCGCTGTGGGGCATGCAGATTCCCCTGGCTTACGTGTTGACCCGGACGCACCTGGGGGCGGATGGCATCTGGTGGGCCATTGCCGTGGCCAACATCGCCAACGGCCTGCTGATGGCGTATTGGTTTCGCCGAGGCGGCTGGAAGCGCCGGCAGGTGTAGGTGGCTGGTGCAAAGCGCCGGCGGGCCTCAGGCGGGGCCGATTTTCGGTCCCCAATGGCGCCATCCGGGCCTCGGGCCGCACCTTCCCTGGGAGGAGCACCCGTTCCCCGGCTGGCGACGCCCCTTCTGGTCAGCGGCCTCCCCCTGGTGGTTGCTGGGGCGGGTCCTGGCCTCGGAGGTGTTCTTCTTCCTGGCTAGCGCGTTGGTGTTCCTCCTGTTCCCCACCCGCCTGCAGCGCCTGCTGGGGGCCCTCTTGCGGCGTGGGAATGGCTACCCCTGCGCCCTGCTGGGGATTGGGGTGCTGACAGCCGTGCTGCCGCTGGCTCTGGGGATTCTGGCCGTCTTCTCCTTCGTCGGCCTGCCCTTTCTGCCCTGGCTTTTCCTGCTGGTGGCCTTCGCCTGGACGGTGGGGCTGGTGGCCGTGGCCCTGTGGATCGGGCGTGCAGTGCGGAACGTGGCCCGCCTGCCGGACCGCCAGCCGTTGCTGGACCTGGCCTTGGGGGTAGTGACGCTGTTCATCGTGGGCAGCGTGCCCGTGCTGGGATGGCTGGCCCTGCTGCTGGCCGGCCTGTGGGGGGTGGCGTGGTGGTGACCACCCGCTTCGGCTCCGCACGGGGGTGGCAGTTAAATATCCTGACAGAGACAGAGGAGGAGTAATTTACCATGAAACGCGCGGTGACGATATTGCTGGTGATAGGCCTTCTCCTGGCCGCCGGCGTCGGGCTGAACTGGCGGCTGCCCGGGCGCAGGTCGGCCAGCCTGGCCAAATTGCTGCGGGGCCCCAGCGCCGAAGAACTGGCGCAGACCGAAGCCCAGGTGGAGCAGGCGCGTATCTCTCTGGAGCAGGCCCGTCGCCGCCTGGAAGATGCGCGTCTCGTCGTACCCTTCGACGGCGTGGTGGCCGACATTGGCTTCGAGGTCGGTGATCGGGTGGGGCCCAACGGACCGGGCGTTGTCCTGGCGGACCTGAGTGACTTCCACGTGGACGTGCAGGTGGACGAGACGGAGGTCGGGCGGATTCAGGTTGGGCAGTCAGTCATACTCACTGTGGACGCTTTCCCCGACGTCAACCTCAGCGGGCAGGTGACGCACGTCAGCGAGGTGGGACAGGTCGTTCAGGGTGTCGTGACTTACCGCGTGCGCGTGGACCTGGACCCTACGGATCTGCCCTTGCGTGCGGAAATGACGGCGACCGCCACGATCACCGTGGCGGAGCGCAGTGACACGCTGCTGGTGCCCACGCGCGCCCTGCGTCGCGATGCCGGCGGCGAGTACGTGGAAGTCTTGCAGCAGGACAGCACCCTGCGCAAGGTCTACGTGCGTGTGGGGCTCAGCAACGACGCCTTCAGCGAGGTGCTGGACGGCCTATGCGAGGGGGATGAAGTAGTCATCCCCAGCCTGCGTAGCAACAGCTTCCAGGGTGGTCCCTTCGGAGGTGGCGGCCAATGATCGCGCTGGAGGACGTCACCAAAGTCTACCGCATGGGGGACATGGAAGTTCATGCACTGCGCAGGCAAAACGCATCATCTTCATTCGCGACGGCCTGATCGAGCGGGAGGAACGGCAATGAACCTGAGAGAAGGTATGCGCGTGGCATTGCGCGCATTGATGGCGAATAAGCTGCGCTCCAGCCTGACGATGCTGGGCATCATCATCGGCGTGATGGCCGTGGTGGCGCTGCTTTCCATCGGCCAGGGCGCTCAGGCGTCCATCATCGGCCAGATTCAGGGCATCGGTGCCAACCTGGTTTTCGTCATCCCTGGCCAGGTTCAGCAAGGCGGTGTGGCCACTGCGGCCAGCGCCGCTACGCTGACCCTGGAGGACGCGGAAGCTATCGCGGCGACGGTGCCTGATGTGGCCGCCATTGCACCGGAGTACAGCCGCAACGCCCAGGTGGTGTACCGGGAACAAAACACCAACACTCGCGTCATCGGCACAACACCGGAGTACGCTTTTGTGCGCAACACGTACCCCGCCGCGGGAGAGTTTCTGGGCCAGAGTGACGTCAACCTGGCACGGCGGGTGGCGGTGCTGAGGCCGGAACTGGCCCAGGACCTGTTTGATGGCCGGCCATCGGTCAGACCATCAAAATCGACCGCGTGCCCTTCCGGGTTGTCGGGATCATGTAGGCCAAAGGCGGCTCGGGGCCGGGTGGCAACCAGGACGCCAACATCTATATCTCCATCAGCACCGCGCATCGCCAATTTGGTGGACGTGCTGTCACAGGAGGGGGACGGCTGGTGACGACCATCAACGTCTCCGTCGTGTCGGAGGATCAGGTAGATGCTGTGGCGGACGACATCACCTGGCTGCTACGGCGCCGCCACAAGATCCGGGGCGACCAGGACGACTTCTCGGTGATGAGCCAGAAGGATTTCCTGGACCTCTCCCGCTAGGTGGCCGGCATTCTCACCATCTTCCTGGGTGCCATTGCCGGCATCAGCCTGCTGGTAGGCGGCATTGGCATTATGAACATCATGCAGGTGTCGGTGACGGAGCGGACGCGGGAAATTGGGATCCGCAAGGCGGTGGGGGCGCGCCGGCGAGACATCTTGATTCAGTTTCTGGTGGAAGCGGTGGTACTGAGCGTCGCGGGTGGTCTCCTGGGCATGGCATTCGGCATGGGCGTGGCCCAGTTGGTGAGCCTGAGCGGTCTGCTCACCGCGATTGTCTCGCCGACCTCCATCCTGCTGGCGATCACCTTCTCGGCCGCAGTGGGGCTCTTCTTCGGTATCTACCCGGCGGCGCGAGCCGCGGCACTGAACCCCATCGATGCACTGCGGTATGAGTGATAGGATGCGGAATTCGGGGTACGCACTCTTGGCGTGACGAACAACCAACACGGACGCTACTCTCGACGCCGAACTCTGCACGCGGCGGCGCTATCGACAGATCGAACTGGTGTCCGGAGCGGACGCCCGCCGGCCACACTTCGACATCCTGACTGAAGTCGGTCCGTTTCCTGATCTACTGGAGTCGGTCTTCGCATCTTTTCTCCGATTGAATTCTGCCTCTGAGCGTGGTATACTTGCCGTGTGAAGCTGCGACCCTTCCTTCCAGTCAACGTGCGGCGATGGGGACCCTGGGTTCTGGGTCTCATCGCCGCTCTTTACGTCAGCCGAGTCTTCGTCGAATTTGCGCCGCTGGGCTGGCCGGCCCCGCTGATGTGGTTCGCCGGCCTCGTTCTGGCCCTGGGGGGCTTCGCCCTCATCCTGATGGCCCATGCCTTCGGTTGCCGCGTCACGCCCGTCGCTGTGCTGGCGCTCTACCTGATCTCGCCCACCATCAATCCCCACCTGGCCGCAGCCACCGCGTTCATCGCAGTCACAGGTACGCTGCTGTTGACGGCCCATCACCCAACCATCCAGCCATCCAGCCACCCAGCCACCCAGCCACCCAGCCATCCAACCACCCAGCCATCCAACCACCCAGCCATCCAACCACCCAGCCACCTCCTGTCCGACACTGCCGTCTTCCTCGTCAGCCTGATCGCCTACATCGCCACCCTCTCCCCCGGCCTGCTACCGGCTGACAGCGGCGAGTTCCAGCTCGTAGCCCCGACCCTGGGGATCGCACATCCGCCCGGCTACGCGCTGTACACGCTGGTCGGCAAACTGTTTACCCTGATCCCCGTGGGCACGCTGGCCTACCGGCTTAACCTGATGTCGGCGGTGTTGGCGGCCGCGACGCTGACGCTCGTCAACCGGACAACGCGGCAATTGACGTCGTCAGCGGTGGCCGGCCTGGTGTCTGCGGTCGCTCTGGCCGGCGCAACCACGTTTTGGGCCCAGGCCACGACGGCCAACATTCGTATGGCGACGGCCTTCTTCGTGGCATTGCTGCTGTGGCTGCTGGTTCGGTTCGGCGCGGCGCGGCGCGATCGGGACCTGGTTGTGGCGGCTTTCATGGCCGGCCTGGGGCTCACACATCACGGTTCGCTGGTGTTTGTTGTGCTGCCGGCTGCGCTCTATGTGCTGTGGGTCGAGCCGACGGTGGTGAGGAATGGCCGGCTGCTGGTGCGCTGCGCCGCGGCTTTCGCGCTGGCCCTGCTGGTTTTGGCCTACTTTCCCATCCGAGGCGCGGCCGGCGCCCCGCTCAACCCGGGCGGTCTCACAACCCTCGACGGTTTTCTGAACCATGTGCTGGCCCGAGGCTTCCGAGGCGACATCCTGGCCTTTACCGGCCGCCAGGCACTCCTGGACCGCCTTGCCGTGCTCGTCAACATCCTGACCATCCAATTCGGCTGGCCTCTTGTGGCCCTCGCTGCCATCGGCCTGCTCTTCCCACTCCTCCAATCTCCAATCTCCAATCTCCAATCCTTTGGCCAGGCTCAGGACAGGTCTCTAATACCCAACAAACCCTGGCTACTCCTGGCAGCGATCTTCACCCTCACCGCCGGCGCTGCCATCACCTACCGTGCCCCACAAACGGTCGAGTACCTGATGCCGGCCTACGTGGCTCTTGTCGTGCTAATGGGGGTGGGGGTGGCCGGTGTAGCGCGGCTGCTGTCATCGCCGGCGCTGCAGGCTGTGATGCTGTCTATCGTGCTGCTGCTCGGGTTGGCCAACGTCTGGCAGATCGCGCCGAGCCATCGCCAGTTGAGCCGGCAGTCAGACACGCGCCAGGTGGTTGAGCCGGTCTTACGGAACGCGCCGGCCAATGCCACGATCCTTTCCAACTGGCACTGGGCGACGGCCTTCTGGTATCTCCAGACGGTGGAGGACCTGCGCCCCGACGTGGACGTCCAGTATATCGAGCCGGCCGGCGCCGAGCCGTACCCCGAAACCTGGCGCCGCCGGCTGGCCGAGTCGCTGGATGGTGCCCGGGCCGTGCTGGCCACGAACCGCTACCGGACCTACGTCGATCTACCTGCGCGTGTGGTTGCGTTTCACGATGCTTTTCTCGTGACCACGACCCCGGTCCAGGTGCCGGCCGGCGCGATACGCCTCGACGCCGATTTTCAAGGCGCGATTAGGCTGAAGGCGTACGCGCTCTCCAACACGCGTCTCGGGCCGGGAGAAGACCTGACGGTGCGCCTTTGGTGGGAGCCACAGGTGGACGCACAGCACGACTACAGCGTGTTTGTCCACCTGGTCGATGCCGGCGGCCGGCCCGTTGGCCAGGCGGATGTTCGCTATCCTGCGGACAGACTGAGAGCGGGAACGGTTATTGAGGATGCGTACCCCCTCTCCCTTCTACCCACAGTGCCCCCTGGCGAGTACACGGTGATCGCCGGCTTCTACTTTTCGCCTCCCGAAGGCGGTTTTCAACGCCTGACCACGGCCGGCACTGACTCTGTCCGGCTGGGCCGCATCACCCTTGCCCCATGCCAAGACGCACCGGTAACGCGGCATCGGCTTGAGGTGCCGTTCGCCGGCGGCCCTATGCTGGTCGGCGTTGACTATGACACCAGCCGGCCCGAGTCCATCCGGGTCTACCTCCACTGGTATGCGGCAACAGGCGGTCCATGGTTGGCCACTCTCAGCCGCGATGGACAACCCGTCGGCACGGGGGGCGTGCCGGCAGCGCCGGTCGGCACATTCATCACAACGGCCATCGACGTCCCGCCTGATCTGCACGATCTCACGCTGGCGCTGGCAACGGTGGACGGCAAGAGCCGGCCCCCTCTCGGACCGTGGCGCTGGCCGCTTCCGAAATCGTCGGTCCGGCTTCCGGAGGTCAGAGCCGGTGATCGGTATCTGGTTTTCGGTGGAGAAATGGCCCTGGTTGGCGCCAACTGGGAGGTTGAGGGAAATGAGGCACTTGTCGAGCTTGAGTGGTTGGGCCTGAAGCCGCTGGTGCGCGATTACACGGTCTCAGTTCAGTTGTTGGGTGAATCGGGGTGGCGAGCGCAGGATGATGGCACGCCGGCGCTGGGGGCGATTCCCACGCTGAAGTGGATTCGCGGCACAAGGGTTGTGGACAGACACCGCATCGAACTCCCCCAGAGGGCGGCGGGGCCGGCGAACATCCAGATCAGCGTCTACGATGCCTTCACCCAGACGCCCCTGAGCGTGTTGGATGACCGCTTCCAGCGTGCCGGTCAGGGCCAGGCGGCGGTGATTGGTCGTATCAACGACGAATGACGAGCAGCAGAGATGTCAAGCGCCTCTGGAGATACTACCCCCAGAGGCGCTTGACAAGTCAGTCGCCACGATCCGTTGTGTTGCTTGAGGGAAGGAAGCGTTGTTAGCTCTGCAACCTTCAACCTTCCATGATCCTATGGCTGGCCAGGGCAAGCGGGAGGCTGTCCGTCGGGGCCGACCTCTACCCTGAACCCGCCGTCGAACAGTGGGAAGGCTTCAAATGCCTTGGACTCGTCGCCCGGGATGTCTGGCTCAGACAGAACACGACCGACACGTTCCACCGCCACGGCACCCAGGGCCACGCCTACACCTTCCTGGCTCGGGTCACCGCCCCGCTGATTGGTGTAGGTGGCTGAGATCACCAGCGATCCCAGGAAGCCCGGTGGGATAACACCCCATTCGTCCAGATTGATGTACTCCACCTGCTTCTCATTCAGCTTCTCGCACACGAAGTCGATCAGCCGGTTCTGATCGTAGACAAAAATGACAAAGTCGGTGAAGCCGGGGTGCGGGTTCAGATTCTGGATGGCCAATTCTGTTGACACACCCCGATTGCGTTTGGCCGCCAGCGGAATTGAGAGCACGTCGGTACCGCGGAATCCGCCTCGGCCGGGCCCCAGTTGCCAGTCATAGGAACCCATCTCCTGCAGAGCGTTGTACAGGACTGTCTCCTGGCGGGCGGCCTTGGCCGGGTCGGTGTACTTCTCCAGCATGACCACCGACAGGATGCGCGGCGATGATATTGCCGGATCGCCCGGCGAGAGCCAGTTCTGGGACTCGATGCGGGCTGAGCCGATCCAGTTGCCCGGCAGGCCGGCAATCACCGGCAGGAATGGGTTGGTGAGCGTCCAGGCGCTGCCCGGGCGCAGCAGGCCGGTGCATTCCACCTTGAGCGGGCCTGCGGCCTGCGGCGGGCAGAAGCTGGGGGCGCCCCACAGGACCAGGAGCGCCTGCGTATCCTGGTTCCCAACGTTCTGGACCTGGATCCAGGTCTGGCACTCGTCGGTGTTGATGGCCGGCAATTGGAGCCGCCAGTCCACGCCCTTGCACGGCGTCTCCACCAGCGCGTCATCGCTATCCCCGACGATGGGCACGGATGCCAGGCGTGTCCGCCCCCGGTTCACCGGCTCGGCCGTTGAGAACATACCCCGACTCCACTTCGGCGATCAACTTGAACGTGAAGCTCTCGCCCACATCGACCAGGTCGCCGTTTGTGTAGACCACTGTGTTGCCTTGCAAGATTTCGTCCACGCGCACAACCTGCTGTGTCGTGTTGCCGTCGCCGGCAATGACCGTGCACGTGACGCGGTCGTTCGGATCGAGGGACTCGCAGCGGTCGAAGATCACGCCCAGTGGCAACGTGTCGGTGACGACGGTGTTCGCCGCCTGGGAGGGGCCGTTGTTGCCGAAGGTGATGGTGTACTGCAACTCGGTGCCGGCAATCACCGGGTCGGGCGAGTCGGATTTCACGACGAACAGTTGCTGGGCGCGGTTGACGCCTGTGCCTTCGTTGAACGTGTTGTCTCCTGCGTTCGGGTCGGCTGTGTCGCTGCTGACCGAGACCTGGTTGTCCAGGGCCGACGGCGCGGCCGGGTTAACCTGCACCAGGATGGTGAACGTCTTCACGTCGCCGAAGGGCATATCGCCCAGCGCGCAGGTGAGGGTGTGCTCGTCAATCGGGTTCAGGCTGCAACTCACACCGATAGAGAACGGGTCGCGAATATGATCGAAGGTGACTTCCTGCGGCAGGACGTCCACCACGACCACGTCGATGGCGTCGGAGGGGCCGGTGTTGGTGACGGTCACGGTGTACTCCAGGGGCTCGCCGGCCACCACCGGGTCCGGGTTGTCGGTCTTGGTCACAATCAGGTCCGCCCAGGCGTCCACCATGGTCAGGTTCGTCGCACGGTCGTTGGCATTGTTGTCATCAAACATGTCGGAGAAGACGAGGGCATCGTTCTCCAGAATGGTGCCGGCCGGCAGGCTCGGATCCACGTCGGCGCTGACGGTGACGGTCACCACCGCCTGCGGAGCCATGGTGCCGAGACCGCAGGTCAGCTTGTCCAGCGGTTCGCCGGGGGTGCCGGTATCGCAGTCACCCTGGGTCGCGCTGAACCCGGTGACCACGATACCAGGCGGCAGCCGGTCCTGAATTACCACATTCTCGGCTGTGGACGGTCCATTGTTGATGATGGTCAGGGTGTATGACAGGTTACGGCCGGCGGTGACCTGGTTGGCCTGCAAGGTGACAGTGCCGCCGGGCGACCCGTCCACCTGCACCTCGCCCAGTTCCGTCTTGTTGATCTCCATGTCCGCCACGTCGATGATGTCGTGCAACACGAAAGCGTCGTTGTTGTCCAGGTTCGGGTCCGGCTGCTCGCTGAGGACCGACGCCACGTTGTTGAAATTCTGGGCATGATCCAGACCGCGCACGCGCACGGTGAGCAGCCAGCGCCCGGCGTTGGGCGGCCCGTCGGCGGCCAGCACCTCCAGCCCTCCGGTGAGGGTGCAGTCAAGTTCCAGTCGCTCGGAGATGCCCGGTGCCAACGGCGTACCCGGCGGCGCTCCGGGGGGCCAGGCTGTGGCAGGCACAGTGATCCCTGGCGACGGCCCTGGGATGCCCACGCAGAAGGTCTCGCGATCGCTGCTGATGTCCACCAGGTCGAAGGTAGCCGCCGTCTGCAAGATGTCCTTCACCGCCACACCCGTGGCGGCGCTGGGACCCAGGTTGTCCACGACCACGGTGTAGGTGAGGATCTCGCCGGCGCGCACCGCACCATCCGGCTTGCCGAACTTGCGGATGTGCAGGTCGGCCTTGCCCTCCACGAAGTTCTTCGCCTTGGCTTCGTTGTTCGACAGGTCCGGGTCGCCCAGCGACGTGGTGCTGGTGACGATGCCCACGTTGGTGAGGATGGTGCCGGCCGGCGTGGCCGGGTCCACCAGCGCCCAGACGTCGAAGTGGTGGCTGGCCCCTGCCGCCAGGGTGCCGATCTCGCAGCGCAGCGGCGTGTTCGGCTTGTTTGTCTGCGTGGTCACCGCTGCTGCCAACTGGCCGCGGATTTCCCCCGCCGGGAAGGTGTTGGTGTGGATGTTCACGTAGAAGCCGGCCGGGTCCGCCAGGATGGCCGCCGCGTCGGAAGGGCTCAGCGTCACGCTGCCTACCAGCGGGTGCGTTGGGTCGAAGGTGGGCGGTGGTCCGGGGAAGAGCGTCATCAGCACCGGGCCGATGGCCCCCGCCGGGCCGATGGAGATGTCAGCCGACGTGATGTTGTCAATGTCTGCCACGTTGAGGCTGAACAGCAGTTGATTCGTGTCGGTGATCAGCACGAAAGTCGCCAGCCCCGTGGCCTCGGTGGTCACCAGCGGGATCTCGTTGGCCCCGTTGAGCACCGCGCGGAGGCCCACCAGGTTGCCGGGCCGCGTACACATGGGGCTGTTCGTGTCGATCTCGTAGTTCACCTGGTCGGGCAGCAGGTCGTAGACGACCACGTTCTGGGCGTCGGAGGGACCGTGGTTGTTGATCCACAGGGTGTATTTCACCTGCTCGCCAGACGGCACCTTCACCGGCTCGCCCGCCTTGGTGATCGAGACATCGGCCTGGGTCTCGATCTGGGTGGATTCCTGATCCGTCGCGGGAGACGGGTCCGGGGTGACGCTGCCGAGGGACACGGTGTTGGTGATGGGACCCGCCGGCGCGCTGGGGCTCACCTGGCTGGTGACCACCAGCGTGATGGTCTTGCCCGGCAGGATGTTCCCGAAACCGCAATCCACCGCCGTCGGCGGGGTGGTGCGGATGCTGCACGTCGCCGCCGGCTCGTTCACCACATTCACTTCCACCGCCGTCAGCGCCGAGGGCATTTCGTCGAACAGCGTGACGTCCTCAGCGGTGGACGGGCCGGCGTTGGTGATGACGACGGTGTACTCCAGTTGCTCCCCCGCAATCACGGGGTCGGGGAAGTCGATCTTCTGCACTCCCAGGTCTGCCTGGGCCAGCACCTCCACGATGGCATCGAAGACGATGTTGTCGTCCGTATCGGGATCGAAGGTGTCGCTGGTGAGGAAGGCGTCGTTGGGCAGGAAATCTGCAAACCCCGTGTTCGGCTGGTTGGCGACGAAGCTGGGGTCGATGTCGGCTGTGATCGTAATGATGGCTGAATCGCCGGGCGCCAGGTTGCCGACCTGGCAGATCAGGGGCTCGTTCGGGTCGCCTGGCGTGCCGACGGTGCACTGCCCACCCCCCACCGGCGAGGTCACGGCAACCACGCTGACCGACCCTTCCACCAGGTCCTTCGGCAGGGTGTCCACCACGGCGACGTTTTCGGCCGTGCTGGGGCCGTTGTTCACCACGTTGATGGTCCACGTGATGGACTCGCCGGCTAGCACCGTGAAGGGGTTGCCGTCCGGGTTCGAGCCGGCGTCCTGGCCAATCTTCGTCATGCCCAGGTTCGCCGTGGCGGTGACGCTGATGAAGTCGGTGGCGCGGTTGTTAGAGGTATCCGGGTCGGGCGTGGCGGTCTGCGGGCCGGCGGCGCCATCTGGGTCCAGGCTGAACGCGCTGACTTCGTTGTTCACGTCCTGGGCCTGGTTGGCCCGCACCGTCATCTGGATGGTCCAGCGCCCGTTCCCCGGTGGGTCGCCCTGGGGTTCCAGGGACTGGTTCAGGCTGCACGTGACGAGGGTCCCGCCGGATGTGGCGGATGTGGTGCAAGAGTCTGTGCGGTTGGGATCATCGTCAACACTCACCAGGGTGAAGGCGCCGGAGGACAGAATCGTGTCGGTGAGGACCACGTTGCGGGCGTGGGATGGCCCCACGTTGTCCACGAAGATGGTGTAGGTGAAGAAGCCGCCGGCCCGCACCGAGGTGTCCGGCTTGCTCATCTTCACCACCCGCAGGTCAGCGCTGTCCTGGAGCAGCGTTTCCAGGATGAAGGTGTCGTTTTCGGGATTCAGGTCAGGCGTCTCGGCGTCCACTTCGGCGGTGTTGACCAGGGCCAGGGTCCCGTTGGCCAGCGCGTTCGAGTCAACGTCCACCTCGATTTCAAAGCTGCGGCTGGTCCCGCCCACAATGTCACCCAGGCCGCAGAAGAGCTGTCCGCTGATGAAGGTGCAACCGCTCGGGAGGGTGTCCGTCACGTAGGTCGGCAGCGTATCGGTGATGAACTCCACCTGACTGGGCAGCGTATCGGTCACGATCACATCTCTGGCGCGGCCGGTGCCGTTGTTCGCCACTGTCACCTCGTAGATCAGGGGCTCACCAGGGATCGCCGGATCGGGTGAGGCCGTTTTTGTGATGACCAGGTCCACTTCCGGCGTCAGGCGGACGTTGTCGATCAGCAACCCGGAATCGATGGTGGTATCACCCTGATCTGCGACCAGGAACTCCAAAGTGTAGGTACCCGGGTCGGTGATGAGGGTCTTGAAAGTAGCGAAATTGGTCCGGCCCTGGGTGAAGCTACAACCGTTCGTCGCTCCGCTGCTGCTCACGGAGGTACCAGGTTCGGTCAGCGTCACGTCCGGGAAGGGGGACTGGCCACCGGGTTTGCTGCCGGTCAGGAGGTTGTCGCCGTTCAGTCTGACGCGGAAGATGTCGTCGAAGGGGTCAAGGGCGCGCGTGCCTTCGGAGGTGAGGAAGCTCCAGTCGAAACTCAGGGTGGCCGGCACGTCCCGGGAGGTCAGGGTGAACGTCTGGCGCAGGAACGATGTGTCGAACTCGTCGGTACCCGACAGGTCCCCATCCAGGTTGCCCTGCGCCGTTGCGCTGCGGGTGTCAGGCCCGCTGCATAGCAGGGCGAAATGACTGCCATCGGTGGGGGCAACAGCCGGCGAGAAGTTAGATGACTGAAGGGCTTCGACGCTGGAGGCGCTGCCGCTCACCGTCCAGCCGGTCAGGCTGCCGCCGCCGTCCTCGAAACTCCCATTCGTTGGCCCGGCCAGGAGGAGGGCCAGACTGCCTTGAGGGAGACTCGGCCCGGCCGGCGCGGCAGCGGCCGGCCCCGAATCGACGTCTCGACTCGGAGTGGGATCATCGGCGGTCGATGGACGCACCGCAGCGCCGGCCGACGTAGATGCCGGCGCGGTTCTGGCGTCAGCAGATATCCGCATGGGGACGGCCAGCGCCAGCGCCAGCAATCCCAGGCCGGCCACGATGACGAGCAGCGGGCGGAAAATGCCGGCGCTTCGCCGCGCCCAGGATGTCTTGGAGCGAGAAGAGGATGGGTTGCTGGGGCGAACCTCCATGGAATCTAACCTCCCTGTGTGTGCGATACTGCGTATTGCGTATTGCGTAATCCTTGTTGGGCGAGACTCTCCGACAGGGCCCACGCCAGAGGCGATCAGCCCATCAAGCCATGAATGATGAACCTTGAGAAAATAATCAGGGAACAGCGCCTCGCTTTCCAGCCGACGCCCGCACGGGCATGAAGTGCCCGTGCTACGCAGCAGCGCCCGATGAAATCGGGCTGGGGCCCCCGTTTCTGAGCGGGAAAGCCCCGGGGACGGGGCGCAGCTCTGTAGCCCGCCGATCCTTCGACACGCTCAGGACGGCGCTTCATCGGCGGGCGGGCCTGGCAGACACAGTACCCAGATTCATTTCTCAATCTTCATCATTCGTCGGCCTGGCTATCGAACCATCAGCGGCACGTACAGCTCTGAGATCGTGCCGGTCCCCGCCGGCACGTACACCTCCGCGCTCCCGAGAATCCGGCCGCTGGCGTCTCGACCGCCGGCCACCAGCACCCGACTGTCGGCCAGCAGCGCCGCCGTGTGATCGCTGCGGGCGGTAGCCAGAGAATCCGCCGGCCTCCACACGCCCGTCGTCGGGTCGAACAGCTCGCTGCTGTCCAGGGCGCGGCCGTCGCGGCCGGTACCGCCGGCCACCAGCACCCGGCCATCGGCCAGCAGCGTTGCCGTGTGGGCGTGGCGGGCCGTGTTCAGGCTGCCCGCCGGCGTCCATTGCCCGGTCGCCGGGTCAAACAGCTCCGCGCTGGCGAGGGCGTCGAAGCTGCCGTCGAAGCCGCCGGCCACCAGCACCCGGCCGTCCGGCAGCAAAGTCGCCGTGTGATCCGATCGGGCCGTGTTCAGGCTCCCCGTCGGCGTCCACAGCCCGGTCGCCGGGTCAAAGATCTCCGATGTATCGCCGGCGGTGCCCAGCGGCAGGCCGCCGGCCACCAACACCCGGCCATCCGGCAGCAAAGTCGCCGTGTGACTGAAGCGCGCGACGTGCAGGTTGCCGGCTGTCATCCACCGACCCGACGTCGGATCGAACAGCTCGGTGCTGCTGAGAAGGGTGCTGTCGGTGGTGGCGCCGCCGGCCACCAGCACCCGGCCGTTCGGCAACCCCGTCGCCGTGTGGCTGAAGCGGGCGGTGCTCAGACCGCCGGCGGCTGTCCACAGCCCGGTCGCCGGGTCGAACAGCGCCGTGCGGCCGGTTTCTTTGAAATCCTCACCGAATCCGCCGGCCAGGAGCACCCGACCGTCGGACAGCAGTGCGACGCCCGGTGCGGACCAGGCTGCATCCAGGCTGCCTGTTAGCGTCCATTGCTCCGTGACCGGATCGAACAGCTCGGCGCTGGACAGCGCCCCGACGCCGACGCCGCCGGCCACCAACACGCGACCGTCCGGCAGCCGCGCCGCCGCGTGAAACGCGCGGGCTTCGTTCAGGCTGCCCGTGGTGCGCCAGCCGGCAGCCCCCCTTGCAGGTACGCGGGCAATGAATTGCCCGCCTGCTACACCAAATCGGTTGAAACCGATTCCCGGCGCCGTGGCCCAGTGCGTTTCCAACGCACTTTCCGTAGCAGCCGGCGACTTATGAAGTTTGAGAAAATGATCAGGTAAGCCGACGTTGGCCCCCTCCCCCGGCCCCTCCCCCAATTTTGGGGGAGGGGAGCCCAATCTCCCCCTCTCCCAGGGTTGGGAGAGGGGGCCGGGGGGTGAGGGCCGTTGCCGGATTGATTCTTCAATCTTCATCATTCGTCGGCTCTGAGTATCGACCGGCATCACCAGGCTCAGGCCCAGCAGCGGTAGCAACGCCGTCAGCACAATCATCGCGGATCGGATCAGCATGAGCCACGCGTGCGCAACGTGCCCGGCCAGGTCATCCACATCGCCGACCCGCCTGAAACACTGAACCACTGAAGCTCACTGAACACACTGATGGCGGGATCACCGAACATGACCGGTTAGGCATTTCCAGGAAAATAATCGCCCCACCTCGCTTGGCCTGGATTGCCAAATCCAGGCCGGGTCTGCCGGATTTGGCAATCCGGCGGGAGCAGTTGGGACAGTTTGAATTCTGGAACCGCCTTACACCTTCTCAGGTCGATCTCCATCAACACGGGTCATTCCAATCTCTCAGTGATCTCAGTGATCTCAGTGACCTCAGTGCTTCAAAACCTCACCGCACCACCAGCGGCAGGTACAACCGCTGCCGGCCCGTCGCCGGCGTCGCCGTGCCGGGGACGCTGAGGCCCAGCGTGTTGCCAAACGACGCCGCCGGCTCGGCGGAGAAGCGCACCGCCCGCTGCGCCGTCGCCCGCGAATGCTCCACATTCAGGGTGACAAATCCAACGATCCCGTCCGACATCGCGCTCAGGGGCGGCGTGATGTCGGCGATGAAGATGTCCAGCTCTCCGTCGGCGTCATCGCCATCGAACGTGACCCGCGCATCAAACGCACCCGGCAGGTTGAGGATCACGCCATCCGGGATGCCGTTCCCGTCGCGATCGGTTGGGTCGAAGGAGATCCAGCTCTGGTCATAGTCCATCGAGAACACCAGGCTGGTGATCGGGTGGCCGTTGGCAGCAAAGTTGATAGGCACGGTCAGACGGTCGCCGGCCACCGGCACCTCCTCCGGCATGGACAGTGCCGGCCCCGTCGCCGGGCCGAAGATCGTGTGCCACGCTGCCGCGCCAAGGCCGTCGCCGGCACCGCACACCCCAGGGCCGGCTCCCATGATCAGCGCCGTGCAGGGGACGTCGCCGGCATCCACCTTCGCGTCCTGGTTGGCATCGCAGTCGGCGGTCCCCGGGAACAACGGGTCGAAGATGTCGCGCACGATGGAGAAGATGTCGCTGCGATCCACGGTTTCGTCCCCATTGCAGTCCCCCAGCACCCTGGGCGAGCGGAACACCGTCGTTTCCTGGGTGGCCGTGTTGTTCGACAGGTCGGAGTCGGGCCGGCTGCCGGTCACGGTGGCCGTGTTGACCAGAACCGTGCCGGCCGGCGTGCTCAGCGGCACGTTCACTACGACGGTGACGATAGTGCTGTCACCACCGCCGTTGAGAGTAGCCAGGTTATTACAGGTGATGGTGCCGCTACTCCCCACCGGCGGCGTCGTGCACGAGCCAGATGGCGTGATTGATTTGAAGGTGACCTGAGTCGGCAGCGTGTCCGTCAGGTTTACACTTGCCGACTCCGCGCCGTTGTTGGCTATGGTGATGATGTAGGTCAGATCGTCGCCGGCGTTCACCGGGTCGGGCGAATCCGTCTTCGTCACTGCCAGATCGGTCGGCTTGTCACTCACGTTCTGCGTCGTGGTACCGGTACTGCCCCCGAAGTTGGCGTTGCCCAGGTACTGCGCCGAGATGTTAAATGAGCCAGTCGATGCGAACGGGTGAGTGGTGCTTGCAATCCCATTCACCAGAGCCACAAGAACGGTGGAGGAGCCGTCACCGAAATCGAACTGCACATTGCCGCCGGTCGGCGTTGCCGTGCTGCTGGGTTCCGATGTCACGGTGGCGGTGATGGTCACAGTCTGATTGATCAGCGACGCGTTGGGGAAACTGGTCACGGTCGTGCTGGTGCCGGCTGCGTTCACCTGGTGAGATTTGGTGCCCGAGTTGCTGTTGAAGTTGCCGTCGCCGGCATAGGTGGCTGTGAGCGTCTTGGAGCCAGCGGTGGTGGGCGTCAGCGTGCATTGGCCGGCGGCCACGGTGCCGATGCAACTTACAGTGCCATCACTGACCGTCACGTTGCCGGTTGGCGTGCCGCTGCCGGGCGCAGCAGCCGTCACCGTGTACTGCACCACCACCGGCTGCCCGACTACTGAGGGGGCCGGGCTGTCCGACGTGATCGTCACCACCGTGTTTGCCTTGTTCACCGTGTGGGACAACGCGGTGGACGTGCTGCCGGCGAACTGCGAGCTGCCGCCGTAGATGGCCGTGATCGAATGGGGGCCCACGGCGAGGGCCGACGTGGGCAGACTGGCCTGGCCGGCCCCGTTCAGAGTCCCCGTGCCGAGGGTTGCGGCACCGTCCTTGAACGTGACCTCGCCCGTTGGCGTCCCGCCGGCCGACGACACGGTGGCTGTGAAGAACACCGTCTCGCCGAACACCGACTGGTTGCCTGGAGAGGCGGAACTGGTCAAAGTTGTCGTGGTGCCGGCGGCGGTCACGGAGTGGAAAATCCTGTCAGACGTGCTCGAGCCGAAGTTTGGCGTGCCGGCGTAGGCGGCCTTGATGGGGTGGAGGCCGCCGGAGGAGAACTGCACCGTGAAAGTCGCAACTCCGGACGTGTTTAGAACCGTGGAGGAAATCACGCTCCCGCCGTCGATGAGGTTGACCGTGCCCGTCGGTACAGCACCCACCGAGGATGTGACTGTAGCCGTGAAGATCACCGAATCCCCGATCTCCGAGGTGTTACCCGGAGCGGCGGAACTGATCAGGACGGTGGTGGTGCCGGCCCGGTTCACCGTTTGGGTCAGGCTGTCGTCGCTGGCGAAGAAGTTGACATCGCCGCCGTATTCGGCCTTCACGGCATGCGGGCCGGCCGGCAGCGTGTCCGTGACCACGGTTGCGACACCAGTTGAGGGATTCAGCGTCTGCGTCACAACCGCCACCGCCCCGAACGTGAAGGTCACGGTTCCGGTCGGTGTAATCGGAGCGAAAAGACCGACGCCGGCCGGCTCTACCGTTGCGGTGAAGGTGACCGACTGGCCGAACGTCGATGGGTTCAGGGAAGTCTCCAGCGTCGTCTCGCTATCAACCTTCTCGACCGTCTGGTCAACGCTCTCCGTTGGGCTCGGGTTGAAATGGCTATCGCCCTGATATGTCACTTTGATGGTGTTGGTGCCAATTGGCAGGTCCTTCGTCTTGAAGGAGATCGACGTACTGCCTTGCGGCAGAGCAAGGACGTGACTGGATGTGGAGTTGACCAGGAATTCAACGTTCCCGGTGGGTGTGCCCGAACCCGGCTGCTCGGCCTGCACGACAGCGTTGATCGTTACCTCCTGGCCAAAGGACGTCGTCGTCAGGGGCGACGTGACCCGCACCGTCGTATCGGCCTTGTTGACCGTCTGGCTGAACGGTGAGGCAGTGTTATTGCTGGACAGGAAGTGGTTGTCGCCGCTGTAGAAGACTTTGATGCTGCGCGTGCCAACCTCAAGCTCTGTGTTATCCCCAGGTGTGGAGCTCCAGCGCACCTCACCCGCGTTCGAGAACCCAAGTACCCCTGTGAAGACCCGCGTCGAATCGACCTGGAAGAAGACCTTGCCGGTAGGTTCCCCCTGACCGGGCAACGTCGGAGACACGACGGCCGTGAAGGTGACCGACTGGCCGAAGCGCGATGGGTTGGCGGTGCTGTCTGTCACGGCTATGGTGGTCTTCGCCTTCCTCACATCGAAAGTTGTTCGCGCTTCGCTACGCTTGAAGTTGGCATCGCCCTCGTAGATGACCTGAATTGTATGCGTACCCACCTCGAAATCGGATGCGGAGAAGCTCGCCACGCCATCCCCGTTCAGGAGGCCCGAGCCCAGCGTGGTCGTGACCGTCGTTCCGTTCGTATCGGTGAAGATGTCGTTGACAATGACGTTGCCCGTCGGCGTGCCGGCGCCGGCTGTGAAGTTCGTCTCACTCACGGCCACCGTGACGGTGAAGGGGAGGGATTGGCCGAATACCGGGTTGTTGCTATCGACTGTGAAACCACGGTCGATGGTTATTGACGTGGCTGCCCGCTCCACCGTTTGGGTCAGTATACCTGTCGTGTTGATCGAGCTACTGGACTTGTGATTCTCGTCACCCGGGTAAACGGCCGTCAGCGGATGCGGGCCGGCTGCCAGGGCGAATGTGGTCATCGTTGCCACGCCAGAGGCATTCAGGCTGCCGGTTCCGATCGTCACACCGTTGTCGTTGAAGAACACTGCTCCTGTGGGTGTGATGGTCAGCGTTGAGGTGACAGTGGCTGTGAGGATAATTGTCTCGCCAAAAATGGATGTCCCAGGAGCCTCTAGCTTCGTAAAGGACTCAGCTTTTGACACTTCGTGCGAGGCAGCGCCGGAACTGCTGTTGAAATTGGCGTTGCCGTTGTAGGTGGCCGTGAGCGTCTTTATGCCGGTGGCATTGGGGAACAGCGTACACTTGCCGGCCGTCACCGTCCCAATGCAGGTCGCGCCTTGCCCATCACTCACTGTAACGATTCCCGTCGGTGTACCACTACCTGGAGCAACGACAGCTACGCTGTAGGTTGCCGTCACAGGCTGGCCTACGGTGGATGGGTCTGGATTGTCTGAAAGGATGGTAGTCGTGGTATCGGCCTTGTTTACCTGATGAGATGCGGTACCAGAGCTGCCGTTGAACAGGCCTGGGTCGGTGGGTGTAAATGTTGCGGTGAACGTCTTCGCGCCCGCGCTGGTAGGGGTCAGCGTACAGCTACCGGACGCGCTCGATGTATTTCCACTCACGCTGGCGTTGCAGGTAGCGCCCGTGCCATCGTCTACCGTCACACTGCCGACGATGTTGTCGCTGCTGGTCGCATTGGGTGTCACGGTAAAGTTCACGGTCACAGACTGTCCGACGACGGATGGGTCAGGATTGTTGTAGTGATTGATGGCGTATGACCGCTTCCGCAAGGCCTACCGGGAGGCAGTGGGACCATGAAAAGGAGATACCCGATGAGCAGGCCCGGTTTCGTATTCATCGTCGCTATCCTGGCGATTGGCACCCTGCTGCCCATGGCCACCTCCGCCGGCCCCAGCCGGCTGAGCGCGACGCCAACTCCAGTCATCCGCCAGATCGACAACCAGTCGTTGTTTGATGGCGACAGCCGGGCAGTGGGTTCTGTAACCATGACAGAGGGTCTCGCGGGCAACCTGGGTGGGGTGCTCGGGCCACAGAACGCTGAGGGGGAATACGATCCCCAGCAGCTTGAGGCGTTCCGACAGGACCTGCTGGACCTGGCGGACGCACTGGAGGCGCTCTATCCGTATGCCGAGGCATACGCGCAGGCCACCGGCAAAACGCCTCCGTCGCTGGTGAGCCGTTCCCTGATCCGGAGCCTCACCTACGAGCAGCTCGCCATCGTGCGCAACACCTTCGGTGATGCGTACGAGCCCTTCCAACAGGACATCCAGGAGCTGAAGTCCACCGTCCTCAGTTGGGGACAGGAGACGAGTGAAGGAGCCCGTCCAGTCAGACCGGCGTCCAGCTCTGCTTCCCTCAATGCCGGCTCCTCAGCGACATCGCCGCCCACTTCCATCGGCATCATCCCGGCACCCACCCCCGTGACCACGCCACCGCCGGGCATCACGCATCAGGATCAGGAGAATACGAACAGCCGGCTGGGCGACCTGCCGACGCCGAACTACCCGACGAGCGTCGGGTGTCCGACAACGCGGTTCCCGAATCCGGCGACGCTTGCTACACTGATCGCGACTGCCGTAGCGAAAGAGGTTGACGACTTCGCAGATGAGGCGGGGTGTGAAGGCACATTCTTTGTCGTCGCCGTGCCCTTTGGGGGCGGCTCCAACCTGCCCGGCTGTCTGGGCTGGGCCGTGCTCAAGTACCTCATGCTGGCTGCCTCGGCTGTGGACGAGGGGCTGAATTTCTGCATCGGGCGCATCGATGCTGCTGAACTCGAGGCGGCGCGTCAGGACACGATCATCCTCCACGCCGAACTCGCCATGCACGACCGCAACCTCACCGGCCGGTTCAACACGACCGATCAGTTCCTGTTCCACTTCCGGAACATCAACCTGAGGTCCCGCATCGAGGCGAATCTGGCCTCGGTGGAGGATGACCCCATCGCGATGTTCTACCTCCCGCGAAGGTTCTGCATCCGCAATGACCTGGAGCTGAAAACGAATCCGAACAGCACCGACTACGACCCATTCGCGCCGGAGGTTATCGCCGGCTGTGGCCTGCTGGAAGTGGTCAGCGACACGGTGCGAAGTGCCATCGACATGACCATCAACTCGGGCCAGAGCATCAACAACGCCGAGACGGAGTTCCAGGCGGCTGTGAATCACTACAACAACCAGCAGTGGAAGCTGGCTTATGACCGTTTTCGCAAGGCATATCGTGAGGTGATGAAGCCGTAGGTCAGGGTGGCATTGGGGGGTGCGCCAGCAGGAGCCCGGGGTGCGAGACACCACAGGCTCTCGTTTGTAAGTACTGCGTATTGCGTATTCTGTGGCAGGGACCCAATATGCAATACGCAGTACGCAGTACGCAATGAACACGGAAGGGAGACAGACCATGACAGGCTGGAGACTCCTCGGCATCGGGATTTGTCTGGCATTGCTTATCGGTGCCGGTGGGGCGGCCGGCGCCGGCGGACGACAACAGGCTGCCGGCGTGGGCTGCACGAATCTCGACACTGCTTATGACCCCGACTGCGATGTGGATCGAAGCGGTCGAATTGATGTGCAAGACCTCACCCTGGTTGCCTTTCACTGGGGTCAGGAGGGCGTCTGGACCGGGCCGACCGGTGACGGCTGGAGCCTCACGGGCAACGCCGGCACGGACCCAGCCACCAACTTCCTGGGCACGACAGACGACGTCGCCATCGAGATTCGGGTGAACAACCAGCGTGCGCTGCGGATCGAGCCGGCAGCGGATGCGACGTTCGGCTTCAGCCCGAACCTGATCGGCGGCTACAGCGGCAATGGCCTGGGGAGTGGTGTGTTGGGGGCCACCATCGCCGGCGGCGGGCGCAGCTCTGCCGCCAACCAGGTGACAGCCGACTTCGGCACCATCGGCGGGGGGGAAGCCAATACGGCCAGCAGCCGGGCCGCCACGGTCTCCGGGGGGCAGACGAACCGGGCCAGCGGCTTTGGGGCGACCGTCGCCGGCGGCTCGAACAACGTGGCCGGCAGCGGTCAATACGCCACGGTGAGTGGTGGCATCGCGAACGTGGCCAGCGGGGAACATGCCGCGGTTGGCGGGGGCATCTCCAGCAGTGCCAGCGGGACCCGAGCCACGGTTCCGGGTGGGTTTGAGAACGCGGCGGACGGCAATTACAGCTTCGCGGCCGGCCGCCAGGCCACGGTCGCGGCAACTCACCACGGGACGTTTCTGTTCGCCGATTCCAGCCCCTTCGATTTTGACTCCGAAGCGGCCAGGGAGTTCGCCGTGCGCGCCACGGGTGGGGCACGTTTCGTCTCCGCGATCGATGGCACCGGCAATCCATCCGCCGGCGTACGGCTGGCACCGGGGGCCAGCGCCTGGTCGGTCCTCAGTGCCCGCGAGGCCAAGGCGAACTTCGTGCCAGTGGATGGGACCGATGTTCTGGCGCGTCTGGCAGCCATCCCCATCCAAACCTGGAACTACAAGAGCCAGGACCCGTCCATCCGTCACATCGGTCCGATGGCCCAGGACTTCTACGCCGCCTTCGGCGTCGGCGAAGACGACCGGCACATCAGCACCGTGGACGCGGATGGGGTCGCCCTGGCCGCTATCCAGGGGCTGTATCAGCTTGTAAAGGCCCAGGAAGCGCAGATCGCTGCGCTCCAGCGGCAGAACGCCGATCTTGAAGCGCGGCTGGCGGCGCTGGAGCAGGCGATTAAGGTGAACGACGTGCCGGCTAGCGCAGGCCGACGGCGCTCAACAGTTCCCTGGCCCAGGTCGCCTGTTCCTCGGACAGTGGGGGATCGGGGGGCTGGGTGTAGTCAACCATGCGACGGTAGGGGCCGCCGGCGTAGGCCCGGTTCACCATGACTTGAAGGTCCAGCGGCACATCTTCCTCGCCAGCTCGGAGCGGGACCGGGATGCACGGCAAAGGCTCCTTGAGTGCGACCGGATACAGCTCGTAGTCGGTCACCATGCCGCGTCGGCCAGGGGCACGATTCACCAGGATCAGATAATCCGGCCGCAGTTGCTCGACGACTTCGTACAGATCGGCGTACGGCAGGATCCGACGACCCACCCGCAGTAAATCCAGTTCGATCTGATCCGCCCGGCGTCATCGCTCCACTGTGACGACCTCTTCCAGCACCACCCGATCCTGGGGCAGCCGGCCACCATCGGGGCCGACCGCCGGCAGCCGCTGGCCTGTCGTCGGGTCGTACAGGCCGACGGCCAGGCGATAGGTGCCGGCCGGCACGTCCGCCGTCGAGATTTGAAAGCTGTCGGTGACGACCTCGCCGGCAATCCACGTGGACGTCGGGCGCTCGCCGCCGCGCGGCTCGGTGTCGCGCTGAGCTACGATCTGCTCAGTGGTGGGGTCGAACAGGTGGACGAATGTCTTGTACCGGTGCTCGCTGTCGTCCACCAGTGCCTGCCAGGCGACGCGGAGGGACAGCCCATTGGCATCCTGTTTCAGGTCATAGCCCAGCAGCCGGATTTGACCGCCGAAGTCCACGCCAAGAGTCTGCGGCAACGCCGGCGGCTCGAAGGTGCGCGTGGAGGGTGTGATCTGGAGAGTGATACTCGGGGCAAACCAGCCGTCGCTGTCGTCCAGGCCGACGGCCATCTGGTATCGACCAGGGAGCAGATCGCGGGGCAGGGTCACGCGATAGCTCTGGGTTACGTAAGCCCCCAGAGGCCAGCGCGAGGTCGGTACACCGGCCAGGGCACGCGCCGGCTCCGCGTGCACGATCTGCTCCCCGGCTTCATCCAGAAGCAGCAGGCGAGCCTGTATGTCTCGATCCAGCGGCTTCTGAAGGAACCAGGTAACGCGGACAGGAATGTCCTCCCCTGGCTCTGCGCTGCCGCGGCCCACCGCAAAGTCGGCCACGGCGAGGCCGGCCGGAAAAACGAACCTGGGGACGACATCCCGTTTCACCGAGATATCGGAGAGGGTGATTTTGTTAAATCGAACGGTGCCGACGGGGGCCAGGCTCGCTGCCTCGTAGAGCACGATTTCTATCTGGTAGTCCTTGCCCGGCGGCGTCCCTGCCGGCAGGTCCAGCCATCGCCGGTCGTACACCGGTACACCTGGCTCCCAGAGACTGGTAGGGCAGAAGCCATAGCATGGCTGGGTGTCAGCCTGGGCGACGACCTCACCAGCCGCATCCTTCAGCCTGATGGAGGTCGCATAATTGGCGGGTATTGGTTGCTCAGCCCACCATGTCACGCTGACTTCGAGGCGCTCTGGCGAAGTCTGCCTGACTGAGGGAGCCTCCAGGCCGGCCACCTTCGCAAAGCGCCCGGCTATCTGTTCCCGGGTCACAATTCTAGGACGAACTCGGACTGGTTGCAAGTATAAAACGCCGTTGTAGGCACCGTTTGGGGTACGAGTAGCCAACTTTTCGCTATTATTCACAATACGGAGGCGCAGCAGATAGATGCCGGCGGTCACATCGTCGGGCACGCGTAGCCTGAGCGTAGTGTTTCCCTCCGGGCTGAAGCGGACTTTGCTGACCGCAGTCGGCACGCCAAAAAGGACTTCAGCCGGCGACACCAGCGCCACCTCGAGCGTGGGTGCATGGGGGCCGGGGCGCAAAGGTGCATCTGTAGACCAGGCCGTGTCGATGGCAAGGATGTCTCCGGCTTTCAGGTCGGTCGTACTCAAGTGGTAGCTCAGCAGTCGGAACCCGCTGGCAAGGCGGACCCCACCGGGGTTGGGGTGCAGGTAGGGCATCCGGCTGAAGTCCATGGTGAGGGGGCCGTTGACCGGGCCGGCTAAAGCCGATGTGGCTACCAACACCAGACCAGCGGCCACTATAACGCCAGCCATCGCGGCGGCCGCGCGCAGGTCCGGCATTGACAGGCCACGCCGGACCAGAAGTGTGAGCAGGAGCAGCACTCCGAAGGCCGATGCCAGCTCGGCCAGCCGGCGCACTGGCGTGCGGCCAAGGGCGAGGTTCACGTGATGAGTGCCGGCCGGCACAGTGACGCGAATACCGCCGTGATTCGGCTGGGCCGATGTCTCTGCTGGCCGGCCGTCCACAGCGGCATGCCAGCCAGGAAACCAGTAAGTTGGGAAGACCACATCGCGCGGCTGATCCACGGTGATCTGCCACTGCTGCCAGGCCGGCCCCGAGCGCAGCAATTCGGCGCTTGTGGCTCCCAGAGGGTGCGCCGGCATACCCTCTACCAGTCTGGCCGACGTCCACGGTCGCGGATTGACGGCCGCCGGCAGGTATTCCGCCCGCACCGTGGAGCCGATGTTGCCAGTAAACATCTCGTACAGCATCAGCCGCTCGGGCGTGACGTCGGTGTCTCGAATCGGCAGGTACTGGACCTGGAGATGTAGCATTGAAGTGAGGATGATTAGGAGGATGAGGCTGATTGCCAGTATCCAGGGTATTGTGTAGTGATGCCTCCCCGTGCGAAACCTGTTCCGGTTCAGGAAGCCGGCCAGCCCTCCGATGACCACGCTCAGGCCAAACGCCTGCACCGAGAGCCAACGCCACGGGAATTGGACGAAGGGCAGTAGGGGCAGGTGGTCCCAGAGGGGGCGGGACCAGGGTGTGATGAGAAACGTCGATACCACGGCGATGCCGGCGAAGAAATATGAATTGTGAATTGTCAATTGTGAATTGTGAATTGTCAATTGCGCGTTGCGCGTTGCGCGTTGTGAGTTACGAGATACAGATAGCGCGATGATGATCAGGAAGCCCGCCAGGCCCAGGATGGCCTGGATGAGGCCCATGGCGAAGGGGGTGCCGGCGGCGTCCACGTCGAAGTCGAAGAGCAATTCGCGCTGGACTAGATTGGCGCTGCGGAAGTGGCCGGCGTAGTGGAAGTAGCCGGTCAGGTTGCCCTGAAGCTGAACAGCATCTTGTTCCAACAGGGCCGGCGCCCAGTAGAAGGCGCTCAGGGTGAGGCCCAGGGCAAATATCGCTGCTGTCCACAACAGGTAGCCCCCGCGTGATCCCATTGCGTATTGCGTACTGCGTACTGCGTGATGGGACTCCTCCGTCTGGTGCTCAGTTCGGTGGTTGGTGAACAGGAGGAATAGAACGTAGGCGAGGGCGAAGGGCGTGAAGATCAGGGCTGAGATGTTGTGGGACAGGATCAGGCCGGCGTAGGCTATGGCTGTGAAAGCCGCCGGCCCCGGTCCTGGCCGTGCTCGCAGCCGGCGGAGCCCCAAGAAGACCAGCGGATAGAAAGCGAAGGCGACGAACTCGCCCAGCGAATCGCCACGCACGTAGACGTTGACCAGGTGGAAGGGGGCGTAGGTGTACGCAGCGGCAGCCAGCAAAGCTGCCGGCCGGCTGTCGAAGATGTCGTCGGCCATGAGGTACATGCCGGCTCCAGCGCCGAGGAAGCCCAGGATTTGGGTCAGCTTGATGGCGTTGACGATGCTCAAGCCAGCCAGGTGGAACATGGCGGCGACGTAGAAGGCCAGTGGAGCGTAGTAATTCCAGAAGGGGTAACCGAACCCGAAGGCCGCGTCGGGCATCCAGCGGACCGGGAAGTGGCCGCCTTGCAGCGCCACACTCATCTCGTACACCCGTTGCAAAAGAAACGGGCTGTCCCCGCCGGCGCGGGTGTTGACCAACCCTGGGTCCAGGAGCAGCGGGAGCCAGGCTGGCAGGGTTGTGAGGAGGATGGAGATTGGAGAGTGGAGAATGGAGAATGGAGATTTGTGAGGGGCTTTGAGACCTGTCCCGGTCCAGGGATTAGAGATCGGAGAATGGGAAGGGAGAGACGGGATCCATTCTCCATTCTCCATCTTCCACTTTCCATCCTCCAATCTCCAATCCCTGGACCGGGACAGGTCTCCAATCTCCAATCTCTAATCTCCAATCTCTAGCCCCTGGGGCGGACGCCGGCTGCGTAGAGCAGCGCAAACACGCCAGCGATTGCCAGCAGGACGACGATGCCGGCCACGCCGTTGCTGGTTGCCGCCGTCGTGATGCGCGTCATCGTCGAGGGCGGTGTTGGCGTGGAGGTGGACGTTGCCGTCGGCAGGGCTGTTACTGTGACCGTGTTGGTTGGAGTCGGCGTGTTGGTGGGCGTGTTGGTGGGCGTGAGGGTGTTGGTTGGTGTCTCGGTCGGTGTCGGGCTGGGCGTGATGGTCGGCGACGGTGTAACGGTCGGTGTGTCGGTTGGGATGGGGGTGTTGGTGGGGGGAGCCGGCGTCCTGGTCGGCACGATCGCGATCAAACATACGTCATCCCAGTACGAATCGTTGTGCTTGACACGAAACTCCGGCACGCCTCGCAAGAAGACTGTGACCACGTTGCCCCGAGCCACGGTCCCCACGCTCAGTTGTTTGTATGCGTCGTAGGCGAAGGTATTGAACTCGGACCATACGATGTTCTCACTGTTGTAGTCCGTGCCGCCATACGGGTCGATCCCGATAGAAACGCGGTAGTTCCCCGGATTCTCAGACCTGTCTGGGTTGTCCGCGCTGCTGGACCAGACTTGAACCCAAGCAGAGAGTTGAAGCGGACTACCCACCGGGATGCCGCTGACTTGCTGGAAGATGCCGGCGGTGTGGGTTGCATAGACATTGAACCACTTCTGGGCGAAGCGACCACTGTGCACGCGACGCATGCCATAGCGCTGGGCGTCTTCGGGTTTGTACTCCGGGATGTAGTTAATGCCGTTCGTGCCAGGCAGTGTCTTGAACCAGGGGGTCCAGCCGTCTGCCACAGAGATTTCTCCGCGACCCCGGTCGCTGAAACCACCCTCAAAATCGCCGTTGACCAGGCGGTTGCCGGCACATACGTTTTGCAGTCGGTTGGATGAATCGACGCTCAGCAAGATGCTCGCCGGGCGTCGCACTGTTGCTGGTTCGGCAGAAACGGTCAGGGGGATGGTGAGGAGCCCAACAACCAGGCTCAACAGCATCCACCGAGATAGCTGCATCTGTTCCTCCTTGCAGATTCTTGATGACATGATGGGCGATGGTCCATGATGGGCAACGGTCTCCCGACCGAGCCCATTCCGCCCTGGTCAGAGACCTTCGACGATCATAGCCCCGGTCTCCCTTGCGCCGGAAGTTGCCTTTTCCACTCATCCACGTCGTCGGGGCCAGATCAGCAGTCCCAGCAATCCGATGCCGAGCGCGATCAGTGCCGGCATGCAGTTCAGGGTCCGGGACACACCACCCGACCGCGTTGGTTCAGCCAGGCTTGCCCCTTCGCTGCTGGCCGGGGTGGGTTCCATCGCCTGGGTCACGACCTGCGGTGTGGCGGCTGCAGTGACCGCAGTTGTCGGCACCGCGGTTTTCGTCGGAGCTGGCGTCGACGTGGGAACGGGCGTGTCGGTCGGCGTGCTGGTTGCTGTCGGCGTGGGGGCAGTGTCCTGAGCTTGTCGAAGGGTTGCCGACGGCTCGGGCGTTGCCGTCGGGTTTGGCGTAGGCGTCGGTGGGATCTCCTGCGCGACGGGTACGTTTTCCAGGTCAATCCCGAGCCTCAGGAGGTCGGTGAAGACCCAGCCGGCAGTACCGGTGTCGGTGGTCACGCTGAGCCACGAGTTGTCGGCTAATCTCGCCTCCACGGTCAACGGCTCTCCTCGCTGGAGCGTATTGATGATGTCGTACTCGGTGCCTGGGCCGGCCCGGAAGTTCAACACGTCCGCATCCACCACGGCATCGGCATTGGCCGGAATGGCGACCCCGCCGACCGTCACGCACGCCGTGTCCCAGAAGGAATCGTTGTGCTTCACCGAGAACTCGGGCTGACCGCGAGTATACACCGTCACATAGCCGGCTTGCGCGATAGCCTGGATGCTCAACTGGGTCCAGACGTCGTAAGTCATGATCGGCTCCGACCAGACAACGGTATCCGGTGGTGGTGCGCCAACACCAGGCGGCGTGTTGCCGAAGGGATCGATCCCAATGGAGGCCCGGTAGTTGCCCGGAGCCTTGGGGTCGGAAAGGAACTTCTCACCATCCCACCCATCCGCCTCGCCGGTGTAAACCTGAACCCAGGCGGAAAACTGTACCGTGCTGCCAGGGCGTACGGCCACTGTCTGGTAGACGCCGGCGGTGTGCGTGGCCCACGTGGTGAAGAACTTCTGCGAAAAATAACCGGTGTGAACCCGCCAGCGCAGCGGGTCGCGTGTCGCATCCTCAACCTTGAACTCCGGTTCGCGGTTGAACCGTTGGTCACCGCGAATGAACCAGGGGAACCAGCCGTTCGCGACGGCCGAGGATAGACTGGTGCCCAGGTTTTCGGTTTTGCGCGAGCCTTCCTCAAAGCTCGGATTGGCCAGCAGGTTGCCGGGGCATGGGTCCTGGAACAAAGCCGGTCGGGTGGACGGGCCAGGTGTGCTACGATGCCCCTGCACGGGAGTCGCAGCTACAATCAAAGTGCCGGCCAACCAGACCAGGCCGGCGATGCGGGCAATGGTCCTCAGGACTCGCAGAGGGCCGATATGCATTTCTCGTGTGATCTCCTCAGATGTGCGTTAGTTCCCAGGTCTGCGGCGTTTGGCCATCAGGTCTTGTGCTCGCTGACGAATGTGCCCTGATTCAGCGAAAATGATGTCGCTGTCTGAAGAGCTCGGGTCCTAGATGCCCGAACTGGTCGGGACAGCGGTCTACAATTGTAGTCAAAGCCGGCACAGCGTCAAGCCGGCCCGGGTTGACCATCTTGTCGAATCGTACCATAATCGGCTTTCATGAAGAAACGCTCCTCGATTCTGGCCGGCCTGACGCTGGTGGCTTTCGCGCTGCGTGTCTACCACCTGGGGAGTCCGCCGCTGCTCTGGGATGAAGGTTGGAGCATCGGGCTGAGCCGGCTGTCGCTGGGTGAGATTGCACGGATCACAGCTCTGGATGTTCATCCGCCGCTGTACTACGCCTTGCTCAAGGGGTGGCTGGCGCTTGGGCCGCATGAGTTCGTGACGCGGTTTCTATCGGTAATGGCTGGTGTGCTCGTGGTGCCACTGGGATACCACGCCGGCCAGGTGTGGCGCGACAGGCGCGTCGGGCTCCTGGTTGCACTTTACATAACTATTGCGCCTTCGCTGGTGTACTACTCGCAGATCACGCGGATGTTTGCCCTGTGCGTGATGTTCCTGGTGCTCGGCACGTACGGCTTGCTGACAGTCATTGATCCTGGCGCAAAACCTCGGAGGTCTTCTCTGACTTCCTCGTTTCTCAACCCTGATACCGTTTCAGCAAGTGCCCCCGGACGCATGGCGCTCCCGATAGACCTCCGACGTCTGCACTTCCGTTGGATACCCCACCTGACCTTTGTGGTCGGAGCGGCGGGAGCGTTGTATTCCTTTTATTATGCGGGCTTTGTCCTGGCGGCGCTGTTTGTGTACGCGCTGATCTCAGCACCGCGCCGCTGGAAGGCGATACTCGCCAGCTTCGGAACCATCGCAATGCTCTACCTGCCCTGGGTGTTGTACGCAGCGCCGGCCATGCTGAATCGCGTCGGGAAGCGCACCGGATTCAACTTCGCGGTGGGACGCGCTACGGCGCTGGCTGTGAGCGGGTTCTACGGCCTGGTGTTTCCGTACGGCATCGGCTGGCCGGCGGTGTACGCGATTCTGATCGCGGTCGTCGTCGGCACGATTGTTGGGGCACGCCGGCTGGGGCGGTGGGTGTTGTTGCCGGCGCTGACCATTGGCGCAACCCTCTTCGGTGCGGCCCTGGGCGCACAGGCCCACATGTTCGCCGCCCGCTACACCATCGTGGCCAGCCCGTTCCTGGCTCTGGCGCTGGCCGGTGCGCTGGCCTTGATGCTGCGTCGGCAGTGGCTGTTTGCCGTCGGGGTGACGCTCATTCTTGCCACCACAGTGCCGACCATCACCAACTACGTCTACAGCAAGTCTTACGAAGTCTTCGACCCCTTCGACCCCAGCGCTGACTGGCAGGTGCTGCACAAAGTCGCGGACGCCGACGACATCGTGTTCTTCAACGTCCTGAGCCTGGCTGGCACGTACCAGCGCTACCGGACCACCGACGATCCACCGTGGTCCTATGCCCTGCGCTGGGACCCGGTCATCGAGCCGTTGGAGGTGGCGACCGCGCGCATCGAAAACGTAGCCGCGGCTTCAGTGGGGCCTGATCGGCTGTGGTTTGTGCTGTACAAGGGAACAGTGGCCGCCAATGCCGATCTCAAAGCCTGGTTGGACCGGCGCTTCTACCCGGCGGCAGCCCCTGGCTGGCGCGAGGACACCCTATACCTGGCATACGTCGATCCTCAGGGACCGTGGCTCGACGTTCCGTTAGATGTACACTTTGGCAACATCGTCCTTGATGCGGCGCGTTACACGCCCGGCAATTCGGCGTCCACTGCCCTCGGCGTGGACCTCGTCTGGCACGCCGAGGGGCCGGTAGAACGGGATGCCAAGGTCTTCGTGCACCTGTATGACGAGGCCGGCAACCTGGTCGCACAGCACGACTCGGTTCCTGTGAACGGCACCCGCCCGACGACGACCTGGCAAGTGGGAGAGAGGTTGACTGATCGCCATGGGTTGGCGCTGCGCGAGGGGCAGGCCGGCCCCCTCCAGCTCATCGTCGGGCTGTACGAGCCGGCCACGGGTGAGCGCCTCCGCACATCGGATGGCCGTGATGCGGTGGTGGTTGGGACGGTGATGCTCGATTCTGAAGTCCTCGTGCAGCCAAGGCTAGCATCCCGAGTAGGCCGGAGGCCGTATCGAGGGGTGCTCTGTTGGGTGATTAGTTGAAGGAGTATGCGGTATGACAAAGACCTGGGTCTATATCCTCCGCTGTGCCGATGGTTCGTACTATACAGGTCGGACCGCGGATTTGGAAAAACGCCTGGCAGAGCATCAGGCTGGTGAGGGGAGTAGTTGGACAAGACACCGTCTGCCTGTTGAACTGGTGTTTCGACAAGAGATGCCAGACGACCACACGGCGTTTCTAGCTGAGCAGCAGATAAAGAAGTGGTCACGTGCGAAGAAGGAGGCGCTGATCGCTGGGGATTGGGATATGTTGCGCTGGCTGGCCAAGAAACCTAAGTTTCGGAGATAAGTTGCTTGGCGAGCGAGTAGCCGCGCAGGAAACAGTGCTCCGTTGTCTTATGAACCGAGGCTAGCATCCCGAGTAGGCCGGAGGCCGTATCGAGGGGTGCGGGTTCTGGGAACAACGCGGGTATCAAGAAACCGCACCCCTCGATACGCTGCGTCACTGCGCTCTGAGCTTGGCCCAGGGCGCAGT
>CAZHMV010000013.1:34364-66819 GCA_964532665.1 uncultured Anaerolineales bacterium
CCGCACCCCTCGATACGCTGCGTCACTGCGCTCTGAGCTTGGCCCAGGGCGCAGTGACGCAGCTACTCGGGATGCTATCCAGGCTTTTTGGTATGGTGTAGTGATCGCCCAGCGGCCGGCCATCCGTCGCAACGACGGGCAGCCGCTTCAGCGTGCCCGGTTCGTAGAGGGCGACAATCAGTTGCTGTGTGGCCGGTTCGTAGCGAGATGGCAGGTCCAGGACCCGCTCGTCCACCACCCGGTCGCCGGCGCGCCAGGCGCTGGTGGGGTAGTAGCCAAGGGCCGGCGGGCCGTCGTTCTGGGTGAGGAGGCCGGCCTGGCCCAGCAGTTGGACAGTGACAGCGTAGTCGGTCGGCATGGACTGCCGGCACTCCCAGACCAGGCGCACCTGCAGCCGGCCGTCGGGCAGCGGTTCGACGCCGGCCTCCTGCAGCGCAATGTTGTTGCCGAAGAGGGCCAGCGGTGGACGCGTGTCGGCTTTCGCCACAGCATGGAATAACACATACATGAGGCGCGCCTCGGGTTCCAGGTCGCCGCGCTCCTTTGCGCCCTCGCGGACGGAAATCGTGCTTGCTTGCGGGAGCAGGTCGCGGTACGGTGACAGGTCCCGGAATGGCCACACGGCCAGCAGGACCGGGGGTGCGGCTGGCGGCGTCGGCGCTTCGTCAGTCAAGACACGTACGCGCGGTGATTCGCCGACGAGAAACGGAATGGCTGCCCAGCCGTCCCACAAGGTTCGGTCGATGTAAACCTGTCCATTCGGGTTGGCGCTGAGGAACTGGTTTGCGTCGGCAGCCAGCTCGGAGGCGCCGGTTTCGAATTGGTAGTAAGCGTTCTCGCTGCGAGCGTGCAGAACGAAGTAGTCGTAGGTGGTGAGGCCCAGGCTGAGGGCCAGCACGCCGGCCACGATGAGGAGAGGGGGGGAGGGGGAGATGGGGAGACGGGGAGGGATCACCTTGCCTCTCCTCCTCTCCCCCTCACTTCTGGCAGGCGACCGGCGCTGTTTCAGCCAGTCGCCGGTGGTGGACAGGCCCAGGGCGGGGATGACGAAAAGGACCGGGAGGACGCCGACGGCCCGCAGAAAGTGGGGTGCGTCTTCGGCCAGCACCGTTGGCAGTAGCATCACGCCTGTCCAGATGAGGACCAGGCCGTAGGCCGGCTCGCGCCACCGGCGAACCATCACGCCCAGGCCCAGGAGGAAGAACAGGGAGAGGAGCGGGTCAAAGACCGGGCGTAGCGGCACGTTGTGACGCGGGATGAAGTCGCCCCGGACGTTGAACATCAGCAGCGTTCGACCCAGGTGGCGGGCCAGGGTACCCAGGGGATCGCCGTCGTTGATGTCTGGGTTGAGGATGGAGACCTGGAATGCCCGCTGAGCTGCTTCGACCCGGTGGGTGACGAAGTAGCCCAGCAGTGGCGCTGCCACGATGCCGGCGACGATGGCAAGTAGAATCAGGCCGCGCCACGGAATTGGCCGGCGTGTCGCTGCCAGGTAGCCGATGAAGACCAGGAATACTAGAGGCACGAAGCGGGCAGCCAGGTAGGTGTAGAGCATGAGGCCGGCAAACACACCTGCCAGGCTGAACCACGCCCAACTGGACCGATCTCTGGTAGTTGGCGTCGAGTTGCGTTCGTACCCCCGCCAGAATGCCCACACCACCAGGGCTACGAACAACGGCATCGCCACCGCCCGAAATCCGACGCGACTGAGGTTCAGCGGCCACACGGTAATGGCGGTGATCACCGCTGTCAGCAAGCCAACGCGCCGGTCGAAGAGGCGCCGGCCAAGGAGGTAGGCGGCCGGCACCGTCAACGTACCCAGGATGGCCGAGACGACGCGAATGGCCAGCGCTGTTCGTCCCAACAAAGCGATGGAGCCGGCGATCAGATAGATGAACAGGGGTTCGCGGCCGTTGTTTGCGGTGAAGAAGACGGGCGTAACGCCGTCGAGGACACGCAGGGCGTCCAGGCCGTTGATGGCCTCATCGTGATAGAGGCCCGGGGGCAGCCGGCCCAGCAGGGGAAACCGCAGCGTCGCTGCCAGTAGCGTGACGCCGGCCATCACCACCCAATTGGCTGAGGTTCTGTCGCTCATCCATGCGGATTATAGGCACAGAACAGACCTGTGTCAAAGGGTGTGACATTGTGCGCATTCTGGCTTGCTCGCTGGGCGGCACATATGGTATATGTATGATGCGAACGGGCGCATCTATGAGAGGTCGCCATGCCCATGACGGGGCTCCATGAAGCATGAAAATGGCTGGATGGCTGGATAGCTGGATGGCCGGATGGCTCACATTGTTACCGCCCAGCCATCTGGCCATTAGCCATCTAGCCAACTGTTTTTCGATAGGAGGATCGCAATGGACCGATTAGCTGGAATGAAGTGTACGGTTTGCCGGCAGGGCGCGCCAAGGGTCACAGAAGAGGAGATTGCTGCGTATCACTCGCAAGTGCCCGAATGGCAAATCGTGGAGCGGGATGGCATCAAACGGCTGGAGCGTGTGTTCAAGTTCCCGGATTTCGCCCAGGCGCTGACGTTTACCAACCGTGTAGGGGATATTGCTGAAGCTGAGGGGCATCACCCGGCACTCTTGACTGAATGGGGAAGAGTGACTGTCAGATGGTGGACCCATAAGATCAAGGGATTGCATCGCAATGACTTTATTATGGCCTCTAAGACCGACACGTTGTATTCGACCTGATAAATGTCTCACATTTATCTCTCGCCCCACCTCGACGATGCAGCGCTATCGTGCGGGGGCACGATCTTCCGGCAGACGCAGGCCGGCCAGCAGGTAATGGTTGTCAATATCTTCGCCGGCGTTCCTGACTACAGCCGGCTATCGACCTTTGCCCGGGAAAAGCATGCCGTGTGGGGTAGCCCCGAGGATGTTGTGGCCGCACGGCAGGCGGAGGATCGAGCAGCGCTGACACGGCTGGGCGCGGAGGCGGTCTATTGGGACCACCTGGATGCGATCTACCGACTCGACGGCACGCGGGTGTTGTATCCCGATGAGGCCGGCATCTTCGGGGCGGTCGATCCGGCCGATGGTGCGTTGCAGGATGGGCTGGTCGCAGAGGTCGAGACTCTTCTGGATAGAGCGAGAGATGCCATGTGCTACGTGCCGCTAGCGATTGGACACCACGTGGACCACCAGTTGGTGCGCGACGTGGGATTGGCGCTGGCCGATCGTGGCCGGCGCGTCCGGTTCTACGAGGACTTCCCATACGTGTGGTGGGAGACCACCGGTGGGGGCGAGGGAGATCGGGTTGAGGGTTTGTCAGAACAAGAACTCACTCTCCGACCTACCTCGCCCCTACCAGGCTGTTGGAAGCCGGTCGATCAAGCCATCGACGTCGAGCCGAAGATTGCTGCCATCGCCTGTTACCCCTCTCAGGTTTCGGACCTGTTTGGTAGCGAAGATGCGATGGCCGAGGCTGTGCGGGCGTATGCGCGGTCAGTTGGGGGGGATCACTACGCAGAACGATTCTGGCGCGACGTACGGACGAAGTAGTGCCTCCGATCCAAGGAGATTGACTGATCACTGTCCCCTGATCACTGATCACTGGCTCTTTGACTGGCCGGCCCATCTCTGTTATCCTTGTCTGTAGGGAGGGTGTGACTGTGGCAGGAATTCGATCCTTCATCGCTATTGAGCTCACGCAGGACCTGTTGGACGGCCTGATCAAGGTCCAGGATGAGTTGCGCGCCGACGAGTGGACCGATGAAGTCCGTTGGGTGCGACGGGCGGGCATTCACCTGACGCTGAAGTTCCTGGGCGATGTGCCGGCTGGTCGCATTGAAGCCATAGGTGATGGTGTAGCGCAGGCCCTGGTCGGCATCCACCCCTTCACTGTCACCGCCGAGGGCTTGGGGGTGTTTCCGAATTGGCGCCGGCCTCGCGTCATCTGGGTCGGTGTCGGAGGAGACACGGAACCACTGCGCGTTTTGCAGGAGCAGGTCGAGCAGGCCATGGCGGAGCTGGGTTTCGAGCCCGAACGCCGGCCGTTCCATCCCCACCTCACTCTCGGTCGTGTCAATCAGCGGGCCGGCTCGGGCTACCAGCGGCGTCTCGGCGAGGCACTGCAGGCACATGACGTGGGGATGGTGGGACAGATGCGAGTGGAAGAAGTGAGCTTGATGCGTAGTCAGTTAAACCCGAAGGGTGCGATCTACACCCAACTCGGCGCTTATGCGCTGTCCTCTCTTATGGGGTAGTTCCTCTGAGTTCCCCGGAGTTCCCCCGAGGAGATCAGGGGAACTCGGGGGAACTCGGGGGAACTCAGGGGAACTCAGAGGAACTCATGGGAATTCAGAGGAACTCAGGGAACGACAAGCTGACCGGGGGGAAACGGCTACCCTGATTCTGTGGTGGGGAAATGGGGCGAAGGTTGATTGTTGCGGTGATCGGCGATGGGCAGTGCGACGCGGCGACGGCAGCGGAGGCAGAGGCTGTGGGGCGCGCATTGGCGGAGGCCGGCGCAGCGATCGTGTGTGGCGGCCTGGGCGGCGTGATGGAGGCTGCGTGTCGGGGGGCGAAATCCGCCGGCGGTACGACCATCGGCATTCTGCCTGGCCTGGACCGGCGCGCTGCTAACCCGTACGTTGACATCGCGATTGTCACCGGCATGGACCAGGCCCGCAATCTTGTTGTGGTGCGCACCGGCCAGGCCGTCGTGGCGGTGCGGGGTGGCTACGGCACCCTCTCGGAGATTGCGCACGCGCTCAAAGCCGGCATTCCCGTCGTCGGTCTGGGTACCTGGGAACTCGGCAAGCCAGGTGATCGCTTTGATGCCATCCATCGGGCTGGCACTCCCGAAGATGCTGCGAGATTGGCGGTTGCACTGGCTCAGCGTGGGGCCAATCGTTAGCCGCTGCCGAATCCTCAAGAAGAAGGCCAACATGTTATTCGGAGATGACGCGCCTGTATTCGCTGATCGGCGGGAGGCCGGCCAACGACTCGGCGAACGACTAAAAGAATTGCATTTGGGCGACGATGTCCTGATCCTGGCATTGCCTCGCGGGGGTGTTCCCGTGGGGTACGAGATCGCTCGCGCGCTTCAGGTTCCGCTGGATGTTTTCGTGACCCGCAAGATCGGTGCGCCAGGAAACCCGGAGTTCGCCATCGGGGCGGTGGCCGGCGATGGCACCTCGATTCTTGACGAACAAGTTGTGGAGCAGTTGGGCATACCTGACGAGTACATTGTCGTCGAGACCGAGCACCAGTTGATGGAGATCGAGCGGCGCATGGCCACGTACCGTGGCGACCGGCCTCCGCCCAGGATCGAGGGGCGCACGGTGATTCTTGTGGACGATGGGGTCGCCACCGGGTCAACCGTTCGTGCGTCACTCCAGGCTCTGCGCAAGCGGGCACCTGGCCGGCTCATCCTCGCCGTCCCCGTGGGTCCACCGAAAACAATTGAGGAGCTTCGTCCGCTGACCGATGAGCTCGTTGTGCTGGCAACCCCGGAGCCGTTCTGGGCGGTGGGGCGATTCTACGAGTCGTTTGCGCAGACGAGCGACGAAGAGGTGGTAATGCTGCTGGAAGCCGCAGGTCGGGGCGAGGGCTAGACAAACAGTTACCGATCAGTCGCCATGCCCCTACGAGGCTCCATGAAGCATAAGAATGGCTGGATGGCTGGATGGCTCGTGTCACCGCTCAGCCATCGAGCCATTAGCCATCTAGCCAACTATTCTTAGAGCAGAGATGTGGGTTTGACGCCGGTTGAATTCACACGTATAATTTGGGGCAATCTGACACAGCGATGAGGCTCGCTGGGGTGGCCAAGCCGCCCGCTGTCGAGCAGTGACTGATAGCCTCTATCCGTGATCCTCGATCGCGCGATGGAGGCTTTTTTGATATGGGGTATTGGATGTATGGCGAAGGGCAGGCACGGGATCTACTACGAGTTGCGAGATGCGCTGGCGGGGGACGACTGCCCGATCTGCCGGCTGGGGCTGCGGACCGTTGAGCGATTTCTCGATCACCTGATCTACGAGAATGTCAACGACCCTGGCGTGCGGGCAGACATACGCGCGGCGCGGGGGTTCTGCAACCTGCACGCCTGGCAGTTGCGGGACAATCGTGGTGCTTTGGGGGTGGCCATTATCCACCGTGATGTGCTCGAGACGCTGATGGAGCGGTTGGAAGCCGGCCAATACCAACAACATGCCTGGCTGCGTGGCCTGAACCGGGTCCGCACAACGCTGGGAGGAGCGCCGGCCTCGGAGGCAACGGGGGATCTCGTCGCGGACTTGATGCCTCAGAGACCCTGTCTGGCCTGCCGCGTGCGGGACAACATGGAGGTCGTGTACATCCGGAATCTGCTGGAATCCATCGGCGATCCAGAAATCGGTGATGCACTACGTCGCTCGCCAGGCCTGTGTCTGCCACACTTTCGCCAGGCCCTACAGCAGGTGCCCGATGAAGCCACGTTCGAGACCCTGGTCGAAATTCAGTTGACCGCGTGGCAGCACCTGCGGGATGAGCTGAGCGAGTTTATCCGCAAGCACGACTACCGTTTTCGAGACGAGGGCATGGGAGCCGAGGGCGACTCCTGGATTCGTGCCCTCGCCCAGATTTCTGGTGCACGGGGCGTACGATGATCGACCTGATTAGCTTGCAGATCAAGCTGGCCTGCCAGCGGCCCGGTTGCCCGTTGTGCCGGCTTCGCCACGACAGCGAGCGCCGCTATCTGTTTGGGTTCCTGTGGGAGAACGTGAACGATGGCGCGATCCGCAAACACCTGGTGCGCGCCCTCGGCTTCTGCCCGGATCACGCCTGGCAGCTCCAGGAGATCGAGCAGACCCGCTGGAACGACGGCCTGGGCACGGCCATCGTCTACGAAGACCTGACGGGCCGGACGCTGAAGGCTTTGCAATCCTACCGCGACACGCTGTCGGACCAGGTAGATCGACGGGAGCGTCTGTGGAAGCGGCTGGGACGATGGCTTGGGGGCCTCGTAGATGGCCGAGGGCCTGTGCGCCATGATACGACATCGGGCCGAGGGCCGGCCAACCTGGCCCCGCGTGCAGCGTGCCGGGCCTGTGAAATCGGCGATGACGCCGATCGGCGCTACGTGGCCTGGCTCGTGCGAGACTACGTTGAGAGCACAGACCTCCATGAGGCGTACCAGGCTTCGGATGGCTTGTGCCTGCCACATCTGCGTCAGGCACTGGCGCTGGCGGAAGAAACGAACCCACAGGCCGCCCGTTTCCTGGTCGATGTGGCCATTGAGCACACTGGCAACCTAGTGGAAGACCTGGGCGAGTACATCCGCAAGCATATTCACGAGTACCACCACGAACCGATGTCGGAAGATGAGAGGAGATCGTGGATTCGGGCTGTGGCCTGGTTCGCCGGCGAAAAGCGCTTGACCGACGCGGAGGCGACCAAAGCAGGGCGGGGGAGATAGAGCATGAAACCGGAGGTCTGAAAGCATACCCCGATGAAACAACAGACGGAGCAGGCTGGTCGGCGGAGCTGGATGGGGCTGTCCCCGAACGTGGTGGCGTTGGGGCTGGTGAGCCTGTTTCAGGACATCAGCTCGGAGATGATCTATCCGCTTCTGCCGCTGTTCCTGGCCAATGTGCTGGGAGCCGACAAGGCGATTATCGGACTCATCGAGGGTATTGCCGAGAGCACGGCCAGTCTGCTCAAAGTCTTTTCCGGCTGGTTGAGCGATCGCAGTGGCCGGCGCAAAGCCTGGGCGGTGGGCGGCTACAGCCTGTCGGCGCTGGTGAAGCCGGCTGTCGCCCTGGCACAGGCGTGGCCGTTTGTCCTGGCGGTCCGGTTTCTGGACCGCGTGGGGAAAGGTGTGCGCACGGCGCCCCGGGACGCGCTGCTGGCAGCATCGTCGCCGGCCGAGTCCCGAGGACGCTCTTTCGGCCTGCACCGTGCTATGGATACAACCGGAGCCATCATCGGACCGCTGCTGGCGTTTGTGCTGCTCCCCGTGTTCAGCGGGAACTATCGCCCGGTGTTTGCCGTGACGCTCATCCCCGGTCTCATCTCCGTGGCGTTGCTCGTTTTCCTGGTGCGGGAGCGCCACGTCCAGGCGCCACCCGGCGAACGACAGGGACTGCGGATCAGCCTGGCACCGTTTGACCGACAGTTCCGCCTGTTCCTGCTGGCGGTGGTGGTCTTCACCCTGGGCAATTCCAGCGATGCCTTCCTGTTGCTGCGGGCCGATGCGACCGGGGTACCCAGCGTGCAGATTCCGTTGCTGTGGCTAGTGTTCAACATCGTGTACGCCCTGGCTTCGACGCCGGCCGGCGCGCTATCGGATCGAATTGGCCGGCGCGGCGTGATCGTCGGGGGATACGCTGTGTTCGCACTGGTCTATCTCGGCTTCGCACGAGCGACCACGGCCTGGCATATCTGGCTGCTGTTCGCTGCCTACGGCCTGTACTACGGACTGACGGAGGGCGTCCAGCGGGCCTACGCCGCCGATCTGGTGCCGGATCACCTGCGCGGCACCGCCTTCGGTGTGTATCACACGCTGACGGGCCTGGCGCTGCTCCCGGCAAGCCTGGTGGCCGGCTGGCTGTGGCAAACCATCGGTGTGCCGGCGCCCTTCTTCTACGGTGCCGTCATGAGCGGGCTGGCCGTGGCGATCTTCGTGTTCGCGTTGCGGGGACAAGATGGACCTGATACCCTGTGAGTTCCGGAAGGAGCGGCCTATTGAGGGCGATGAGGCGTGCCGGCACGAGATTGTGTGCCAGGCAGCCAACTTTGCCCACCTGGCGGTGGCCGGCGAGGACACGACATACATGGAGGATGTCTGCGGTCGATGCCCCATTCCTGATCCCATCGCCAACGATCGGTGGGCATGTCTGCATCTGCGGCCGGTCAAGATGCTGGGCGAGAACAGTGAGGTTACGTATTTCACCTGCCGCTGGTTCTACAAGCTCCAGCGCCATGGACAGCCCACAGACCTGACGTGGTGTCATGCCTGCCCCCACTGGTTCCCGCGTCCACCCCTGGAGCTGATCAGAGGACACCATGAGGAGACGGAAGCGATCCGCCGGTACATCGTCGAGGGACCGCCGCCGCCCAAACGATGGTGGGCGCCCGTGGGGTCACGGAAGCCGGGCTCCTGGTGGCAGCGTCTCTTCTCGTGGCTATAGATTCAATGGGCTGTACGGGCGTTGGTACAGGTGCGACCGCTCTTGGACAGAGCTGTGAGGCTTATCTATGACACACTACTGTCCGCACTGTTGGGCCGAGATCGACGAAGGGACCGAGCGCTGCCCCGTGTGTGGCAAGCCCATTGCCGAGCCGGAAGCCGGCTTCGTTGACAAGCTGATTGCTGCCCTGCGGCACCCGGAGCCAACCCGCGCCGGCCTGGCCGTCCACATCCTGGGCGAGATGCTGCGGGAGCCCCGGGCTATCGAGCCCCTCATCGATCTGGTCCAGGCCCGACCGGATGCGCACGTGCTGAAGTTGGCGGTCCAGGCCCTGGGTCATTTCGGCGATGCTCGGGCGGTGCCGGCCCTGGTTGACCTGCTGGAGGACCCAACTGCTGTGGTGGTGGCCCGCCTGGCTGCGGTGGACGCCCTGCAGCAGGTCGGCGGTGAGGCCGCAGATCAGGCCTTGTGGAGAGCAATGGACAGCGAACGCCCGTCAATTCGAGACGCCGCCCGGCGAGTGGCAGACCCTAAGGGTTTCTGAAACCCTTAGGGTCTCGGCTGAAATGCAAGGAACGTGAGAATGGGATCGATCACACGTGAGACGGATACCGATCTGTTCGATGGATCTGCTGAACGAACTGTCGAAGTCGCTCTCCTGGATGAAACATACCAGGAGATCCTGGCCCTGTGCCGGCAGGAAGAATGGGAAGAAGATGAAGGGCTGCGGGGAGAACTCAACCTGGCTCGTAGTACCATCCCCCTGCTGCGCGAGAATATCAATGACCTCAAGGCCGAGAACGCCGAACTCCGACAACGGCTGATCCAGGCCGGCCTGGAGCCTGAAGCCACCGCTGATGGCAAGGGTCAGCCGATGCAGGCCGCCAGCCGGCGGGATCAATCGGAATCGAGCGCCACGCCGGCCAACAGGCGGTGGGATCGGCTACGCCAGTGGATAGCGGGTGCGTAGGAGGACACCGTGCGCGAAAGTCCGTTGTTCGAGACGCGTATCGAAATCCCCCAGCACGCCACCGGCGAGTATGCGCCGGCCGGCGATGACGCGGTATGCCTCGCCGGCACGTGGCACAGCGAGGTGACTCTGCCGGCCAACTGGGCCACGGCGCTGGGCACACTGACCTCGGCCGGCGAGCCGCTGGGGGTGTGGGTGGTAGCCAGCGTCCCCATTGCCCCGGGAGCCCTGGTTCGTACCCAGGCCATCGGCCTGCTGGCGTGGCACGACGCCGGCGAAACCCGACACATCGTCATTGCCACACCCAGAGCCGACCAGGGCGTGGCACACCTCCGCGACTGGCGCGACCTGGCTGAGGATCAGCGTCAGGCATTGGAGGCCGGCATCGGGCGCGAACGCCAGCCGGAGTGGCAGGCCGCCTTCCAGGCGGTGCAGGTGATCCGCAAAGCCCGGCGCATGGCACGCCTGGCTCAGGTTGGTACTGGGCCGGAGCGGGCCACGCCGGTCTGGCAGACATCCGCCGGCCTGGGGGCGTTCCGTGAGTCCGAGGGCATGGCCCACACGCGGGCTGAGTTGTCCGTTCGCCAGTTGCCGCTGCGCTACCAGGAATACATCGCCGACATGCTGGCCGACGACGAGCGCATCGTGATGTATGTCCCTCGGCCGGCTTTCAAGGGCGAACGACAGGGTCTCTTGGGTCAGCAAGAACGGCACAACGACGGTCTCCTGGTTGTCACCGATCAGCAGGTGTTATGGGTGGTCGATGCGCTGCCGCCCATCGAGATTGTGAAAAGCTATGGCTACATCGCCAAGAGCTGCGTCCTGGAGCGTGTAACCGGCGTTCAGGTGCTTGAAGATGGTGAACTGGTGCACCTGAGCCTGGAGCTAACCGGCCCCGCCGGCACCCCGGAACGTTTCTCGGTCTCCTTCCCGGCGGCCAGCATCGGCCTGTTGCGACGCGTCGTGGAATATGTGGAGGCGTTCATGCCGGGCAGGGGTGTAGCGGCTCTCATGCGCCTGGCGTGCCTGCCGGCTACAGAGACGCCTCTGGCCGATCTGATTGAAGATCACGACGAAGCAACCCGGCGTCTGCTGGGCCCGTGGGAAGACCGGTTGCACGCGACGCTGTGTGAAGGAGAAACGCTGGCGGCTCAGGCGGTCGTGCCGGCCTGGTCAACGGGGAAGCCGTTGCTGTTGGCCGTGACAGACCGGCGGGTGCTCTGCCTCAATGCCCACGACCAGGCCCCCGAGGTGTTCCCGCTGAGCCACATCACCTCGGCCGACCTGTCCCACTCCGTGATGCAGAGCTGGCTGCGGCTGTGGGTGGCCGGCGACGCTGGGGTGACGCCGGTGCAGGTGGAATTCCCGCTGGTCACGCTGGGGGCCTTCACTCGTGCTTACGTGGCCATTCGCCAGGGGCTGATCGCGCCGGCAGCTTTTCGGGTAGCCGGTAGAGAGGTTGCAGAGACATGACCCGCTTCCTTCTGGTGCGCCACGGACAGACAGCCTGGAACCAGCCCGAGCGTTTCCGGGGTCGGGAGGACCTGCCGCTGAACGAGTATGGCCACCGCCAGGCCGAAGCCGTCGCCCGTCGCATCGCCCAGGACTGGCCAGAGGTGGCGGTCGTCTACGCCAGCCCGTTGCAGCGCACCATGCATACGGCAGAAGCCATCGCCCGAGTGCTGGACCTGACGTCGATCCCGCTGGCCGGCCTGCTGGACCTGGATTACGGTGCCTGGCAAGGGCTTTCCCATCAAGAAGTGGCCGCTCGCTACGACGACCTATACACAGCGTGGCAACTGGCGCCGCACACGGTGCAATTTCCCGGTGGGGAGTCGCTGGCCGACGTGCGGGCGCGGGTCTGGCCGGCGGTGCGCGGGTTAGCCGATCAGCACGCTGGGGAGACCGTGGTGCTGGTTGGACACCAGGTGGTCAACAAGGTGCTGTTGTGTGCCGTGCTGGGTCTGGATGACGCTCACTTCTGGCAGATCGAACAGGCTACCGGCTGCCTCAACGTGTTTGAGTATCACGAGGGACGTTTCGTGCTGGTGCTCTTGAATGACCGGTGTCACCTGGAGAAACAACTTTGATCGAAGCAGCATTGCATGATGCCATCGAGCAAGAAGAGATTGTTCCACCTGCCGGGTGCTGGAGGCCAAAGAGCGATTCTTCGCTGCGGTAGTTACCTCCCTCGCGTGTAACCTGATGCTGATAACGTGCATCAGATGATATGGATATATTCCATGAACGAATGCCTGCGGAACGCAAATGGCATCCGCATCGAAATTGCTGTGCCAGGGAAGGAGCACCGTATGAGCAAGACAGCCGCTGTCACCTGGAAAGGTGACATGCATTTCACTGCGACAACTGATACCGGTTTTGGCCTGACGCTGGACGCCGATCCATCTGTCGGGGGGCAAGACATGGGGTTCCGGCCATTGGAACTCATGCTGGTGAGTCTGGCCGGCTGTACCGCCATGGACGTGATCTCGATCCTGAAGAAGAAACGCCAGGATGTCACGGGCTTCGAGGTGCGGGTTGAGGGCGACCAGGCCGGCGACCACCCCAAGGTCTATACCGACATTCGGGTCCTCTACATCGTGCGTGGGCGGAACATCGACCCGGCTGCGGTGGAGCGGTCCATCGAGCTATCGGAGACCAAGTACTGTCCCGCCAGTGCCATGCTGCGCCACGCAGCGAACATCACGTCGTCATACGAGATTGTGGAGGAAACGTAACCACTTTGGCAAACTCACCCTCCCGCAGGTTTGAAGTCTGTCTGGCCGAGAATCGCTGTTTCAAGGCCGTTTTTCGGATGCAAAACCATTGCGCATCGCAACCTGCGGGAGGGTGGCTGAGCAGTAACGAAGAAACGTAAACTCATCAGGAGTTGACAGGGCCTTGGGAATGTGCTATGCTATGTTCCGTTGATAGAGCAAAGCTCTACGCGCAAATGAAAAAGCGAACATGAGTGGTGTGTTGACTACACCGGATGGCGTAGCGTAGCGCCGAGTTTTCTACTGGCCTTGTAGCCCTCAAACGTAAACACGTACGTTTGGGGGCTTTTTTTGTCTGCATTCACATACATTTGCTGAGGTAGGAAGTTCACAATGGCACACGTTTCTCGAAAACTATCGAACTCATTCGAAGGCGCGCTGGCCGGCGGTGGCGATCCGGCTACGTCGCCTCTGTACGTTTTCGGGCCTTTCCTGAGACTGGTCGTCGTTGCCGGCGTTGCCCAGATCACCTTCGGCGCGAGTGTCTGGCTGGCGGTGTTCACCGTCGCCGTGGTATCGACCATGTATCGCCTGGTAATGGCATGGGTCACGGACGGCAGTGGGGGGAGTGGCCTGAGTGAAGAGGAATTCGGCGGCTGGGCGGTGAAAGTTAACGCGAGTATCACCTTCATCGAATATACGCTCACGTTCCTGGTGAGCATGGCTGCCCTGGTTACATTCATTGCTGACAGGTTCCCTGTCCTGAACGAAGCCGTCCTTGGCATCCAGTACCGCACTTTTGTAGCCATTACTTTGAGTCTGCTGACTGGATGGCTGGTCAATCGAGGTCCGAAGGTAGCGGCGCGTGCCTTTGGGCCGGCGACGGCTGCGGTGCTGCTTCTGTTGTGGGCCATGGTATTTGCGACGCTCTGGAAGCTGGGCTTTCACCTCCCCACCGTTCACTTAGCCGCTTTCCATCCCGCGTACCTGAACTTCACCTTTGGCGGCTATGCTCGCATCCTGGCGGTGATGACCGGCATTGAGGTGTTCGCCAATCTGGTAGCGGCCTACGATGGCACCGACGAGGAAAAAAGCAGCAAAGCCTTTGGTAGCCTGCTGATCATCATGGGTACTACTTCGGTGACGATGCTCATCGTTGGGCCGGCTATCTTCCAGTTATCCAACCCGACCAATGAACACGTGTCTGTCTTCACCCAGACGATGGACCGACTGCTGCCGGCCCCCTTGCCCTATCTGGGTACCCTGGTTGGGGTCGCCGTCCTGCTATCCGCGTCGGCTGCCAGCGCCCAGGGGCTGCAGAACCTGGCGTTGGGGCTGAAAGACCGGCACTACATCCCCGCCTCTATTGGCCGGCGGAACCGGTTCGACGTAGCCGATAAGCCAGTGTGGATCGAAGTAGCGCTGGTCTCGTTGTGCTTCCTGGCCTTCGGTACCAGCGAGGAAACCTACCTGGCAATCTACGCTGCCGGCGTGTTCATTCTCCTGAGCATGACCGGTTGGGCGGCCGCCAAACGCCTTCTCCGAGAATTGCAATCGGAGTACTCCACGGGCAAGGTGGTCACCTTCATCGGTACGATCATCGCTGCATTGCTGACGTCCGGGGCGACGCTCATCATCTTTGCGGAGCGCTTCTTTGAAGGGGCGTGGATCTACTTCCTGTTCATTCCGATCCTCTACGCTATCCTTACCTACTTCCGCAGGGAACTGGGGGATCCCAGTCCGCTGATGGAGCGCCTGGGCGTGCTGGAGGGAGCCATGTGGGGTGTTGGTGCCGGGAGTGGGCAGCCAATTGAGGTAATGCCCATCGCCGTCACGATCGGGCCGGCCAGGCTGGATGGGCACCTGGTCCCGTCTCCGGGGGAGCGCTGGCGTGCAGAACCCGTAGCATTCAACCATGTCCTGGTTCCGCTGGACGGCTCTGCTTTTTCCGAGCAGGCCCTACCGCTGGCCGGCACCCTGTGTCACGTCTATGACGCCCGTCTGACGCTGATGTCAGCCGTACGGGGCGTGACGATACCAGAAGGCCAGTACGGGCTGGTCCGGGCCGGCCACAGTGAGCAAGAGACGTATCTGAGCCAGGTTGCTGCGCGCCTGCGGGCAAAGGGACTCGACGTTGATCACATCCTCACCGCCGGCCCGGTAGCCGAAACGATCAACATGCTGTCTGACGAGATCGGGGTGGACCTGGTCGTGACGAGCACCCGCGGCAGATCCGGCATCCAGCGCTGGCTGATTGGCAGCGTGGCCAACAAGATTGTCCAACTGGTCAGTATGCCTGTCCTGCTGGTCAAGCCAACATCCGGGAGGCCGGCCAAAGCGCCGGCATTCAAGAAGCTGCTTGTGACCCTGGATGGCTCCGAATTCGCCGAGCGTGTGCTGCCATACGCCAGGGCGCTTGCCAGATCATTTGAGAGTGAGATCCTCTTACTGTCCGTGCCCGAGGTCCCGGAGGCACAGATGTATGGCGCCATGGCCGACGTGGTGGATGCCCTGCGGGTCCAGGCCGAGCGTGAAACGCGGCAGTATCTTGGTGAGATTGCTGCGGTACTTCGTGTAGACGGCCTGGACGCCCGGGTGCTTGTAGCCGGCTCCGGCCCGGCGCGTACAATCGTAGCTGTCAGTGAGTCTGAGGAAATAGACTTGACCATGCTGGCCACCCACGGTCGGGGCGGCCTGGACCGCCTGCTCGTAGGGAGTGTAGCGGAGCGCGTTGTGCAACATACCCCATGCCCCGTTTTTCTAGTGCCAGTCCGTGAGCGACGCGTTCCGGTCGAGTCCCGGCTCGCTGAGTCTCTGGATATCGCTGTGCCGGCCTCCTAAGTTGGCTAGATGGCTGAGCGGTGACATAAGCCATCCAGCTATCCAGCCATTTTCATGCTTCATGGAGCCGGGACATGTTGACTGATCTGGAAGTCATTTTGCAGCTCGTGCGAAGGTTGGCGTCATGCCTCAAACTTCACGATCCTTGCAAAGCTCTCAACCTCCAGCGAGGCACCCCCCACCAACGCGCCGTCAATGTCCGGCTGGGCCATGAGCTGGTCCACGTTGTGGGGCTTGACGCTGCCACCGTACAGGATGCGGATACCGCCGGCCAACTCCGCGCCGTATCGTTCAGTCAGAATGGCGCGGATGTGGGCGTGCATGGCCTGGGCGTCCTCGGGGGTGGCGGTACGACCCGTGCCGATGGCCCACACCGGCTCGTAGGCGACCACCAGCTCGCCGGCCGCGCTGATCTCAACTCCCTTCAGACCCTCCTGAACCTGCGTGGTCACTACAGCTTCTGCCTGGTCGGCATCCCGCTGCTCCTCCGTCTCCCCGACACACAGGATGGGGATCAGGTCAAACTGACGTGCGGCTTTCACCTTCTGGTTGATGAACGCGTTGTCTTCGTGGAAGTAGTGCCGGCGCTCGCTGTGCCCCACGATCACGTAGTCGCAGTTGCACTCCCGCAGCATTGCCGGCGAGATTTCACCGGTGTACGCGCCTTGTTCGGCGGGGTACAGGTTCTGGGCCCCCAGCCGAATGCCGGCCTTCTCCGCGTCTTTGCGCAACATGCGTCCCACCGGATAAAGATCCACAAATGGCGGGCAGATCAGGACTTCACGGCCCTCCACGTCGGCAATGGCTTTCGCGAGATCGTTGAAGAAAGTGATGGCCTGGCCTGGACCCTTGTACATTTTCCAGTTGCCGGCCATGAGCGGTGTGCGCATTAGATTTCCTCCCGGAACAGTGAACAGTATTCAGTGATCAGTAATCAGTGATGAGTATCGGAACCTGTTACTGAACACTACTCTAAGAATGGGTTATCGTCAATTTTTATGCTTCATGGAGCCCCGTAGGGGCATGTTGACTGATCACTGAATACTGATCACTGATTACTGTTCACTGGTTACTGTTTACTGATCACGTAGTACCTGGCACAAGTGTACCACACTTCCCTCAGTAGGGTCAACGAGCGGACCTCGTCGCCACGATTTGCCAGCTTTTTTGACTGAATTTGTAACGGTATTTTGACCGAAATAAGACCTTTTTAACCTATCATTGGACCGTCCCGGAGGTTCCCCCCCTCCCCATGGAAGGAAAGGTGAATGGTCCCAAGTCCCCAGGTAGAGGAGTATGTAGTGATGTTGGATCGTACAGGTGCACTTCCCATTGATCGAAAAGAACGGAGGCGTCTGGTTCCCCTCGAGGTCCCCAAGCGGGACCCGGTTGAGCGTATAACGGAGTTTTGTGAGGTCAAACTTGGCTTCGACGCCGAAATGGCCAAGACTGAGGCCAGTCGGTGCCTGCAATGCCCGTACCCTCAGGCTTGCGTTCGTGGATGTCCGGCCGGCAATGACATTCCCCGCGCCTTGTGGCACATTGAGCGGGGTGAATTCCTCGAGGCCGCCAACGTCTTCCGAGAAACAAGTAACCTCCCGGAGATCTGCAGCCGGGTCTGCCCGCAGGTGGTCCAGTGTGAGGGTGCCTGCGTGCAGGAGGGGTACGACGAAGGCGTCGCCATCGGCCTGCTGGAGCGCTTCGTGACCGATTATCAGCGCGAGACCGTTGGCACGCCAATCCCGAAGATCGACCCACCCACTGGCCGGCATGTGGCGGTGATCGGCGCCGGCCCGGCCGGCCTGACCGTGGCCGATGAGCTGGCCCGGCGTGGACATAGCGTGACGATATACGACGCGTTGCCCAAGGCCGGAGGCACAGCACGATACGGCATCCCCAGCTTTAAGCTTCCCAAGCAAGTCATCGATGAGAAGGTGAAAGTGCTGGAAGCCATGGGGGTCGAGTTCGTCATGAACACCAGGATCGGTGAGGATATCACCGTAGATGACCTGTTGGCCCACGGCTTCGATGCAATCTTCCTGGGCACCGGCGCCCTCGTGAAGGTCCCACTCAGGGTTCCGGGGAAGGATCTGGAGGGCATCTACCAGGCGACGCCCTTCCTGAGCCGGGCGAACTTGCCGCCAGAAGACCTGCCGCCAGAGTGGCAAGAGCCACCGGAGGTTGGTCGTCGGGTTGCGGTCATTGGCGGTGGGGACTCGGCGATGGATTGCCTGCGCAGCGCTCTGCGTCTGGGTGCTGAAGAGGCCACATGTGTCTATCGGCGGACGGAAGCGCAGATGCCGGGTAACACCGTCGAGCGCAAATACGCTCGGGAGGAGGGCGTAAAGTTCATCTGGCTGGCTGCCCCTCTGGAGTTCATCGGTGACGAGAACGGTCACGTGCGGGCCATGCGTTGTCAGCGGATGAAGTTGGGTGAGCCCGATTCATCTGGACGGCGCCGGCCAGTGCCCATCGAAGGCGATGAGTTCATCATGGAAGTGGACACCGTGATTCTCGCCCTTGGCTACTGGCCCGATCCGCTGTTGGGTGAGACAACGGCGAAGCTGAAGACCCACGACTGGGGTTTGATCACCGCTGATGAGGAAACGGGGCGCACATCGCGCACCCAGATCTTCGCAGCCGGCGATAACGTCCACGGCGCTGACCTGGTCGTCACGGCCATGGTCGGTGCTCGGAAGGCTGCCAGGTCCATTGACGAGTATTTGCGGTCCGTGAAGAAACCAAAGCGAGCCCGGACCCGTGCCCGGCGCGAGCGAGCTGTTCCGCTGGCTGCTGCAACACCACAATAAGACGATATCTCCTTCACCTTCCTTCATCGCTCCCGCTCCAACAGTAAAGGCCGGCGATTCCGCCGGCCTTTACTGTTTATCCCGCCTGACGAATTGCACGGGAGCTTGACAATCGGTTGGCGGCACGTACAATAACACCCATGCGAATGTCACCAAGCGAGGAGCAGTCCCTTTGAAATTAACGAGAATTCTGCCGGCGATAAAGACAGGCTTAGAGTGGCAGCGTCTTCCACTTCATCAACGCGTGAGCTATCTGCGCTGGTTAGCACCGGTCATCGTACTTGCGCTGGCAGCCATTCACCAGAGCGTTCTCCGCCTCTTGCTGGATCACCTACCCTCAGCATGGCACAGCCTGATACAGTTGTTGGTCTATGGCATAACCGGCATCGTGGTGGCATGGATGGGTCTAACCTGGGTCGCCCGCGCAGCATCTCGCCAGGAGCAGGCAGAAGCCGACATGCACCGTGCCTACGCCGATCTGGAACGCACTCGTCGTCAATTGCAGACCATTCAGCAGGTAGGGCGGCGAGTGGCCAATGCCACTGATGTCCAGGAACTCCTGGACATCGCCGGCCGTATGCCCGTTGAGTTCCTGGGAGCCCGAGGCACCTCGGTGATCACCTTCGATGATGAACAGAGTCAGGCCAGCCTGGAAATGACCTGGGGCCTGAGCGATTCCGCTGTCAGCGCACTCCGGGAGCAGATCCAGGCGGACTTCCCGGCCGACCGCTGTGCCAGGTGTCGGCCCCTCACAGCCCAGGTCAGCCAGGACTGTCCCCTGCTGACGTCCCTGGAGGCAGCGGGTTACGCCGAGGGAATCGGTCGGGTCGTCTGCCTCCCTCTGGGACGCGACCCAGAGCGCATGGGGGTCGTTGCTGCTTACATGGACCAGCCATCTCCTCCGTCACCCGAGCAGGTCAACCTGGTGAGTATCCTGGCCACAGAGATCACAGCCGCCCTGGAGGGCGTGCTCCTGCGCGCTAATCGGATGGCTACGCTCTACGCTGTGGATCGAGTCACCCAGGAGCACCATGATCTGGAGGCGCTCCTGAGGCGGGTGCTGGTAACGACCGTGGCCGGCTGGGGCGCTCAGGCCGGGGCTGTTCTACTGACTGAAGGAACAGACGGGACCTGGAGTATCCGAGCACAGCAAGGCCTGGGGAACGATCTGGGATCGTCCACGCTGGGGCTGGCTCTCCGACTGGCCGAAGAAGCACAGAATTCAGGCCGGCCGCTGATCGTGCGCGAGGGGCCAGGCGAGGACGGCCTCGCCTCCGTGGCCGCGGTGTTGCTACAGGCCGAAGGCGAGACCGTGGGGGCTCTGTTCTTGGGGGCTGCACAACCAGGCACATTTACCGCTGTCCAGGAGAACCTGCTGACAGCTATTGCGCACCAGATCGCCCTGGCCGTGCGCAATGTGCAGCTTTACTCTCGCCTGCGGCAGATGGCTGTCCTGGAAGAGCGCTACCGTCTTTCCCGGGAGATGCACGACGGTCTGGCTCAGACCCTCGGCTATCTGGGCATGCAGACGGAGCGGCTGGAAGGGCTGTTGGCAGAAGGGCGAGAAGAACGGCTGAAACGGGAATTTACAGAATTGCGTCGGGTCATTGCTGAAGCCTACCTGGACGTACGGGAGGCCATCGACGGGCTGCGCCTGGACGTGGAGCAGCCCGGTGGGCTGGCAGAGGCTTTGCGGGTGCATCTGAGTGACTTCGCAAGGCGTACCGGGCTGACCGTGGACGACGCCGGCATCGAGGACCCTGGAGAACTGCCGCCCGAGGTGGCTCTATACCTGCTGCGGATTGCGCAGGAGGCGCTGACGAATGTGCGCCGCCACTCTCAGGCAAGCCATGTCAGCGTGCGTCTGGCGCGCCAGAACGGTCACCTGGAGCTGACAGTGGCCGATGACGGTGCTGGATTTGACCCGGGGCTGCCTGAGGGCCGGCACCGGGTCGGCCTGGCCAGCATGCGGGAACGCGCCCGCAGCCTGGGCGGCCAACTCACCCTGGCCACCGGCCCGGGTCAGGGTACGCGCGTTACCGTGCGCGTGCCGCTGCGGTGATCTCTGAAATCGTTGCTTTGTCGGCCGGAAGAAAGGGTAGTATAATCTGGGTGTGGCCAAAAGGAGACCTTCGGCGACCATAGCATAACATGGGGAGACCCGCGATGGCTTTCACGGTGCAACACTATTCCGACCTGGTCCGGCTTCTGACCAAGCATCCGGAGTGGCGACAGGAGCTACGACGTCTGCTCTTCTCCGAGTTTGAGGGCTTACCCGAGGTTGTCCAGGCACTGGCCGAAGCCCAGCACCGCACCGAGAAGGGACTGCAAGGGGTGGAAGCTGCCGTTGAGCGCCTGGCCGAAGCCCAGCACCTTACGGAGGAGCGGCTGGAAGCATTAGCTGAAGCTCAGCACCGTACGGAGGAGCGGCTGGGGGCATTAGCTGAAGCCCAGCACCGTACGGAGGAGCGGCTGGAGCGGTTGGAGGCTGCTGTTGAGCGGTTGACTGGAGCTCTGGCCAAGCATACAGACATTATTGGTGACCTCAGGGGTCGGATGTTGGAGCTGGATTATGAGAGGAAGGCAGCGGCCTACTTCGGCCCCATGCTCCGTCGAGTCCGGGTATATAGGCATGATGTCCTGGCAGATGCGTTGGAGCTACATCTGTCCCCTGGAGAACTCCGCGATGCGTTGCTTATAGACCTGGTGGTGCAGGGGTCGCCCCGAGATCATCCCGAATTGCCGGAAGTATTACTGGCCGTGGAGGTTTCAGGCGTGGTAGATTGGGAAGACGTAAATCGCGCGCGGCGGCGGGCCATGCTGTTGCAACAGGCCGGCTATCCGGTCATCCCCGTAGTGGCCGGCGAGAAGGTTACTCGAGGGGCAGAGGACGAGATCCAGTACCACAACGTGGTTCTGCTCCAGGATGGGCGCATATCGTTGTGGCAAGAGGCACTGGAAGCTCTATCAGCCTCGAAGACCGAGTCGTGAGAACGCACGTGCCGAAGATCCGAATTCTCATCGCAGACGACCACAACCTCTTCCGTCGGGGGCTGCAACGCATCTTGGGCGACTATGACGATCTGGACGTGATCGGCGAGGCGACCAATGGCGAGGAGGCAGTGGCATTGGTTGGGCGACTGCACCCCGACATTGTCCTCATGGACGTTGGGATGCCCGGCATGTCCGGCCCGGAGGCAACGCACTACATCCGAACCGCTCATCCTGAGACCCAGGTCATCATGCTCACTGTCTCGGACAGGGACGAAGACCTTTTCGCTGCGATCAAGGCCGGCGCGCGTGGCTATCTGTTGAAGAATGCCGAGACGGCCGATCTGCTGGAGGCCATCCGGTGTGTGTACATTGGGGAAGCGATGATCGCGCCCAGCCTGGCTGTTCGACTCCTGGAAGAGTTCGGTACCCTGGCGCGGGAAGCCCCCGAAACATCCCTGGCCGGCACGCTTTCCGGGCGAGAGGTGGAGGTGCTGCGTCTCGTGGCCCAGGGCTTTGCCAATAAGGAGATTGCCGACAGGCTCAGCCTCTCTGAGCACACGGTGAAGAGCCACCTTCGCAACATCCTGGACAAGTTGCACCTGCGAAGCCGTGCCCACGCGGCGGCGTACGCGGTCCAGGCCGGCCTGGTCCATCGGGTAAAGCCAGACGAGTAGTCTTTTTCGCCCCACCCCGCCTTTCCATCCCCCAAAAGAGTGATCGCCAGATCGCTCTTTTGTGCTATTGCAATACCCCCCACCTGCTTGATGACAAATAGAAACTGAAATGTTAAAATATGTCCTGTATTGGTAACAGGGGCCGGCCATGCCTGCTCCGGATGCTCACTGCCCGGGAGAAAGAGTCGTACCGTGGACGGAGATCGTGTATTGATTGTATCTACCCGCCCGCTGTTTTGGGAGGGTATTGTTCGGCTGCTGGGAGATCAGGTTGAAGTAGTGGGCACCGCAGCAGACTGGGAAGAGGCGCGGGCCTTGATCCGGCAGCGCCGGCCCCAGACTATTATTATCGATCACGAAAGTGCTGAGCTTAAGGATACCGATCTAACGCCGCTGCTCTGGCGCGAAGCGGAAACGCTCAAAGTCATTTACGTGACCCTGGCGGGGAATGAGATGGTTGTCCACGAGCGCCGGCGGATCACCGGTGTGACCGAGGACGATTTGCTGGGGGCGCTGGAGACGCCGACAGAGACAACGGCTGACCGCGGACCGCAGCCCTCTGCTGGACCCCCAACTGAAACAAGCGGTCAGCGGCCTGCCCTGATCCCCCCGACTCGGCTCAGGACGGGCGAAGTCGAAGGGTTGGCCGGCAGCGGTCACGAGAAGGGAGGAGGCAATATGAGGCGAGTGGCGATCCCGGTTCTGCTCACGGTCGTCATTTCCATTCCACTGGCGCTGTATTTCTTGCGCGTTGACCTGACCCCGGTCCTGGCCAGCCAACAGGGTCAATCTGTTGACTGGCTGTTTCGGCTGGAGTTCGCCATCGCGGCCGTCATCTTCGCGTTGTGCATGGTGTTTCTGCTGTACAGCGCTTTTGCGTTTCGCCGTCAACCAGGTGACCTGGAGGACGGGCTACCCATCGAAGGGTCCATGCCGCTGGAGATTGCCTGGACCGTGGTCCCGCTGATCATCGTAATCGGCCTTGGCTTCTACGGGGCCGGCGTGCTGTCCGACATGACCAAACCTCCGAATCCCGAGAAGGAACTGGTGGTGGATGTCACCGGTTTCCAATGGGCATGGAAATTCGAGTATCCGGACCTTGGCATCACCAGCTCTGAACTGGTCTTGCCGGTCAATCAGCCCACACTCTTTCGTCTCCACGCCACGGATGTGATCCACTCTTTCTGGGTTCCCGAGTTTCGCATCAAAATGGACACCATCCCCGGCATCGACAACCAGATACGGATCACACCAACCGGGGTTGGGGAATACAAGGTGCGCTGCGCGGAGCTGTGTGGCACGGGACATGCCTACATGTTGGCGAAGGTCGAGGTTGTGGAGGAATCCGAGTTTCAGGACTGGGTAGCCCACGAGATGGAAGAGACTTACCCCGAAGGGGAACTGGAGCAGGGCAAGGCGCTGGCAGAGCAGTATGGATGCCTGAGTTGTCACTCTGTTGATGGGAGCACCCTGGTGGGACCTACCTGGAAGGGGTTGTACGAAAGCGACGTGCCGCTGGCGGACGGAACCACTGTTGAAGCCGATGACGACTACCTGCATCGCTCCATCGAGGATCCGGGAGTCGAGATCGTGCAAGGATTCCCCGACATCATGCCGAAGAACTTCAAGGATCAGCTCACTCCAGAGCAGATCAAGCTGATTGTGGAGTATGTTGAGAGCGTGAAGTAGTAGAGATTGGAGATTGAAGATTCATCGAATCTTCAATCTCCAATCTCTAATCTCTATGGAGGAGGACACAGCGATGCGAATTTCTTCCCTGGGTTTGGTCCGCGGTCTCATCTACGGCGTGGTCGGTGCCGGCATCGGTATGGCGATGACGCTGCTGCTGCGAGCCGTGGTGGGCCGGCCAGACTGGGTAGCGGGACCGGTGACACTCATCGGCGCGGTCTGTTGGGTGGTGGCTTTCCTGGCCGGCGTGGGTGCCTTCACAGATTGGTGGGGGTGGGCTCAGGGCCAGGAAGCCGGCGATCCCCATCACGCGGACCACGACGTCCCTCATTGGACCCGCTATTTCAATTTCGATTCCAACCACAAGGTCATTGGTGTTCAGTACACAGTCACCGCAGTGATCATCATGCTCGCAGCCGGCTTGCTGGCTCTGATCATGCGGTTGGAACTGTCGCGCTCTGGAATGCAGTTCCTCTCGCCGGATACCTATAACCACATCATGAGTGTACACGGTATCGTCATGATCGCCTCCATCCTATTGGGGGTGGCTGGGATGGCGAACTACCTGATCCCCCTGATGGTGGGTGCTCCAGACATGGCCTTCCCCCGGTTGAACGCCCTATCCTACTGGCTGACACCGCCGGGGGCGATCCTGGTACTGTCCAGCCTGGCCACGGGGGGGTTCGACACTGGCTGGACTGGCTATCCGCCCCTGGGCGTCAAGGCGCCGTTAGGGGCTCAGTTCTTCTACGTCGGCGTCTTCATGATCGGCCTGTCGTCTATCCTGGGCTCCATCAACTTCCTCACCACCATCTTAAAGATGCGCGCGCCGGGGATGAGCCTGTTCCGCATGCCGATCTTCGTGTGGGGCATGCTGGCCACGTCGATCATCCAGTTGACGGCTACCCAGTTCATCGGTACTGCCTTCCTGATGGTGGTATTGGAACGTGTCCTGGGTATGGGTTTTTTCGACCCTGCCAAAGGCGGCAATGTGGTCCTTTTCCAGCATATCTTCTGGTTCTACTCTCACCCGGCAGTCTACATTTTCGTCCTTCCTGGCCTGGGAGTGATCAGCGAGTTGTTGCCTGTGTTTGCCCGCAAACCGCTCTTCGGCTACCGACCGGTTGCCCTGTCCAGCATGGCGATTGCCATCATGGGCTTCCTGGTGTGGGCACATCACATGTTCACCGTGGGCCTGGGGAACGTGTTGAACACCGCCTTCATGTTCACCACCCTGCTGGTGGCTGTGCCAACGGGCGTCAAGTTCTTCAACTGGCTGGCCACGCTGTGGGGTGGGAAGTTGAGCTTTGAGACTCCCATGCTCTTCGTCCTGGGTGCCTTTGTTATCTTCCTGGTAGGGGGGTTGACCGGTCCACCGAATGGTCTTGTGGTAACTGACCTGTTCCTGCATGATACTTATTGGGTTGTGGCGCACTTCCACCACACCATGTTCGGGGGCTACGTGTTCCCCTTCCTGGCAGCCGTCTACTTCTGGTTCCCCAAGGTGACCGGGCGCATGTACAACGAGCGCTTGGGCAAACTGCACTTCTGGTTGATGACCATCGGCTTCTTCATGGTGACTTCGTCCATGTTCCGCATCGGCTTGCTGGGGATGCGCCGGCGCATTGCTGACTATGATCCGGCCATGAGGTTCGATTCGTGGCAGACGCTGGCAACCGTGGGCGGGTTCCTGGTGGGTGTGAGCATGCTGATCTTCATCGTCAACATGGTGCAGAGCGCCCGCGCCGGCGTGCCAGCCCCGGCCAACCCGTGGCGCTCCCGTGGCCTCGAGTGGCAGATCCCGTCTCCGCCACCGGAGGAGAATTACTTGCAGCCACCGATCGTCGTCGGCCACCCGTACGATTACGGTGTGCCTGGTTCGGTGTATGTTCGATTTGGCATTGCAGGCGCAAGTGAAGAGACGTGAGCTCTGCCGGCGGTTGAAACCGCGCCTACCGTTGCGAAGTCGCCCTTCGGCGACTAGCCGCCGCAGGGCGGCTTCGCAGTGGTTGCCGCGAATTCATTCGCCAGGTGCGCATTGCATAATCGAAGGAGGAGGTGACTCTATGGAACTCAAGAAAGCCGCAAAACTACGTCTGGGATGGATTGTGATCGGCGCTTTGGCCGTTTTGACAGCCGTTGAGTACTGGATCGCCATATCGGTGCACAGCGGCACGCTGCCTTACCTGGCCGTGATCGGTTTGGTCAAGGCTGGCCTGATCGTACAGTACTTCATGCACGTGGCGCACCTGTGGCAGGGAGAGGAAGGAGAGCACTAGATGAGTACCACAGCCGTAACTCACCCGCAGTATGATCGCCTGGGCCTTAATCGCCTGGGGCTGTGGCTGTTTTTCATCTCCGAGAGCATGATCTTCATGATCCTGCTGTTCACTCGCTTCTACCTGCTGGGCACGTATCGACCGCCAGAGCTGAACCAGGTTCTGGGCCTGGCCATCACGGTCATCTTGCTGCTGAGCAGCCTGACGGCCTATCGGGCTGAGACCGCCATCGCTCACGGTGACCGGCCGGCCTTTCTGCGGAATCTCTTGATGACCATCGTTCTGGGCACCGTCTTCTTGCTCGCAGTGGTGGCGGTGGAATGGCCAGAAGCGCCCCACTTGGGCATTGTCCCTCAAGAGGGGTTCGGAATTGCCTTTTTCTCGATGACAGGGATGCACGCGTTTCACGTCTTGACTGGCGTCTTGCTTCTCTTGGTGGTGTATCTGCGCGGCCGGCGCGGTGCCTACTCTCCAGAGAAGCACTGGGGCGCGGAGGCCGCCGTCAAGTACTGGCACTTCGTGGACGTGGTCTGGGTATTTTTCTATCCTGCTCTGTACCTGCTGCGGTAGTAGTTGGCTAGATGGCTAGATGGCTGGGCACTCTGCAAGCCAACAAGCTACTTAGCCGTCCAGGAATCTCATCCTTGGTAGTGTGTAAGCACTCATGACAACTGCTTCGGTAATCTTGTGACGAATCTGATTCTGAAGGTCTGGCTGCTGACCGGGGCGGTGCGCCACACGGCCCCCCACCCCCTCCACGAAGGTGAGGGGGTATCATTGGATCACGTATGGCTGCATTGGGACTGGCAGCCGGCAGCCATCCTGGTGCTGATCGTACTGGGTGGCACCTACTGCCTGGGCTGGTGGCGGTTGCGCTGGCAGGGACATACACGCCTGGCCAACGGCTGGCGACTGGCAGCCTACCTGAGCGGCCTGGCGGTCCTGGGATTGGCACTGTTGTCCCCAATCGATACCCTTCAGTCGCTGCTGTTTAGCATGCACATGGTGCAACACGAACTGCTGATGATGGTAGCGCCGCCGCTTCTGCTGCTGGCCAACCCCTTCCCCATCGCGCTGTGGGGGATGCCGGCCGGCCTCCGTCGGACTATCGGCCGGCTTTTGACCCGCAAGGCTCCATTCCGCCGGGTGGTGCGACGCCTGACTGCGCCATGGGTGGCCTGGGCGCTCTACGTGGCAACCTTGTGGATTTGGCACGCGCCAATTGCTTACAATGCCGCATTGAACGATGAGTTGATCCACGACGTGGAGCATATCACGTTCTTTGCGACGGCGCTGCTGTTCTGGTGGCATGTGGTTGGCGCTGCGCCGCGCATTCACGGCTCGCCGGGCTACGGTGTGCGCATCGGCTATGTCCTGGCTGCGCTGGTCCAGAACGAGGTTCTGGCTGTGAGTATCTCCCTGGCCCATCAGCCTCTGTACGCTTATTACATGACTGTACCCCGACTGTGGGACCTGTCGGTTTTGGAAGATCAGATGCTGGGTGGAGCTATCATGTGGGTCCCAGGGGGAATGATGTACGTCCTGACAGCAATCATTCTGATAGCGTGCCTGCTGGACTGGGAAGAAAAGAAGACGAGCCGCGAAGTGAGCGGTGACGTGCGTTCGTTAAGACGTGTGATGCCGTAGTGTGGTGAGTTGCGTCTTACGTCTTACGTCTTGCGTATGATTGATATGCAAGACGCAAGACGTAAGACGTAAGACGCAGTAATACAGCAAGGAGATGACGATGGCCGTTTCAACTGTACCACAAACATCTACGCTGTCGGTGCGCCGGCTCTTGCCCGGCCTGGCGCTTTCAGCTTTGATCACGACGATCCTATTGGTCGCCATGGGCAGCATTGTGCGCGTCACCGGCAATGGCCTGGGGTGTCCGGACTGGCCGCTGTGTTATGGCCGGGTGATCCCCCCAAGCCTGACGGGTGCCTGGGTGGAATTCACTCACCGCCTGCTGGGTGGTGCGGCCAGTATCCAAATTGTGCTCCTGGCCTTGCTGGCCTGGCGCGGTTTCCGGCACGAGCCGAGGGTGTTTCGACCGGCCGTGGCGGCCGCCGTTCTGCTGGTTGTGCAGGTCTCGCTGGGGGGTCTGCACGTGATTTTTGAGATCCCGCCGGCCACCGGCTGGGTGCACACCGGCGTGGCGATGCTGATCGTGGGGCTGCTGGCCCTGGAAGCCGGTCGCACGCTGCCGGCCCTTGAGTCCCCTCGGGGCACCGCCCAGGAGATCTTTCGGAAGCGACGCTTTGGGACCTGGGTTTCCATGACAGCCATCGCAACGTATGTTTTGATACTCACCGGCTCCTACGTAACCCGTAGCGGCGCTTCGCTGGCCTGCCCCTCCTTTCCCAACTGCGGGTCCAGCGCGCCGGCCATGCGCCGCCTGATCGATATCCAGATGCTACATCGCTACACTGCCTTCACTGTCGCCTTTCTGGCTCTGATCACCATCGTCTGGTTGCTGAGAAGCCGGAAGGATCGGGGGCTGGCACGCATAGCTTATGGGCTGGGCGTTTTGCTGCTCGTGCAGTTCGGGCTGGGCATTGCCAATGTGCTGTTGCGCCTGCCGATGTGGTCGCGGGTGTTGCACCTGACAGTGGCCGCCACTTTCTGGGCCGGCATGGTCCTGCTGTGGAGCCTCGGCTACGTGCGGCAGCCGGCGGCGGATGCGGAACCAGGGACTGTACAGACCCTAAAGGTTCTTGGAAACCCTTAGGGTCTGGCTAGGATTGGAGACCGACATGATTGCTGAACCTGCAACGCCTGATGTTTCGATGCGTTCCACATACCGCTCCTCGACCGGCAATCTGCTCAGCACGCTGGTCGTGCTGTTCAAGCTGCGGATCGTGGTACTGCTGCTCGCGGCTGCTGTCGCCGGCGCATTTCTGGGTGCCGGTGGGTGGCCTGGGACTAATACCGTGGTCTTGCTGCTGATTACCGGCGGGATGGCGGCCGCCGGCGCTTCGGCCCTCAACCAGTATCTGGAGCGCGAGGCCGACGCTCGCATGGGACGCACCCGAGAGCGCCCGCTGGTGACGGGAGTCATACGCCGGCCTGGTTGGGTTGCTGTATTGGGCACGGCCCTGGTGGTGGCGCCGACCCTGGCGGTGCTGCCCACGAATCTCGCCCTGGCATTCTTCCTGGTCGGCGGCGCTGTTATTTACATCGGCGTCTACACGATATGGCTCAAGCCACGGACCAGCCTGAACATTGTCATCGGCGGGGCGGCCGGCAGTTTCGCCGTGCTGAGCGGGGGTGCGGCCGCCGGCGCCTGGGCCGATGTGGGGGTGGTGGCGCTGGCGCTGCTGGTCTTCTTCTGGACGCCTATTCATTTCTGGAGCCTGGCTCTGGTTTATCGGGAAGATTACGAGCGAGCCGGCGTGCCCATGCTGCCCGTGACTTCAACCGCGCGGCGCGCGGCATTTTGGAGCCTGGTGCACGGCGTCGCCACCGGAGTCACCGGGCTGGCTCTGGGTCTGCACCCGGCTCTGGGGCTGCTGTTCCTGGTGCCCGTGGCCATCGGGACTGTGTACCTGGTTGGAGAGGGATGGCGGCTGCTGGTTCGCCCGTCTAGCCGGCGGGCCTGGCGTGTATTCCACGCCTCTAACCTCTACCTGGCGCTCATCCTGCTGGCCATCTGCGTGGACGCCGGGTTGCGAGTTCTCTAGCACAGAGTGAACAGAATCATTGGTCTGGCCATCGTTCTGGGGGCTCTCCTTGGCCTCGCGGGTTGTGGTCACTCCGCTCCCTCGTTCCGGGGTACGGAGTTAAATCCCCCACCGCCGGCCACCGACTTCACCCTGATCGATCAGCATGGCAACACCTTCCGCCTCAGCGATCAGCGAGGCCAGGTCGTGCTGCTCTTTTTCGGCTATACCCACTGCCCGGACGTGTGCCCCACCACCCTGGCTCGCTGGAAGCAGGTCCACAACGCCCTGGGCGACGATGTGCAGCATGTGCGGTTTGTCTTCATCACGGTGGACCCGGAGCGAGATACCCCGGAGCAGTTGCAACAACATCTGGCGGTTTTCAGTCCCGACTTCATCGGGCTGACAGGAACCTCCGATGACCTTGCCTCCGTCTACACGGCCTACAGTATCTACCATGAGAAGGCTGAGGCATCGGGCAGTGCCCTTGGCTATGTGGTCAACCACAGCTCCTCGGTCTTCATCATCGATCCCCAGGGACGGTGGCGGTTGAGTTATGGTTTTGGGACGCCGCCGGAGGATTTCGTGCACGATATTCGGGAGTTGCTGAGGGAGTGATCAGATGCGTTGCGTCTTGCGTCTTGCGTCTTGCGTCTTGCTCATTGGGGTGCTGGCCGCCTGTGGGGTTCGGGGGCCGGCTGGTCCCAGCCTTCGCGCCAGGGACGTCTGGTCACGACCCGCACCGGCCGGCGGTACCGGTGTCGTCTACCTCACGCTGGAAAACCAGGGCCGGCAACCGGATCGCCTGATCGGTGCCAAAAGCGACATTGCTCAGGCGGTTGAGCTTCACCGGACGACAATGGAAGGCGGCGTGATGAAGATGCAGCCCATCGCCGGCGGCGTCGAGGTGCCGGCCAGGAGCCGCGTGATTTTCGAGCCTGGCGGCGCCCACATCATGCTCGTCGGCCTCAAGCGGGACCTGAAGGCCGGCGATCGGTTCAGTGTGGAGCTGCGATTCGAGAAGAGCGGCACGCTGAGCGTGGAGTCGGAAGTTTGGGAGCAATGAAACGTGGCCCTGCCCGCTGGGTAGGACCACCTGACGGTCGTCCTCCTGTTGAGCAAGGTCTCCTGATCGCCGCTCCCCTGTGGGGATGCGCGCCACTTTCCTGGGTGTAGGTAACCAGAATCGGCTGTACGACTCTCTGCGGCTGGCTGATAGTTGACTCATGTACAAGATACTGTATAATCTTAACAAGGACGTATGTCGTCCTACGCATGGCAGCTCGCTAATGGCCCAAGCAAAGGAGTGAGATACCCGAAGGATGTTGGAAGAACTAAGAGATATGTCCCTAACTGAAAAGCCCCTCTCCCCACAGGTGCACCACATTCTCGCTGAGACGGAGCGGCTGACAACGGTGGAACGGCTGATGCTGGCTTGGTTGCTGCTGGATAGTGTCCTGGTCAGCGAACTGGCTGATGAAGCAAACTGGTCAGCGATGAGCCTGGAGGCATTCCAGAAAGATTGGGACAACCCCGAGGATGCCATTTACGACAATTGGCGGGAACTCTATGGCATTTCAACGCGGTGACATTGTTCTGATTCCCTTTCCTTACACTGATCTCTCGGCAACTAAAACGCGACCGGCAGTGGTCGTGAGTAGCGCCATCTATCATGCGGCCCGGCCAGACCTACTGCTGGCTTACGTGTCTTCGCAAGTATCTCGGGCAAATCCAGTCGTAGACTATGTCCTTGCCGATTGGAGACCTGCGGGATTGCTCCGGCCTTCATTTGTTCGGCCAAAGGTCGCTGCTGTCGAGCCAACTTTGGTGGTCCATCGTGTCGGCGCCCTTTCTGCACGAGACTTAGTGGAAGTGGATCGCCGCCTGCGTCGGGCAATGGCTCTCGTCGAGACAGCAGTAGTTGATGTGGTGGCTGAGGTGGATCTGAAAGCTCAACCAGCAGCCATCATTCAGCCGTTGGCGGAGAAAGCTGTAGCGGCTGTCGTCTCGGCAGCACGAACCAATGCCCCGGGCGTGGATCCTGACCGCTTACGCAAGTTGCTCTCCATCTAGCCGGCAACACCCCAACTGCCTGTCTGTATGACTCTCTGGCGTATCACCTTCGACGACAACGCAGAGCGAACGATCAACTTTGAACCAGTTCTCCATGGACACTACTATGGCCCTTTGCGTGATCCGACACTTTTCGATCAAGTGCGCCTTGACCCGGAGGTTCATACTCTGGTATGGCCTAATTGTCTGGCCTGGCGATTGAAAGCTCGGCAATCATTGCGAAGCCTGCCCTGAACCTGGCCGAAGGGCAGGCTTCGCAATGGTTGGGCAGTTCCAACAGCCGAAACGCATTCTGGCCCGCGATGTCTCAAAGCCCAAGGACCGCTTGCGCCACGGTGAAATAGATGAACAGGCCCGTGGCATCGACCAGGGTGCTGATGAACGGCGTGGAGACCAGGGCCGGATCGATGCCGACGCGGTCGGCCGTGATGGGGATGAGTGAGCCGACCACCTCGGCCCAGATGCACACCGCCGGCAGTGTCGCGGCGACTGTCAAGCCCACGCGTAGACCCGTTCCCCAGAGCAACGCCAGAACCATACCGATCATGCCTAGCAGCACGCCGACCCCCAGCCCTGTGAGAGCTTCTCGCACCAGAACTCTTGGCAGATCGTT
>CAZHMV010000014.1:0-3947 GCA_964532665.1 uncultured Anaerolineales bacterium
ACTGATCACTGTTTGCTGATCACTGATTTAGAAACTCCCGAACGCAATCGAGGACTTGCTCGGGGGTGAGTCCATCGGTGCGCAGGTACAGATCGGCGTGCCGGCGCGCGTGGCGAAGCCGGCGCTTGAGCTTATCAAGATAATCTTGCCCCCATTGAATGCGACGACGCTGAGCGATGGTCGATAACTCAGCGTCCAGGTAGATGAGAACGTCGGGGGCCGCTATGCGCTGCCACATGTCAGGCACGCCGGAATGCTCCTGGGCCGGCTCGCGCACGTGGTAGCCCAGCCCCCGCAGTTTCTGGGCCAGGGTCGTCTTGCCCGCTCCACATGGCCCAACTACAGCAATCCTTGGATGAAATGCCAAACTACTCAACTGCCATCAACTCAGCTTACCACCGGGGGAATGGGATAGCGGACCGTCAGGTGGCGCACCTCGTCTTCCACTGTACGGGGCAGAATGGCCAACACCACCACGGTCATGTCATCCCGTGGCCGGCCATCATCCAGCGCCACTGCACGATATATGAGCGCATCGGCCAGGGCATGAGCACCAGGCCCGCATTCTCCAGCGTCAGGCGTCTGTTCGGTATTGATGCCCAGAAAATCGGCCACAAAGGCAGGGACGTCCAGCAGACCGGCGGGCGAATGTTCGCCGGCGGTCGCGATACCATCGGTGAATGCCACCACGTATGTCCCGGGGAGAACAGGCAACTCGGTGATGACCGGCTTGGTGCCTCGATGGACGCCGACCAGTTTTGACGGTTCGTCCAGGATTTGAATGCCAGCCGGCGTCGCTACGACCACGGGGCAGTGGCTATTGCGAGACAGGACGATGGTCTTCGTCTGAAGATCAACGGAGAGGATATTCAGCGTGGCCTGCACCTTGCCCCGGCGGTACGTGTACAGATAGTCATGGGTAGCGCGAGCAGCCGCACCATCACGCACGCCCTCGGCCAGGAGCGAGATCGCTTTGCGAACCACGACATTGCTGATGGCTTTGGCCGGACGACCAGAACGCTGGCCATCCGCCATGACCAGCGACAGACCCCCATGCGGTCGCTCGATCATCTCCACTGTATCGCCACTCTCGCTCGTGGCATACTTCCCCACTTTGGCAACAGCCGCCTGGATTTCCACCCTTGCACATCCCTCCTCATTCCGCTTCGCCTTCAATTATACCCCTGACGGCAGAAGGGGAAAAAGATCGAGCGACGCCTGTTGCGGCGTCGCTCAGCAGTTACCCCCATCTTTCATGCAGATGTCAGTCCATGGGGTCGGCCGCCAGGAGAACCCATACATCGGATACGTGGTTGCCGTTAGAGCGGACAAAGTCTAAAGCGGCAAGATGCACGACGCCGATGTCCTTCAGGTCTGGATGCTGCGGTCCGCCCCTCTGCTGGATCCATTCCATCACATCCTGGGGCGTTGGATACTCACCACACAGCAACATGCCATAACCCCGGCGACCATAATACCCGGCGTGATACATGGCACCACCAATGGCAAATTCGACGAACACTCGGTCCTGGGGACAGTACGTCCCGTCGCCGGCCACCTCTTGCGCGGCCGCGTAGAGCCGTTCGTCTCCCTGCAGGGGTGCCACGCCCAGCTCCACCCGCCACTCATTAACCAGAGTCTCAAGCCCCGTATCCGGGGGCGCAGCGGCTGCCGGCGTCGGCACCATGAGCATAATCAACGCAATGCTGAGAAGCGCCGCCGCGATGAGTCGATCTTGCATGTGTCGTCCCTCCTTTGGACATCCCACGAACATGGCTTCCCACAGATGACGCAGATCAGCCCTGACCCCCCGGTGGAGGACAGATAAAAGCCTGTCGTAGCTACTTACCCTCCCGCAGGTTTGAAGCCTCTCTGGCCAGAATCGCTGCTTCAAGGCCGTTTTTCGGATGCAAAACGATTGCGCAGCGCAACCTGCGGGAGGGTAGCTGAGTAGTAACACCCTGTCCGCAATCCCCAGGGACCAGGTCCGGGATCGTGCCATGCTCGGGTGAGATCGGTATGGGCAGGGAACGGCCATCCATGATAGCATCCCTCTCTGCTCCTGGCAAGGCAAATTGCACGAAAACACCCGGTATTTCCGGCCATTTTCAAGAACGTAGGCTGATCGTAGTTCACCTGTTAGCTTGATCGGCCCGACCGTTGGCCGTCCATTCTCGTGTTTGCGAAAACGTGAGCGTTGCTATCGTCGAGTGCGGTCGTCTAACAGTAGCGAACGCGAACTCATAGCAAGGACGGAGTATATGTCACAAATCAGACCCTTGGCCCTGCTTTGCCTTGTCGCCCTGATGCTTCTTACCACGATACCCACCCGGGCTGCCAGGTCCCTGACAGCCCACCTCTCGCCCGTGCAAGACCCGACGATCGTGGTCGCGGTTCAGCCGTGGTTGGTCTCCGTGCCCGTGGGTGGCACGTCCGAAGTACACATTGGCATCGAAAACCCGACAGATCTGATCGCTTTCGAGATCCAGCTCTCATTTGACCCCACAGTGATTCAGATCAACGACGATGACCCCGAACGTCCTGGCGTGCAGGTCGGGCTGGGTTCTCTACTTAACGGACATGACTACTTTGCCGGCGCCAACGCTGTGGACAACGAGGCCGGCACGATCGACGTCGCCGTGACGCTGATGGGTGCAGGATCACCGATCAACGAGAACGGAGACCTGGTGGTAGTATTGGTGGGGGGTAAAGCCAACGGCGCCAGCCCGCTCGCGCTGACCAGGGTTGATCTGATCGACGCCCATCTCAATCCACTGCCGGCTAATCTAATCGACGGGGTGATCGTCGTCGGTGGCGAGATTGCAGTCACACCGAGTCCCACAGCTACATTCACGGGCACACCGTCGCCAACCGCCAGCCCCACACCCACCGCGACCGAGATTGCAGCCTCAGCCACGCCAACCCCAACCGCTACGGCTTCTGGCACACCAACGGAAATCCTGGCCTCGTCCACCCCGACCCCAACTGTTACAGCTTCCACCACGCCGACGCCTACTCCCACCGGCACCATGACGCCAAGCCCAACGCCGGCATTCATAGACCGTGTTCAACTGCCGCTGGTGCTGCGAAGTTTCTAACTTAACACTTCACGTCTCACGCTTCACGCCACCGCCGCTCTGCCAGTGGCCTGGTGTGACGCGAGGCGGACCAGGACGGGGTCCAACTAATCGGCGCGTTCGCCCGCCCTCCGTGATCTCCAACTCAGGCACCCCCGCTGGCGGTCGGCCCCGATCGCGACCAAAGTACACGACCTGTTTCCACACCGCGATGGCATCTTCAGCAACGATTACCACCAGGTCATCCTTGTGACACTGCGAGAGAGCGGCCTCCACCGCCTCACACTCAGGCAAGATGACATCGATGCGATCATCGGACATGCCGGCCATCCGGGCACCAGCCCGCAGCAACTCCGCCACCTCGCCCGACAACCGCCCCTGGCCCTCACCCGCTCCTCGGATCACCAGACGATCGAAGGCGGCGCCGGCTATGCGGCCCATCTCCCGAATATCTTCGTCTCGACGGTCGCCGGGAGCACCAATCACGCCCACCTTGCGTCGGGCCGAGAGGGTGCCAACGAAGCGAACAAGAGCACGATAGGCCGGCGGATTGTGGGCCGAATCGACAAGAACCCGAAACTCGTACTGATCGAACAGGTTCAGCCGGCCCGGGGTCTGAAAAAACGTCGTGGCGAACGTCCGCAACCCCTGGCGAATGTTCTCGACTGAGACACCGAGCACATCGCAAATCGCTATGGCGGCCAGGGCATTGGAGACATTGAATGTTGCCGTCCCCTCGATCGTGGCCGGGATCAGGTGCGTCCACAGCAAGGGAATCTGCCGCTCACCATCGTACAGAGTCGCCATCTGGCCGTTGACCCCTTCCTCGAGGATCACCGCCCGCCCGCCATGGGAGAGATGTTGCCGCAC
>CAZHMV010000014.1:4047-5600 GCA_964532665.1 uncultured Anaerolineales bacterium
CCTCCACAATGCCCCTCAGCGCCGTCTCCAACACGGCCACATCGACCGCCGGGTCCTTCAAGATCAGGCGAGAGCTCCACTGGCCAGTCATGTCACCTCGCAAACGCTGTTCACCATTCACATAGATGCCATCACTTGTGGCCAGACCGACGTGGTAACCCTCCATCTTCAGAATGTGGGCCACCATCCGGGCCGTGGTCGTCTTGCCATTGGTTCCGGTGATGGCTGCGATGGGAATGCGGGCCGGCTCGCCCGGCGGGAACAGCATGTCGATAACCGGTGTCGCCACGTCCCGGGGCTTCCCCTGGCTGGGCGCGACATGAATGCGGAAATCTGGGGCGGCGTTCACCTCAACAATGGCCCCTCCGACTTCGCGAATGGGGCGAGAAATGTCCGGGGTAATCATGTCGATGCCGGCAATGTCCAGGCCCACCACCTTGGCCGCCTGGCGAGCGAGGCTGACGTTATCGTAATGAATCTCCGCCGTCCGGTCAACCGCCATGCCCCCTGCAGCCACGTCTCCGGTAGAACGCAGGTAGAGTACCTCACCGACGGGCAAAACCGTGTCGCGGGTATAGCCAGCCTGGGCCAGCAGCCGTTCAGCCTGATGATCGATCTCGATCCGGTTCAGAACCTTCTCGTGTCCAACGCCCCGGCGCGGATCGCGATTCATTATGTCAACAAGCTCTCCGATCGTGTGCTGCCCATCGCCCACCACGTGGCCCGGAATGCGCTCGGCAACTGCCACCACCTCGTCGTTGATGACCAGGATGCGATGATCGCGGCCAGGCACCAACCGTTCCACAAGAACTTTCTCGTGATACCGTCGTGCCGACTCAAATCCTCTTCGAACCTCGCCGGCCGTCCTCAGATCCCGGGACAGGCCACGCCCATGACTCACGTTGATCGGCTTGGTTACTACAGGGTAGCCGAGTCGCTCGGCGGCGGCAACGGCCTCATCGGCCGAGTAAACGACCTCGTTGGCCGGCACGGGGATGCCCGCGTTGTAGAGCAAGGTCGTCGTCAGCTTCTTGTCTGCAGCAATATCCACAGCGATCTTGCCGGTCATGGACGTTGTCGTACCCTCAATACGTCTCTGCTGCCGGCCATAACCGAGCTGAACCAGATTGCCCTCGTTGAGGCGGATGTGTGGAATGCCGCGCTGCCCGGCTGCATCGACAATCGCAGCGGTTCCCGGGTCCAGGGCTGTCTCATCAGCCAGCCGCGCCAGCGCTTCCAGCTCGGCCTGAAGATCAACCATTACACCGGCAGCCGGCTGGAACTCCGCCGGCAACGCCGAGCGAACCACCTCCAGGGCCAGAGCGCCAGCCTGTATGCCGACCCGCTCCTCTTGATATTCGTAGATCACATAATGCCGATCCGGACCCGCCCGGAGGGCCCGTCCGTACGAAACCGGCGTGCCAGCCAGACACTGGAGGACAAGGGCGACCTCCGACAGGATGTGGGGCAGGGGAACGCCGGCGCGCAATCGGTCCGCGATCTGATGGTGGAAATCCGGGGGACGGGACCACTCAGCCGGCTCAGACGCCACC
>CAZHMV010000014.1:5700-63893 GCA_964532665.1 uncultured Anaerolineales bacterium
GATCTGATGGTGGAAATCCGGGGGACGGGACCACTCAGCCGGCTCAGACGCCACCAGGTGACTTGAGCCGAGGGCCGGCATCATTCCAAGCAGCCGGTCTGGAAAGCCATCCAGGTCCTGTGTGGATCGGTCAGCGAGGGGCCCCATGTCTACAGTCAGACGAATTACAGGCCGGCGGCCATAGGGGCTGGGGCCACAGTAGACGCGCGTCTCTGCAATTCTCACCAGGTTATCCGCCGCTGATGGGAGTCGGTTGGGGGGTTGAAGGTGGGGATGGCGCAAGTCTCGTATCCAGATACGCCCGCCAGCCTCGCTCAAACTCGGCCACGTCCACGCCGAGCGCAGCCGGTATCGCTTTGTCCCACGAAGATGCCCGAGCCAGTTCCTGGTCGAGGGCCAGAAGCTTTGCCGGGCCATATTGCTCAGCAACGTAATCGGCCATGGTCATCACTTCGTAGTAGGCCAGGTATGCCTCCGACCGATTGGCGGAGAACATGTCAATGGCCCGAGGGACAACCAGGCCGTCCCCGTCCCTGGCTGCTCGAAGCGTGTCCAGCATCTGGGTCTGCCATCGGTCGGGAAACGGGGCCTGCCATCGCAGCGGCCAAAAGCGGAGATGATCCTGAAACAACTGAGCGCTGTCCAAATAGCGGTATCGGGCAGCATCGCCAGGATCGGCCAGACGATCTGCGATCGGGTAGGCCAGACGCCACAAAATGGGCGCGCTGTCGGGGACGGACACCAGGCGGGGGCTGAGTCGCGGCGAGGGAAGGCGCAGACGGTTGTCCTGCGTATCATACTCGACCACACTGTCGGGAACGATTTCAACAAGCAGGCGCCTGCCGGCCAGCACAGATACCTCCCCCTGTCGATGAGCTGTTCGAAGGGCCTCAATGGTCCCCTGTACCGCATCAGCATCCGCCTCGCGGTAGATGAAATGGACGCCCGGTGCATCGGCCTCCAGGTGACGGCCCCAGAACGCCGGAATGGGAGAGGTGCGTCGCCAGGAGTCGGCCACGAGGCGATAGAAACGTGTCTCCCGGGTGGCCGGCGGCCCCGCAAACCGCAGATCCACCATGGCCGTTTTACCCTGGAATTGCCAGCGCTCAATGATGGGGGGCTCTTCGCCTGGAATCGGAAGTGGCAGGGCGGTCAGAGCAGCAACCTGTTGCTGTCGCCACTGCCGGCTGGCCAGCGGGTCCAGAAGCGGGAACATTGCTTCGGCGTCACCTGTCCGGCGCACTTCGAGCTCCCTGGCAATGGTCTGACGGAGCTCGTTGCGCCGGCTCTCAGATGCAAGTTGCCGGCCCCGCCAGAGATAGAAGCCGCGACCAGCAACAACCAGCAGGGCAAGCGCCAGAATGATCCCTGCACTTCGCCAATCAACGGTGCGCAGTCGTTCCATCCAGGAGACAGATAGCACGGCTTCATCGGCCGCCGGCCCGTCGATCCCCTCTGGTGGCACAGCCGGCTGGCTGAATGTCCCTTTTTCCCACCAATTCGCCATAGAAAAAGCTCAACAAGAAAACAGGGCGGGAATCTCAACTACCCTCCCCGCCCCACTTGGCTTCAATGCGAAGAATCGAATTCTCCAGTTGGCAATGATGGCTGAACCATCATTGAGTGTCTGCAAGTCGCGTTGCCGCCTGGCGCAACCCTATCAACCCTATGCCGCAGCCTGTTGTCCCCGCAGGCGTCGGAGCCATCCCGTGAACTCGCCGTTCTCCCACGCCACAAGCAAGGGAGAGGCATTGAAGATCGACGAATAAGTCCCGCTGAGAATACCGATCAGCAGCCAGAGCACGAAGTGACGAATCGTGACGCCTCCGAACAGGGCGAGCGCTGTCAGCGTGAATAGTACCGTCAACTGCGTATTGATCGAACGATCCAGCGTCTGGATAATGCTGTGATTGACAACGTCCTCAAATGGCTCGCCCCGGCGACGCCCCATATTCTCCCGAATCCGGTCGAAGACGACGATGGTATCATGCACAGAGAAACCGATTACCGTCAAGAGAGCTGTGAGGAACAGGGCATCAACTTCCCAACCCATATAGTGGCCAAGGATAGCTGAAAGTCCGATGACCACAGCCACATCATGCAGCATCGCCACAATGGCACACACAGCATAACGGAATGACTTGGGAACATGGCGGAAGGCCCAGGCAATATACAACAGAATGCCAATGGCCGCCAGCAGTACAGCCTGTGAAGCGCGGCCTGTCACCTGCGCCCCCACCGATGGACCAACAGACTCGAATCGCAGTTCGGTGAAATCGCCGTACTTCTCCCGAATGCTGGCCTCAATAGCGTTCTTCGCATCGGTATCCATCTGTTTGGACCGGATCAACACTCCCGTGTCCCCCGATGTCTGTACCAGAGCATCTGAGAGACCGGCCTGCGCCGCATAGATGGACTTGATCTCCGCAGTGCTGATGTTAACCGGCTGGTCAAATTCCAGTTGCAGAAGTGAACCACCGGTGAAATCAATTGCCAACGGCAATCCGAACAGAATGAACGCTATCAGTCCTGGAAGGATAACCAGAGCAGAAAAGGCGAAGTACCAATAGCGCTTACCAACAATGTCAAACACGAACGAAGCCTCCTAAACGTGATGCGTGATGCAAGCAAGCTCTCCCGCGAGCAACGAATTGCCCGCCGGCCACGAAAAACCCGGCTTTCATGCTATTCTGAACCACACAGACCGAATGAGTATACCACACTTGACAATCATTGACAAACAACTCTTGCAAACACATGAACCAGTAATCAGTAACCAGTGATCAGATCATGGTTACTGATTACTGTTCACTGGTCACTGATTACTGTTCACTGATCACTGGCCTGCGGAATCACGACCGGGACGGATGCAATCTGGGCAATTCGACCATCTTTCGGGCTGCGGTAGAAGACCTCGATGTACCCGGCAACGCTTTCCGAGGGGGCAGGGTAACCCGGCCGGCTGCCAACCGATGCCGGGAAGGGCTGGTAGCTCAGATCAACGCTAAAACGTCCCGGTTCGCCGATTTCACCGGCCAGCGGGATCGTGTCTGCGACCAGAATAGCCGGCCCCGCCTTGAGTCGAATCGTGATCTGGTTTTGCGGTGCCACAGCGGTTCCTTCCACGTGCACCGGGTTCCCGATAACAGCTCCCGCGGCCGGGGTGTCAATCATAATATCCTCCGGCCCGCTGCCGGCAGGCAGCAGGACCACCAGCACCTGCGCGTAGTCTACGATCGAACTGTCTCGCGGACTCCGCATCAACACACGCACACTGCCGAGCTGCTGTTGCTCCGGTTGACGAAAAGGGAGCGTTCCCTCATAGACCGCCTTTTCCCCAAAAGGCGCCACAGGATCGAAAAGAATCGGTCCACGACCCAGAACCTCCCCACCCACACTCAGGACCTGCGCTTCCAACGCTCGTTCAAAGGGGACAGTGCCGCTTCCACGAACGTACACCGGGCTGTAGATCGATTGGCCAGGGTTGGGCACGTCAACCGTGAGGAGGGGCCGGTCGGGCACCGCGGAAGCGACAACCTGGGGCACAGGCAACGCCTGCCGGGTCGGAGCTACGGTTCCAGCCCCGATTCGTGGCGTTGGGGGACGACCCTGGACCGCGCCGGCTGGGGTCTCCTTCTCCTGGGCCGAGGGAGTCGCCTGGACTCCGCCAACCTCCGCTGTGGGCACCGGCTCCGACTTCGATCGGAAAAGAAAGCAGCCGGCCAGGATGGCCCCTGCTGCCAGCGTCACCACCACCAGTTGTACGAACCGCCTGGGGCTTGAAATGCGTTGCGGGTCAGGGATACGGAATTGCATCACCGCGCATTCTCGTCGGCCAGCCTCAGAATTCGCTCGAAGCCGGCCTCAATGATGGAGGACAGGTCCTCAGCACAATACTCATAGTACGCCAGGCTGGATCCATAGGGATCGGCGATGTCGTAACTCTTGCCAATCATCTCGCTGAGAAGATACGTCTTGGAGCGCGCATCCCGAAACTCGGCCAGAATCGCTTCTCGATGCCCCTCAGTCATCACCAAAATCAGGTCGGCCTCCGCGACATCGTGGGCACTGATGTCCCGTGCCCGATGTTGTGTTATGTCGATTTCTCGCTCAGCCATCGCCTGCCGGGCGTATGCGGCGGCAGGTACACCGGTTGCGGCCCACGTGCCGGCCGATCGCACCTCATAGTCATCCTCCAGCCCGGCGGAGGCCAGCCGACGTTGGAGAAGGCCGGCTGCCATCGGAGACCGACACACATTGCCCGTACAGACGATCAGGATGGTTTTCCGATTGACCATGACGGCTCCACAAGAAGCCCGAGGGGCAGGGGGGAGGCACTCCCCCCTGCCCCTCATCTCTCGCGCTCCCTTGCCCAAATCAGGCCGGCACCGGTACGATCAAGCCGTAGTCCCCATCCTTGCGGCGATAGACGACGTTGATCTCACCAGTTTCAGCATTGTGAAAGATAAAAAACGTGTGGCCCAGCAGTTCCATCTGCTCGATGGCCTCCTGCTCGTCCATGGGAAACATCTCAAACCGCTTTCGCCGAACGATGGTTCCGGTTTCCTCCTCCATCTCCATCTCAATGGGCAGGGGCTCCGGCTGGGTGGTCCGCCGGCCCTTCCACCGGTCCTCCCGCTTCCCCTTATACCGCGCGATTTGCCGATACAACTTATCCAGCACAGCATCAATGCAGGCGAAAATGTCCTGACTTCGCTCTTCAGCCCGGATGTACTTGCCGTTAGCCCGGAGCGTCACCTGAGCGACCTGGACCTCGCCGGCACTGCGCGTGTTCTCCGTTGAAAGATCGACCCGAGCCTCGCTGATCTCCGGCAGATACCGGTCCAACTTCCCAATCTTCTTGTCAACATACTCGCGCAGATAGTCTGTCACTTGAATCCCATGGCTACTGATGTGCAACTCCATCAATAATCTCCTTTCTTCCATTCACATACTGCGTCGAACGGTTCGGTGTTCCCCGTCCAACCGATTATCGCCCACGGGCCAGTGCCAGGCCCCATACACTTTGTACCCCCTCAGCTTTGAGCGCCTGAGCACAGGCATCCATGGTCGCCCCTGTCGTACACACATCGTCAATTAACAACACGCGTTGGCCGGCTACATGCATGTTCCGTGCACGGAAGGCGCCGGCCACGTTCGATCTACGCTGCAATGCATTCAGCGTGACCTGGGGGATTGTTGCCCGGACACGCGCCAGCGCCGTCTCGATGGTCGGCAACTCGAGTCGCGAGGCCAAAGCCCGCGACAACAAGGCCGCCTGGTTGTACCCCCGTTCGGCTTCCCGATCGGGGTGCAGGGGCACCGGGACAATGACGTCAGCCGGCAATTGATGATCCGCCTGATACTCGGCCAGGAACTGAGCCAGGGGACCGGCCAAGGCCTGAATACCATCATACTTGAACCGATGGATAGCCTGCCGCAGATTTCCCCCAAAATAGGCCACCGACCGGATGCCATCGATGGTCAGGGGCGTTTCCTGGCAGAGATGGCACAGCCGCTGATGCTTCTGAGGCCGGCCACACTGCGGGCAAAGCGGTGGGCGAATTCGCTCCACAGCCGCCACGCAGTTGTCGCACAGCCATTGGCCTCGACATCCGCATCCGGCACAGCGCGGAGGGAACAACAAGTCGAGGACAGAATCTCGAGCAAGCAACCACCGCCGGTGCCATCGCATGTTCGCAAAACCGGAATTGCTCGAGTTCGGCACCCGGCGTCAGCCGAAGATCAGTTGGAACGCCTGGCTAATCTGACCCCGAAGCAGCGTCAACACCACAATCACGACCAGAGACACCAGAATGATCACCAGAGCATACTCTAGAAGGCTCTGCCCTTCATCATGTCGAACAAAGCCGCCCAGCAACAACCAGAGTTCCGTCACATATCCACTCCTTGACCCTAAAGGTTTGGGAAAGCTTTAGGGTCTGTGAGACTCAGTAGATCCAAGAATGCTCTAGCTGGACCACAGTCCAGCGGCTAAAACGCGGACTGTGGTCCGCTTTGAGCTTTGAATTTGGATCTACTGAGACTATAGCTCTTTACGCGCGTAGGCCGTAAACAGATCACCAAAGTTGACAGGGATCAGCCAGCTCGCGAGACCCAATGCCTGGACGACGTTGCTGGTAACGCCGGCCAGTCCACCACTGTACGGCACCAGCCGCGAAACAAGATACTCCAGGCGCAATACACGACCATGAGCGGCCGCCTCGATCACTCGAAAGCCGGCTCGCTGTAGCATGGCCCTCAGCGTGCTGCGAGAAAAGTAGTACAGGTGCATTTCCATCAGCCACGGCCAACGCTTGCCCATTACCCGCGCGAACAGGCTTTCAACATCCATGGTGTGGATGCAAACCCATCCACCAGGCCGAACCATGCGGGCAATCCGGCGAAGCTCCCTCATCGGATCCGGCAGATGTTCGATCACATCCCAAAGGGTAACCACATCGAAGTGATCAGGCGGGAAAGCGACCTCCGCCAGCGTGCCCTGGACCACCTGCAAGTTGCGTGCCTTTGCCTGCGCAACCGCCCACTGCGACGGCTCCACACCCCAGGCATCCCAGCCACGGGCGCCGGCTTCCTCCAGGAATATTCCGATATGGCACCCAACATCCAACAACCGCCCTCGTCCATTCCCGGCCACTCGAGAGTCCATGTGATCCAGACGACGACGGAACGTCATTTGACGCCCTTCGCGCTCATCCAGGTAAGTCGAGTCCACGATGGCAGTGTAACTGTCCATCAGCTCCTCAGCACCCAGACGCGGGTTGGCATAGACAAGTTCACATTGCCGGCATCGAACGATCGGGGGGTGAATCCCATAAGCATCGTTCGTACAAGCGACCCGTGCAGGCCTCACAGGGGCATCGCGGCGGTCGAGTGTACTCGGATGAATGAGTTGGGTATCGTCAGCCCCACACAGATTACACTTCACATATTCCAAGGCAACCGCTCCCGCCATGCACGGGAAAGCAGCTTGTCCCCCCCTACTTGCTGCCCCCAACTCAGACGCAGCACTGTGTACACCGCTTTGAAGATCTCCTGCCGGGAAATCTTGGATCGACCCTGCCAGCGATCTTCGTAGATAATCGGCACCTCACCGATCCGAAAACCTTGACTCTGGATGCGATACAACATCTCTATCAGGAACGAGTAACCATCGGAAAAGATCGCAGCCAGGTCGATGGTTTCGAGTACCCGACGCCGGTAGCATCGAAAGCCGGCTGTGCAATCACGAGCCTGCAGTCCCAAAGCGGTACGCGCCACCAGATTAGCCGTCCGGCTGAGCATGCGCCGGCGCAGACGACAGTAACGGGTTCCGCCGCCCTTCACGTAGCGCGACCCGATCACTACATCATATTCGTGACAGGCCTCAATCAGGTCGGGAATATACCTCGGATGGTGGGAGAAGTCCGCATCCATGGTAAGAATGTACTCATAGCCGGCCACCAGGGCATCCTGAAAGCCGGCGACGTGGGCCGTTCCCAGGCCCAACTTTCCAGGCCGGTGCCGGACGTGAACGTTGGGCCTCTCTCGAGCCAGCACATCGGCCAACTCGCCCGTACCATCGGGAGAATGGTCATCGACAATGAAGATGGCCGGCGGCTCGGGCAAACGCTGGATATGGTCTACCAGTTCTGCTATATTCTCGCGCTCGTTGTAAGTCGGAATGATGACAGCCGCACGCATGCAGACTCCTTGTTTCAGTGGATACATTTGAATTGTAGTCGGTTTTCGCTTTCTGTGCAAAACCCTGGGCCGGCACTTGAATCTCCTTTCGTCTTGTTGTAGAATACTCCCGCCTCCGGGCACACAGCCCACACGCTCGGGGGCCACGGCAGAGAGTTGACGAGAGATGAACGGACAGTAGAGAAGACCGCTGAAACTGCCTGGCAGGAGCCCAAATTGCCATGATACCGCTTCGAGATATCAACCCGACATACCGTTTCCCGTTGGTGACCGTCGCCATCATCGGGTTGAATGTTGCTGTGTACCTCCTGGAGCTTCTGTACCAGGTCAGTGGGCAATTGGACAGGTTCTTCCTCAGCTACGCGGTCATTCCGTATGAGCTGACACGGGGCGTTGACTTGCCACCTCCCAGCCTGCATCCCGCGTTTCTCACGATTTTCACAGCCATGTTTATGCACAGCGGGTTTCTGCACATCTCGGGCAATATGCTGTATCTCTGGATCTTTGGCAATAATGTGGAAGACGACATGGGCCCGGTCCGCTTTCTGGTCTTCTACCTGGTATGTGGTACGGCGGCCACCGTGGCCCAGGTCGCTGTGAGCCCTGGTTCCAGGGTTCCCAATATTGGAGCCAGCGGCGCCATCGCCGGCGTTCTGGCCGCCTACCTGATCATGCACCCACGGGCTCAGGTAGAGACATTGCTTTTCCTGGGCTACTTCATTCGGATTATCCGCTTGCCGGCCATCATTGTGCTCGGTTTCTGGATCGTGATCCAACTATTCCAGGGTGTTCTCTCCCTGGGGGTGGCGCAAACCGGTGGCGTCGCCTGGTTCGCCCACATCGGTGGGTTCATCACCGGCCTCGTTCTTGTCAACGTTTTCCGCCAACGACAACGGAGGCCAGGATGGGACATCTAAGGAGCAACCCGTGACAATTGCCGAGACCCTCTACCAACTGCAACAGATCGATGACACCATCCGTGCCAGGAAACGCCGCCTGGCCGAGGTAGAGGGCCAGCTCGGTGAAAGTGAGAGCCTGCGCAAGGCTCGTTCCGATTTCGTAGCCGCCGAAGCAGCACTGCAGGAACTGGAGAAGATGCAACGATTGCAGGAACTCGAACTGGAGACGGTCGGGGACAAACTGCGTAGCGAAGAGAGCCGGCTTTACGGCGGTAGAGTCAAGAATCCCAAAGAGTTAGCGGGGCTGCAAAAAGAGGTCCGATACCTCAAACAGAGACATGCCGAACTGGAAGACAACCTTCTTGAAACCATGTTGGCTCGTGAGGAAGCAACGAGTCACGTTGCCGAACGCAAGACGATCCTCGATGGAATCGAAGGAGCCTGGCAGCGAGACCAGAGCGACCTCCTGGCGGAGCGCGAACAGTTACAGGCAGCGATTGCTGAGGCGAATGACCAGCGCAAAGAGCTTGTTCACAAGATTCCCGCCCACGTCCTTAATACCTACGACCATCTCATTCGGACCAAAGGGTCCGCCGTTGCCCCGGTTGAGAGCGGCATGTGTACCGGCTGCCGGGTCAGCCTCTCCGCCGTTGACCGGCAGCGAGTTCTAGGCGACGAGCTGACAACATGTAGCAACTGTGATCGGATCCTTGTAGTTGTCTAAGCATGAAACCGGAAACTGGCCTGCTGACGGGGAGCAAAGTAACTTCCGCTTGAGTTTGCCCGCGACACCGTGAAACGCAAAACAGCCTGCCCTGAGCGCGTCGAAGGGTGAGACGTGAAGATCCGCACACGAACCGCTCATCACGTTTCACGCATCACGTTTCACGCCGATCTGCCTCCGAATGCCTGGCTGGATACCTCCGAGGTCTCATCCCACAGAGCACGGTTCGTCGAAGTGAGCTGCCAAAATAGCCACGTCGATGACGTCAACCACGCCGTCACGATTCAGGTCATGCCCGGGCTCAAATCCCTCCTTGTCCCAATCGCCGGCCACCGTCTGTATTTCAAACAAGCGGGTATACCCATCCCCATCCCAATCGACACACGCTGCAAGAGCCACGTCGTGAACCAGGGGGCCGTCCGCCGGCACGCTGACCAGATCAGACTCCGCGAAGTGGGCCGGGGTATCAACCGCTACCTGATAGCTCCCCGGCAGCAACGGGCTCGCGTAGCGCCCATCCGCCCCCGTCAGTGAATCAACCTCGACTCCCCAGGTCAGGTCCACGATCCTGACGTCAGCCCCCGGGAGTGGATTGCCATCGATGTCTGTCACGAGACCCTGCAACTCCTGTAGCGTCGTCGCCGTCTGCACCGCAGTGTCGGCGTTGATGCGCCCCCAGCCGTAGACATTATTCGGCTGGCTGTCAGGATCGCCGCCGCAGGCATCGTCAGCAATTGGCATGGCCGAAGCGCGCAGCACCTGCTCCGTGACTGCCAGCCGGCCGATGAGTTGCGGCTCCGCCGACCACAGGAGCGCAAGCGTGCCGGCCACGTGGGGGCCGGCCATGGAAGTGCCACTCATCTTGACGTAGCGATTACCCGGGAAACTGGAGCGCACATCCACCCCAGGAGCAGCCAGATCAGGAGCCGGCAGGCCGCTGCCGTTCACGGTGACCGGACCGCGGCTGCTGAAGTCAGCGATCCGGTTGCTTGAGTCCGTGGCCCCCACGGTGAGCGACTGCGGGTAGATGGCCGGCGGATACCGAACCGATTGACACGCGGGGCCTGAATTCCCCGCCGAAACCACGACAGCAATGCCGGCTTCCGTCAGAGCTCCCACAGCCGGCCCGATCGTGTCGTTCCACAGCGGATCGTCGGGATGACACCCTTCGGACTCAACACATGCCCAGGAGTTATTGACGATGTGTGGCGACAGATCGGGTCGTGGATTGTTGCCCTGCAAATCGGTGGGGGCCAGGAAGAACTGAAAACAGTCAACGTACGCGGCCGGCGTACCGAAGCCGCTGTTCATGTTACGGCAGGCCATCCACTTCGCATCAGGCGCCACGCCAATCTGCTGGGGACCGCTGCCGGCCACGGTGCCGATGGTGTGCGTCCCATGTCCATGATCATCGCTGGGCTCCAGCGGCGTCTTCGCCCACGCATCGTGCCAGTTGTAGTTGTGATCCGCCGATACCCCGTCCCACCCCCGGTAGGCATCGATCAACGCCTCGTGGGTCCAATCGACACCGGTGTCGTTGCCGGCCACCACAATCCCCTGGCCTCGCACGCCCTCCTGCCACACCGACGGTGCACCGATACTGGAGATGCCCCACGGGGGCGTGGCCGTTGGGACCATCAACTTCGGGAACAGATCCACGTCGAACTCGGGTTCAAGACCCGGCGTGACGATATTGATGTCGATTCTTCTGACTTCAGGTCGGCCGGACAGCTCTGCAATTAACGCTCGATCTGCCCGAACGCGCAGCATATTCACGATCCAGAACGGCCGGTAGTCCGCGCCACGCACATCCAGCAGCCGACGCAAGCCGGCCTGGGTCCGCTCAGCCGTAGCACGCAGGGCCTTGACCACGAAGCGCCCTCTGGCCTCCCTGGTTGAAAAGGCGCGGGCCGGCGTCAGGTCAGGCCGGCCTCGAACGAAGACCAGGACGTCAGCTTCCTTGCCGGCATCTAGCTCTGCGAGGAGGCGCGGCGTGACCTTGTGAAGAGAGCTCCACTCAATTGCAGGTTGCGGGCTGCAGATGGCAGATGGCACGCTGCAATCGGATGGGCCGGCGCGGGTGCCAGGCACAACCAGCCAGGCAAGGGCGAGAGCCGCTATCCAGGTGAACGTTCTGACAGGCAACAAGCGGTACATCTTGTTACCTATTCGTACACCTCCGGATTGACGCAATGCGGCAGCGGCTCGCCCCGCAGGCCGGCGATAAGGTTCCGGGCCGCCATCTCGGCCATTTTACCGCGCGTCGCAACGCTGGCACTGGCAATGTGCGGGACGATCACGCAGTTGTCCAGCTCCAGCAGCGGGCTGTCCATGTTGATCGGCTCTGGCTCCGTGACATCGAGGCCGGCATACGCGATCTCGCCATCCCGCAGTGCCCGACACAGAGCATCTGGATCGACACACGGACCTCGGGCGGTGTTCACCAGAATCGCCGTCGGCTTCATCAGCTTCAGCTCCCGCTCACCGATGAGGTGATAGGTCTCATCTGTCAACAGCGTGTGGATCGTGACAAAGTCTGCCTGCTGCAACAGCTCATCCATATCGTCCAACAGCTCAACACCGAGGGGTTCGGCCACCGCGTGATCCTGGTACGGGTCGTAGGCCAATACACGCATGTCGAACCCCCGGGCCCGCTTCGCCACCGTCTGGCCAATTCGACCAAAGCCGATGATGCCCAGCGTGGCACCATGAATATCCTGGCCCAGGAGGAGACGCGGCCCCCAGGTCCGCCACTTGCCGGCCCGGACATAGGCCGCACCCTCCGCAATCCGCCGGCCGGCCGCCATAATCATCGCAAAAGCAAAATCGGCCGTGGTATCCGTCAGCACACCGGGCGTATTGCCGACAGGCAACCCCCGCTTTGTCGCCTCAGCGACGTCGATATTGTCATAGCCCACGGCGTAGTTGGAGATGACCTTCAGGTAAGGTCCCCTGTCCATGAGTTCCGCATCCACGCGGTCGGTGAGCAACGACAACAAGCCTTCTTTGTCCGCCACTTTCTCCAACAGTAAATCGCGCGGTGGCGGCAGTTCACCCTCCCAGATTTCGGCATCGCAAACTTCCTTCACCAGCGTCAGCCCCTCATCGGGAATCAGTCGTGCCACAAATACCTTTGGTTTGGCCATTGTCTACACCTCCTGCTCCTACAGTGCACGTGAATCCCTACATCCACCCTCATGATACCACGCGTTCGCCCTTTATTCAAGCGGGCTGGTAGTTGCCCTTTCCAATAACAAAACGAGGCGGCCAGGCATGAGCCGCTGCCTGACCGCCCCATCTTTTCTGTCCGGGGGGAACCGATCTACTGGGGAACGCGTTCCTCCTCCAGATCGAAATCCCAGTAGCCAGGTCCCTCAAGGAAGTAGCGGGCGTTCCTCTCGATATCAGACTCATATTCCGCCGGCACCTCCCACTCGGGGAAAATCGCCTCGGGCGGACAGACAGGCACACAGGCCCCACAGTCGATACAGACGTCGGGGTCGATGAAAAACAGGTCCCCCCACTCAGGATCGTCCTTGGGACCCGGAACGATGCAATCCACCGGGCAGACCTCGACGCAGTCGCCGGCCCGGGTACACAGGTCTGTGATTATATAGGCCATAGGCGCAATCACCTCCTAGTTCATGCGAGACGCCTCAGAGAATGACGCAGTCAACGATCGAGCAATACGTACACTGATTTGTACCACACGGAGGTCCAAACCGAGTGTTTTCCAGGTCAGATTTCGGTCAAAACGGATCACAGAGATCGAGCTTATTGGCCTTCCCTCCAGCTTTCTGCTATGATTGACGACGAGATGGGTGTCATCACCAAACAAGTTTAAGCCCAGATGCAGTTGCCAGGAACTGCTACGATATATGATACTGCGTATTTACTCATCCGTCAACTGCCGGCAGGCCCACCATCCTGCGGCTCAGACATATCCCATGGCCAGGCAAAGGGTCAAGACTGAGCACGGCCACAACAACACACGCAGACCGAAGCCAGGCCACAGGGGGTCGTTCACCTGGCCGATCGGTCTCCTGATTCTGTTGGCTGTGGTCGGCTGCTCGGTCCACAGGAAGCCAGCCGGCAAACCCGATACCACAGGCCCGAGGCAGCCAGTTGTAGCCAACATGCAGGACAGGACTACCCCAACGCCCATTGCCACAGAGAGCCCCGGTCCCACCGTGCCACCTACGGCCGCCCAGACGCTGGTGCCCGATGAGTCACCGGCAAACACCAGGACGCCGGCCAACACGACCGCGACCTATCGGATACGGGCTGGCGATACCCTGTGGGGCATCGCCATTACCCACGGGGTAAGCCTGGAGTCAATCCTGTCGGCCAATAATCTTCAGGACCCGGACGACATCCGGGCCGGCCAGGAGCTGGTGATTCCCAACGCCAGCACTGCGGTGGCCCGCGCGGTGCCAGAGATGGCCACCCGGCCTCCGCCAACACCGGCTGACCTTGCTGCCGGGGAGCACCCGCAACCCCCGCGCCTCAACAACCCCGCCCCCACCACGGACCTGCAACCTCTGCCGAACAAGGTTCTTCTGGAGCCCATGCTCCACGACTGGCAGAAGATGAACAACTGTGCCCCGACCACCGTGGCCATGGCCCTCAGCTACTACAACCGCCCCCTTACCCAGTTCGATATTGCGCCAGCGCTGAAAGGCAGTGTCCAGGATAAGAATGTGAGCCCCCCCGAAATCGTGGCCTACATGCACGACCAGGGATTCGGCGGGATCGCGCGGGTCAACGGCGATATCGAGACCCTCCAGCGCCTGGTGAGCCACCAGATTCCCGTCATCGTCGAGCAATGGCTCGATCGGCCGGGTGACGAACTGACCGGTCACTATCGGTTAGTCCGAGGCTATGACCAGACCACGCAGGAAATCATCGTCAACGACTCATACAGCGGCCCGACATTGCACTTTTCCTACGCCGAGTTTGATCGACTGTGGCGACCCTTCAATCGGGTCTATATTCCGGTCTACCAGCTCGAACGCGAGCCGGTCGTCAAAGCAATCGTTGGTAACGACTGGGACGACGACCGGATGTATCAACGAGCCACAAGGCAGGCACAGACCGAGATCGAAAACCAGGGCGACGCTTATGCGTGGTTCAACCTTGGCAGTAGTCTGCTGGGTGTGGGAGAAAACGAGCCAGCGGCCGATGCCTTTGACATGGCAATCGAGATTGGACTGCCGCCACGCATGTTCTGGTACCAGTTTGGAGCCTTTGAAGCCTACAATCGGGCCGGCCAGTTCCAGCGCGTCATCGAGTTGAGCGCCCCGCTGGTCAATCTGGCTCTCGAAGAACTGCACTACCAGCGCGCTGTCGCCTACGAGGGCCTCGGAAACCGCGCGGCCGCCCTGGTCGAGTACCAGCGAGCCATCGCGCTCAACCCCCGGCTCACGAAAGCGGCAAGAGCGGCCGCCCGACTTGCAGGCGCGGATGGCAGTTGAGAAGGATTACTGAGTAGCAGCAGGCACATAGAGGCTGAGTCCGCCCCCATACGTAGCTGCCCAGACATTACCGAATGGGTCCAGCGAGAGTTCGGTGATGATGTTGCTCCCCAGGCCATTCGCAGTGGTGAAGGTCGTCATCGTCGTGCCGTCACGTGACAGCAAGACCAGGCCATTGTTTGTGGCAAACCACTTGTTGCCGTTGGTGTCGATCATGACGTCGTTCACCGTGTTGTCCGGCAGGCCGTTCTCCGTCGTGTAGGTTGCCACAGGCCGGCCCTCGGCACTCAGGACAATTACGCCGCCTCCCTGGGTGGCACACCAGAGGCTCCCATCGATGTCCCCGACCATCGCCCAGACCGCCCCCCGGCCAAAGCCGGCCGCCGGTCCATACTGCCGCCACTCGCCAGACGACGTCAAGAGACTGATGCCGACCGCCGTTCCGAACCATTTGTTGTTCTCAGGATCGATGCGGACGGTAGCAACACGGTTGTCCAGCAATCCTTCGGCTCGAGTGTACCGTGTCCACTTGCCAGAAGCGCGGTCCAGGGTCACCACACCGCCGCCCCAGGTCGCGAACCAGGGATTCTCGTCACGATCGAGGGTCACATCCTGCAGCGAATAGGACGGCAACTCCTGACCTGTGGTGTAAGTCTGGGTCGTCTGCCCATCGGGACTCACCACCGCCACGCCAATCAATGTCCCAACCCAAACATTGTTCTCCCGGTCAATCGTGATGTCCGTAATGGTATTGGCCTCCTGTCGGTCCTGCTTTGACATGGCCACCCACTGCTGATTGTCCGTAGATAGTGCCATAGCCCCGTCTCCATCCGTACCCACCCACTTGACACCACGCTGATCAATGGTCAGGGAGATGAGTTTCTGACTCATCTGGGGCACGAAGGTTTTCCATACCACCGGTGGCTGTGGCGTACCCCCCAATACACTACAGCCGGCGGTGGTGGCTATGACTACAACGAGCAGACCGATGGTTGCTACTTTACTTATGATGTTTGAAACGCTCACTGCACCTCTCCAATGGTAAACTCCTACACATCGTAAGAAGAAAGTCACATTGGAGGAAACGCCCCCACGCCGATAAAGATACGGCTGTATATCCGGTCATGTTAACCCGAAGTAATCCTCATCCAGAATGGCCCACAAGATTGCGTCGTGCCAGCGGCCCTGACGCCAAAACTTCTTGCGAGCGAGACCTTCACGCCTGTAGCCGGCCTTCTCCAGACAGCGTGCGCTGGCCTGGTTCTCGGCAAAACACTCGCTCTCAATGCGATGCAGGCCGATCTGCTCGAACGCGAATTTGGTTCGTACCTGCATGACCTCGGTGCCATAACCCTGGCCCCAGGCATCCTTCTCCCCAATGACGATCCCGCTGGTCGCCAACCGTTCACGCCAGTTAATCCGATGCAGCCCGGTACTGCCGATGTGCCGGCCATTCTCGTCGTGAATGGCCCACACCAGGTGGGTCTCATCCTCGGCCGCGCGCTCAAACCACCGCTCCTCAGCCAGCCGGGTCAGCGGCCAGTTGAGAGTCAGGTAGCGTGTCACCTCAGGATCGTTCAGCCAGCGCAAATAGTTTTCCAGGTGTCGTTCTTTGTCCAGCGGCACCAGCCGAATACGCGGCCCCGCTATGCCGATCACGTCCATGCGTCCATCACTCCTACTCAGTTCGGGGATTCATGAGATCGAAAGCTGGCATTATCCATTATAGCATAGCCTGACTCCAGGCGGAAGGTGCGCTCCAGGCCTTGAGCAACACTTCCTTACCTCAGAGGGTGTCTGAAAATTTGGAAAGACCCTAAGGGTTTCCGCCCACACCCTTGTACACCATCACTCCTGGCAATCTGGAGGGCCTTTCTTGCGCAGATTGCTCTCGGAAACCCTTAGGGTCTTCACCGCTCCACGAATATTCAGACACGCTCTCAGACCGAGCAGCCCCGACCGACGCGGCACCCTGGCTGGCAAGAACTCCCCGCTGTATGCTATCGTGGACTCGGTGAGCACTTTCGCCGGCGACAGACCTCCCTCCAACGATCTGACCCTCATGGTTCCTCGCCGACTGCCCATGTGGACCCCTGTCTCGCTGACCCAAGATGTCAGCTTCCCACAGCCACCGACCACGCTCTTTTGACAACGTGCGTCGGCGGTGATATACTGGCATTGGCACTATGAACTAAGGCCGGCTTGCCAGAGATAGCTTGAGTTCGATGTACCAGGTCCGCTTCAACGTTGTGTACAATCGCCCTCAGCGCAAAGGAGTGAAACCATGAGCCGCCCGAAGCTATTACAGATACTCGTCCTGTCCTTGATCCCATTGGCAGCTATCAGGTGCATCTCAGCCCCAACAACGCCGACAGCCGCACCGCTGACATCGACGGCCCCGCCGACGGCCGACGTCTCGGCCGTGCAGACAGCGGCGGCTGCGACCGTGATGGCCCAGGTTGCCGTCCAGCTCACGGCAACCGCGGCTGCGATGCCGACCGACACGCCTGTTCCAACGCCAACCAACACGCTGAGACCAACGCCCACGTTTACCGCCACGCCGCCGCCGACAGCTACCGCCACGCAGACGCGCACTGTCACCCCGAGCCCCACGTCCCCTCCCCCACCGACCAGTGTGCCAAGGCCGGCCATCTCCCTCGACCTGAGCGGCATGCGCTACGAACAATGGGGGCGCCCGGTTGAGGAATGTCGCCGATTCGACAACGGCAGCCCGGTGCGCAAATTCAATCTGGAACTCACCCTGACAAATCACTCAACCCAGGCCGTAAAGGACTGGTATCCAGATTTCTACGCTAACACAGGACGCCTGCTGTTGACGTGCTACTATCTCTACGGTGAAGGATTCCCACCTGTGCCACCGGGAGAGGCGCGAACGGTGACATTCGCGTCTTTCGCTGAACAGAATGAGTATGTGCAGGAAATGCGCATGAACGTCCTCGGAAAGGATTATCGCCGTTGTTTCACGCCAGAAGGGGCAATTACGCCTTGTCCGTGAGGAGAAGAAGGATGAAGACACAAGCTGCCGTTTCGTATGAACCTGGAAAGCCGCTGGTGATCGAGGAGTTGGAGCTTGACGAGCCCAAGGCCGGCGAAGTGCTGGTGAAGATGGCGGCGGTGGGACTATGTCACTCCGACTACCATGTCATGGCTGGCGACCGGCCCGTAGGGATGCGGCCCATGGTGCTGGGACATGAAGGTGCGGGTGTCGTCGAAGCGGTTGGGCCAGAGGTCACGCGCATCAAGCCAGGCGATCATGTCGTACTGACCTTCATCCCATCCTGTGGCAAATGCCACTGGTGTCTCTCTGGAATGACCCACGCGTGTGTACTGAGCGCGAACATCGCCAAAGGACCTCAACTGGATGGAACATATCGGCTGCACAACCAACGTGGTCAGGATGTCGGCCAGTTCTGCCTGATCGGAGCCTTCAGCGAATACGCGGTGGTAAATCAAGACTCCGTGTGTGTGATTGACGAGCGCTACCCACTGGAGGTGGCCTGCCTGGTGGGTTGTGGTGTGGTGGGCGGCTTCTGCGCAGCAGTGAACCGGGCAAAGGTGAGACCGGGGAGCAGCGTTCTGGTCATCGGGGTGGGTGGCGTCGGCATGAACGTCATTCAAGGGGCCAAAGCATCCAGTGCCACCACCATCATCGCCGCAGACGTCGTAGACCAGAAACTGGCATGGGCGAAAACATTCGGAGCCACTCACACCATCAATGCGAACAAGACAGATGTCGTAGCCAGGGTGATGAAAATCACCGATGGAGCAGGCGTCGATTTTGCCTTCGAGGCCATCTCCAGCCCGGAAACGATTGGACAGGCTTTCGCTGCAACGGCGAAAATGGGGGTCATCGTCGTGATTGGATTGACGCCGGCTGTCGTCGAGAGCCTGCCCATCAGCCCCCTCAACCTGGTACTTGGCCAGAAAACCCTGATGGGCACGTTGTACGGCACAAGCAACGCCCCGGTGGAAATACCGAAACTGCTGAACCTGTACAGGCACGGTCAGATCAAGCTCGACGAACTGGTCACAACGACCTATACGCTTGACGAGATTAATCAAGGGTATGCTGACATGCTGGCCGGCAAGAATATTCGTGGCGTCGTCACGTTTCCAGCCTGAAGGCTGAGGCCCTATCATGGGGAAGAGCATACACGACGTACCAGCCATACAGACCCGCGACCTGGTACGCATCTACAAGTTACGTGGCCCCAGGCGCAAAGACGAGCCCAAAGAACTGGTCGCCCTTGACGGCGTGAACCTGGAGATTCGGCGCGGCGAACTCTTCGGCCTGCTCGGTCCCAACGGCGCCGGCAAGACCACCCTGATCAAGATCCTCGCCACCCTGCTACTGCCGACCAGCGGCAGTGCCTTCGTCGAAGGTCTGGATGTCGCCACCGATGCGCCGAAGATCAGGCGGATCATCAGCCTGGTCAGCGGCGGCGAAACCAGCGGCTACGGCCTCCTCACCGTCGAGGAGAACCTGTGGATGTTCGCACGGTTCTACGGATTGGACAGCGCGGTGGCCCGTGAACGCATTGACGCTATGCTGGGCGTGGTCGGCATGGCCGACCGCAAGCGCACCAAGATCTCGGATCTGTCCACCGGTCTGCGTCAGAAGATGAACTTTGTACGGGGTTTCATCAGCGACCCCGACGTGATCTTTCTGGACGAGCCCACGTTGGGCCTGGACGTCACCGCCGCCCGCGACGTACGGAGCTTCGTCAAGCAATGGATGCACGATAACGCCGATCGGACCATCCTGCTGACCACCCACTACATGGCCGAGGCGGACGAACTGTGCGACCGCCTGGCGATCATCGATCGGGGCAAAGTGCTGGCCTGCGACACACCGGCCAACCTGAAGCGCCGGCTCCAGCGCGAAGCTATTTTTAACCTGAGAATCGCGCGCCTTGGCCCCCGACCCAGTCGTGACTCCATGATCGAGTCCGTGCCAGGTGTTCGACAGGTGACCGTCGCCGACAAGAACGGCCACACCGACCTCAACCTGATTCTGGAGACCGAGGAAGCCCTGTCCGGCGTGCTGATGCACCTCACCCAACGCGGCTCCAGCCTAATCTCTCTGGAGAAGCGCGAGCCGACACTTGAGGATGTCTTCGTTGACCTGGTGGGGCGCGGGCTGGATGTGGACACCTCGCGCCGTGCAGAGAGAAGCGATGGATAACGCCGGCCGCGTCTACAAAGCCACCGGTTTTCGGTTGTTCTGGCGTACCGTTTGGGCACGTGCCTACCCGCGCATCGTCGGCGCGACGCGCGAGCGGAGCTGGCTGTTCTTCGAAACGATCTTGCCGCTGATGGGGGTGGCGGCGTATGTCTTCGTCTACCGGGCGATCCAGGCACCACAAGACTACATCGGCTTTGTAGTGGTCGGCGGCGCAATGACAGCGTTTTGGCTCAACGTGCTGTGGAGCATGGCCAGCCAATTGTACTGGGACAAGGACGCCGGCAACCTGGAACTGTACATCGTCAGCCCGGGGCCCTTGATGGCCATCTTGCTCGGCATGGCGGCCGGCGGGCTGGTGATGGCGGGCACGCGTGCCGCAATCATCCTGGTGGTGTGCTCATTCCTGTTCAACGTCACCTATCAGGCCGGCAGCCTGCCTATGCTGATCCTGGTCTTCGTGGTCACGATGGTGGCACTGTACGGCATGGGAATGATGTTTGCATCGGTCTATCTGGCCACCGGACGGGAAGCATGGCATATCTCTAACCTGTTACAGGAGCCCATCTACCTGGCTTCGGGCTTCTACTTCCCGGTCAAGGCAATGGGATTCTGGGTCGCCACCTTCGCCTCGATCATCCCGCTCACCCTGGGCCTGGACGCCATGCGTCAGTTGCTGTTTGCCAACGGCCTCACATTGGGCTTCCTGTCCGTGTCAGTCGAACTGGGCATCCTGGTGATTCTGGCCATCGTCTTTCTCACCGCCGCACGAATGGCTCTCGCCAGGCTCGAGGAGGTAGGCCGGAGGGAAGGCCGGCTGGTCGAACGCCGGCGGTGACACGATGCCAGTCGCGCAACACATCCTCGATGTCCCGTTCGTGCGCCGCAGTGAAGCGCTGCGGAGTTTTACCATTGCTGCCTGGCTGGGCTGGCAGATCGAATCGAACTGGACCGATCCCTTGCTGTTCGCTATCTACTCCCTGGCCCGGCCCATTGCCAGCGTGTTGATCCTGGTGGTGATGTACAGCATCATCACCAACGGCGCTATGCAGGAACCGATCTTCGCGTACATCTACCTGGGCAATGCACTCTACATCCTGGTTGGGCAGGTGATCACCGGTGTGAGTTGGGCCGTCATCGATGACCGCGAACACTACAACACCACGAAGCACCTCCACACCGCCCCCGTGGACGGCTACTTCTACCTGCTGGGACGGGGCGTTGCGAAGCTGATCGTCGCTGCCATCTCCGTGGTGATCACCATCGGCTTCGGCATGATCGCCTTCAAGCTGCCCATCGACCTCACCAGGGTGAACTGGCCGCTGTTCCTCTCGAGTACGCTGTTAGGTGTGGCATCGCTGGCCGCCCTGGGAGTGATGCTCGGCGGGTGGACGATGATGATGGCCCGTCACTTCTGGTCGTTGGGCGAGGCGGTTTCAGGGGCACTCTATCTCTTCACCGGCGCAATCTTCCCCCTGGATGTACTGCCGGCCTGGCTCAGACCGTTGGGCTTCATCTTCCCCGTCACCTATTGGCTGGAGGTTTCACGGCGAGCCCTGCTCGGCCGGGGCGCTGTGGGCTTCCCCACGCTGGCCGGCTTCTCTAACCTGAAGTTGATGGGCATCCTGGCAGGCTTCACTGTCACCCTACTCACCCTGTCAGTTTTTTTCTATCGCTGGGCGCTCCACCGGGCCAAAGAGCGAGGCCTGATCGACATGGAGACATCGTACTAAGTGCTAATCTGATACCCCAACATCAAGGCCGGAGCCCAGGGACTCCGGCCTTGATGTTGGATTGCGTGTCAGCGTAGCTAAGTGGCGTGGCACAACCTCTGGCTATGCGCCTTCTCGCTCGTCGAACGGCACCCAGTGGGCAACCTCCGGGCCCACGTAGACGAAGCGTGGTCGGAAGATGCGGTTATCCCGGAACTGCTCCAGGGCATGGGACACCCAGCCAGCCACACGCGACAGCGCGAAGATCGGGGTGAACAGACCCGCGTCGATGCCCATCGACGACATGACAACGCCCGAGAAGAAGTCTACGTTGGGCCAGATCCCTTTGGCGCCGAGCTTGTCAATGATGCGCTTCTCGATGATTTCGGCCATCTCCAGCCACTTCTCGGTTCCGGCCCGGCGAGTGACCTCGTCGGCATAGCCATGCAGGATTACCGCCCGGGGGTCCATGGCCTTGTACACGCGGTGACCGAAGCCCATGATCTTCTTCCTCTTCGCCAGCGCATCGTCCAGCCAGGGCAGAGCATTCTCCGGCTCACCGATCTCTTTCAGCATGGCCATTACGCGCTGATTGGCACCACCATGCAGCGGTCCCTTTAGTGTGGAGATGCCGGCCACGACTGCAGAGTACATATCACTGAGCGCAGACTGGGCAACCAGCGTCCCGAACGTCGATGCATTGCATCCGTGATCGGCATGCAAAACGATGATAACATCCATTACCTTGGCCAGATACGGATCAGGCTCCTCGCCCGTAAGCATCCAGAGGAAATTTGCAGCATGAGACAGGTCAGCGCGCGGACCTATCGCAGGAAGACCCTGGAGACCACGCCCAATCGCTGCGACAACGGTTGGAAACTTGGACGTGATCTTGATCGCCACACGCTCGTGGGCTTCGTCCGTTTCGTCCTCCGCAGATTCATCGAACTGACCCAGAAGCGACACGGCTGTGCGCAGCACCGCCATCGGGTGGACACCGTATTCGCCGGCCGTCTCGGCGATGAGATCGTACACAAAGTCCGGTATCTCACGATACTGAACCATACGGGCCTTGAACGCGGCCAATTCGTCCTCGGTGGGGAGACGGTCATAGAGCAGCAGGAAGAACGTCTCCTCGTACGTCGAGTTTTCTGCCAACTCCTCGATCGGAATGCCGTGGTAGTACAGACGACCATTCAGGCCATCCACGTAGCTCTTGGTCGATTCCCGAGCAATCATACCCTCCATGCCCCTGGGAAAATCGACTTCGCCCGGCTTGGCGACTAACTTGACAGCCATTTCATACCTCCTCGTATACGTTGTGGGCCTGGAGTGGGCATCCCCGCAGCCCGACGGCCCGGATGGGAACTGTTCATCAGCGAAATGTGGACCCTTATCGCTTTATTATGACACAGATCGGTCCCAATTCGGTCCTAGTGACGTCAAAATCTGGTCTAACAACAGAATATGGTCTAGTCAAGACTTCGAAAGTCTCACGTTGAGGCGCTCCATAGCGAAATCACGTTCATACGAGTGTTATTCTGGACAAGAAAGCCCCGCTTTGGACTTCCGAAATCTACGCTGCCCTTACCTTGACAATGGCACATTCAGAGCCTGGCGAATGAATTCGCGGCAACGCTCGCGAAATCCGCCTGTGCGGATTGGGTTTCAGTCGCCGAAGGGCGACTTTGCAAAGGTTGCAGCGGTTTCAACCGCCGGACAGTGGAATGTGACCCTGTCAAGTTACGAACAAACCGTTAGAGTCGCGTAAGCGCGAGCTTCTCGATCTTCGGCCCGCGCATCTCAATCACCGTGATTTGCAGGTCGTTGTAGCGAAACTGGTCACCGGATTCGGGGATTCGACGCAACTGGAACAGAACGAAGCCGGCCACTGTCTCGTAGTCGGGGTGGTCAGGCAGTTCTATGCCAAGCTCCTCGCTCAGTTCGTCGATCCGCATGCCAGCGTCGATCTCCACGGTCTTCTCGTCAACTCTCCGATATAGCGGCAACCCCGGCATCAGCTCATCACCTACACGGCCAACCACCTCCTCTACTAACTCTTCCAGGGTGACGATGCCGGCTGTGCCACCGTACTCATCGATCACCACTGCCATCTGTACATCCTGATCTTGCATCTCGACGAACAGGCTATCGACACGCCTCGTCTCGGGCACAACGACCGCTGGTCGAATCAGAGATTGGATACCGTCGGTTCGCTTCGCGCCTGTGGCCAGCGCCTTCAGCACATCTTTGATAGAAATGAACCCAACGACGTTGTCGAGATCCTGCTCATAGACCGGAAAGCGTGCATGCGTGTGCTGCACGAAGAGAGCGAGCAAATCGCCCAGGGCAGCATCGGCCTCAATCGCAACCACATCTGGACGGGGAATCATGACCTCGCGTGCGAGACGATTCCCGAACTCAAACACACGGTGTACCATCACCTCCTGTTCCTCATCCAGAAAACCACTCTCCTGACTTTCGCTAACTAACTGCTTCAGCTCTTCGATGGAATACACCGTGCCGTGGACACCCACCGGCTGTACGCCCACGATGCGGAGCGCAACAGCGGCCGCACGATCCAGGAACCATACAAACGGTCGAAAGATGCGATCAAACCACAGCGTCGGTCGAGCCGACCAAAGCGCAACTGTCTCGGGATAACGAATAGCGAAGGTCTTTGGAGCCTGTTCGCCAATCACAATGTGAAGTGCAGTGATCAACGAAAAGGAAACTACAATGCCAACGCCGTGAGCCACACCTGTCGTGACAATACCCGGTAGACCTCGTGCCACAGCCTGGAGAAGCGGCTCGACCAGATCTGCCACTGTGGCCTCTCCGATCCACCCCAGGCCAAGGCTTGCCATCGTAATACCCAACTGACAAGCTGCCAGGATTCGATTTGTATGCTGGAGCATTTGCTGTACCAGCCTGGCCAGTGTGTTTCCCCCCTCGGCCAGTTGCTCGATCCGTGTGTGCCGGACGCTCACTATGGCGAATTCCACGGACACGAAGAATCCGTTCAGGAAGACCAGTACGGCAACCGCGCCAAGCTTCAGGACAACCAGTCCCAATCCCTGCTGAAACATTGCCCCTCAATTATATCATACTGGCCTCTGTATTACCAGGCATTGCGCGCCTCTCCCTGCCACGATTTCCCTGGGTCACTACTCAGCTACCCTCCCGCAGGTTGCAACGAGCAGCGGTTTTGCCCCTCAAACAGGAACTGAGAAGCAGCGATGCTCGGCCAGAGAAGGTCTAAACCTGCGGGAGGGTGAGTAGCGATTTCCCTGGTTCTGTCGGTTGTGTTATACTCTTGGCAATGAAGAAAGCTGTCGGCGCCAGCGCGCCGGGGAAAGTGATTCTGTTTGGCGAGCACGCCGTGGTGTATGGCCGGCCAGCCATCGCGGTCCCGGTCACGCAAGTCCAGGCCACGGCGACGGCCCAGACCGGACACCACGGCCTCACCATCCATGCCTCGGACCTGGGCCGCACGGTCACCGTCGAGACCGCCGACCCTTCGACAAACTCGGGGGCGACGGCCGACCCACTGGCCGTTGCCGTCATCAGCACCCTGCGTCACCTGGAGGTCGGCCTCGAACACAATCTCTCGATCCGAATCGAATCCACGATTCCGGTGGGGCGAGGGTTCGGGAGCAGTGCCGCCGTCTCGGCCGCAGTAGTGCGGGCGGTCGCTCGCTATTTCGATGTCGAGCTGCCACCCCAGGAGGTGAGCCGGCTGGTGTACGCGACAGAAGTCATCCACCACGGGACCCCGAGCGGTATTGACAACACGGTGATTGCCCACGCCCAGCCGGTGTACTTCGTGCGTGACAAGACCATGGAACGCTTTGACGTAGGCCGGCCCATGCACCTGGTGATCGCCGACACGGGGGTCACGACCCCCACTCGCGAGACGGTGGGCGATGTGCGGGCCGGCTGGCAACGCGATCCCGACACCTACGAGACGCTGTTCGACGAGATCGGCACCATCGTCGATGCGGCCCGGACGGCCATCGCGGAGGGTGATCTGGTGGAAGTGGGCCGGCTGATGGACGAGAACCATGCCCGCCTGCGCCGGCTGAACGTATCCAGCAACGAACTGGACCACCTCGTCTACGCAGCACGCGGGGCCGGCGCGATGGGCGCGAAAATGACCGGCGGCGGCCGCGGCGGGAACATCGTGGCCGTCGCTATGCCATGGGCACTGGAGGATGTGGTGGGAGCCGTACGGAGGGCCGGCGCAGTGCAGGTGATTCAGACAGTGGTATAGTTTTCCAGAAGAGAAACAGCCCCTTATCTTCCGGACACCGGACTTGTCCCCGCGGCCGCCGGGGAGTATAATCCCGGTCCAGGGTCTGAATGTTGAACAGGAGCGAGTGCTGATGACTGTGCAAACGCGTGTAGCAAAAGCCGCCAGGCTCATCTATCCCGAAAGTGACGGACAGCCCCTGGCCGACAACACCAAACAGTTCCGCTGGATTGTCACCATAAAGGAAGGGCTGGAGGCACTCTTTGCCAACAACCCGGACGTATTCGTCGCAGGAGACCTGCTGTGGTATCCCGTGGAAGGCCGGCCCGACATTCGCCAGGCCCCCGACGTGCTGGTAGCTTTTGGCCGACCCAAGGGCGATCGGGGCTCCTATTTGCAGTGGCAGGAAGCAGGGATCGCACCCCAGGTCGTGTTTGAGATCCTGTCACCCGGCAATACGGTAGCCGAGATGACACGGAAGTTCCGCTTCTACGAGCGCTACGGAGTGGAGGAGTACTACGTATATGACCCGGATGGCGGCGAGCTAAGCGGGTGGCAGCGGCAAGGCGAGTGGTTGGAGGAAATCGAGGAGATGGCCGGCTGGGTCAGCCCCCGCCTGGAAGCGCAACTGAGAGCGCTGGGTGTGGAGCCTGAAGATGCGTAGCTCGCACTTTGAAATCACGCGGTATCGCTTAACTTGACACTGTTAAGTCAAGAACTCCCAACCGGCAGGCCTGACACTATCTTGCAATGATGATCGTCTTCCTCAAGCTTGGCGGCTCTCTCATCACCGATAAGACACACAAGGAGACAGCGCGCTCCCAGGTAATCCGCCGGCTGGTGCGGGAGATTCGGGCCGCTCTTGACGAACGACCGGACCTGCAGTTGTTGCTCGGTCACGGCAGCGGTTCCTTCGGCCACTACGCTGCTGAACGCACCCGGCTGCTCTCGCAAGAGAGCTTCGACCCGATGCCCTACGCCGAGGTGGCCGCCGCAGCCGCGCGCCTGAACCGCATCGTGACGGACATCTGCGTGGCAGAGGGGGTGCCGGCCGTGTCACTACCACCGTCAGCATCGGCGCGGTGCAGGGATGGCCGGCTGCAACACCTGGCCACGGCCCCTGTCGAAACGCTGCTGGCCGGCGGCGCCGTCCCATTGGTCTACGGCGACGTTGCCCTGGACGACGTACGTGGCGCGGCCATCGTCTCCACCGAGGACGTGTTTGTCTACCTGGCCAGCACCCTGCAGCCGGCACGCATCATCCTGGCCGGCGAAGTGGACGGCGTCTTCACCGCCGATCCCACACGAGACCCCAACGCCCAACCGGTCCGCGAAATCACGCCGGCGACCTTTCCGGCGGTGGCCCAGGCCCTGGGCAGCTCAGCCGGCTACGATGTCACCGGCGGCATGGTCTCCAAAGTGCGCACCATGGTCGATCTGGTTGAAGCGAATCCAGGGATCGAAGTTTATGTCATCTCGGGAGTGAAGGCCGGCCGGGTGCAGCGCGCGTTGACCTCGAAACACCTGCAGACAGGGACTGTCATTCTGACGGGGTAGAAAGTAACTTCCGCCTGAGTTGGCTCGCGACACCGTGAAACCCTTCGACAAGCTCAGGACGTCGCGTAAAACGTGAAACGTGTCGCGGCGGATCGCCAGATCCGGCGGCTGAGCAGTTACGGAATCAGACAAAAGGAGCAATTGGAGGATTATGCAATATCGACGTTTGGGCAAGGCCGGCATGAAAGTGAGCGCCGTCTCCCTCGGCGGCTGGATCAACTACGGCGAGGGCAAGGTGCCCGAAGACGAAGCACGCCGTGTGGTCGAGCGTGCCTACGACCTGGGCATCAACTTCTTCGATCTGGCCGACATCTACGGGAGAGGTGAGGCAGAAAAGCAGATGGGGGCGATTTTGAAGCAGTTTCCTCGCCACACCCTGGTCATCTCCACGAAAGTATTCTGGCCGATGAGCGAGGATGTGAACGACCGCGGCCTCTCGCGCAAGCATATCATGGAGAGCATCGATAAGAGCCTCCAGCGTCTCGGCACGGACTACGTGGACATCTACTTCTGTCACCGCCCCGACCCCGAGACGCCCATCGAGGAGACGGCGCGAGCGATGAATGATCTGATTCAGCAGGGCAAGGTTCTTTACTGGGGCACCTCGGTGTGGAGTGGCGCCCAGTTGGTGGAAGCATACGATATTTGCGAACGGTACGGCCTGCACAAGCCGCAAACCGAGCAGCCGCAGTATTCGATGCTGCACCGCGAGCGTGTTGAGTTGGACGTGCTGCCTGTCGCTGAGCCACGCGGCATCGGGCTGGTCGTCTGGTCGCCCCTGGCCATGGGGATGCTCACCGGCAAGTACGACGATGGTGTCCCGGCCGATTCCCGCTTCGGCAAGGAGGACTGGGCCAGAGAGCGATTCCTCACAGACAAGAATGTCAAACGAGTGCGCCGGCTGAAACCTATCGCCGACGAGTTGGGCATCACGCGCGCACAGTTGGCGCTGGCATGGGTGCTGCGCCACCAGGGAGTGAGCAGCGTCATCACCGGTGCGACGAAAGTCTCCCAGGTGGAGGACAACGCCGGCGCCGCAGACGTTTCGCTTTCAAGCGATGTGATCGAGGCGATTGAGGAGATTCTAGGGAACAAACCAGAGCCGATGATCGAATGACCCTGATGGAAGAGATGGATTACAGTCAGAAGTGGTGGATACTGGCAGCGGTCACTGTTGGTTTGTTCCTGGGAGCCATTGACGGCAGCATCGTTAACATAGCACTCCCGACGCTGGTGCGGGAGTTCAACACGACCTTCCCAACCATTCAATGGGTCGTGCTGGCCTTCCTGCTGGGCATGACCACGCTCATGCTCAGTGTTGGCCGGCTGGCTGACATGATCGGCAAGAAGAAAATCTTCACCGCCGGTCTGGCACTGTTCACGACGGCCTCCGCCCTGTGCGGGCTGTCCCCCACCGTCTACGCCCTCATCGCCTTCCGCCTGCTGCAGTCGGTGGGAGCCGCGATGGTGGTGGCGCTGGGCATCGCCATCGTCACGGAGACCTGGCCGGCCTCGGAGCGCGGCATGGCCATCGGCGTGGCCGGCGGCACCGTCTCCCTGGGGATCGTGGTGGGTCCCACCCTGGGCGGATTCCTGATTGCCACGCTGGGCTGGCGCGCCATTTTTTATGTCAATGTGCCGCTGGGTGCTACCGCCATCCTGATGGTTCTGCGCTACGTCCCCGACCTGCGCCCCACGCGGAGCGGCGAGACCTTCGATTACCTGGGTGCCGTGGTGATCGGCGGTGGTCTTCTAGCGCTGTCGCTGGCACTCACCGTCGGGCAGAACCTGGGGTTCGGTGACATCAGGATTCTGGTGCTGTTCGGCATTGCGCTGGCGGCCGGCATCGCCTTCGTCCTGATCGAACAGCGGGCCCAGCACCCCATGCTCGACTTCAGCCTGTTTCGCGCGCCCCAGTTCAGCCTGAATCTGCTCACCGGCCTCCTGACCTTCGTAGCCATCGCCGGCGTCATCTTCCTGGTGCCCTTTTACCTGGACCTGGTTCTGCATCTTCCAATTGCGCAGATCGGCATCCTCATGGCCATCGTTCCGGTCGTGCTCGCCGTTCTGGGACCCGTGGCCGGCAGCCTCTCCGATCGCTTCGGCAGCCGGCCTGTAAGCCTCATTGGGTTAGGCTTCCTCGTCGCTGGTTACCTGGCTTCCAGCACCGTGACCACCACCACGACACCGTTCGGTTTCGTATTGCGCATGCTGCCGGTGGGCATGGGGATGGGCATCTTTCAGAGCCCGAACAACAGCGCCATCATGGGGTCGGCCCCTCGACCACGGCTGGGAGTGGCGTCGGGGACGCTGAGCATGACGCGAACCCTGGGACAGATGACCGGTGTCGCCGTTTTGGGCGCGGTGTTCGCCAGCCGGCTCGACCACTACGCCGCGACGGATGTGGACATTGCCACCGCAAGTGCAACCACCCTGGTTTCAGCACTGGAAGACCAGTTCCATCTGGCGGCCGCTCTCATCCTGTTTGGCCTGGCGGTTGCCCTGGCCACCTGGCACTATGAGCGCCGGCGCGCAGCAGCTACGGTCCAGGTACAAATGCCATCATGCACCCCCTGATCTTCGCCCATCGGGGCGCCCGATCTGTCGCGCCAGAGAACACCCTGCCGGCCTTCCAAAAAGCGCTGGACATGGGTGTAGACGGCATCGAGATGGATGTGCAACTCAGCCGGGACGGCCGCCTGGTGGTGATCCACGATTTCACGTTGGAGCGAACGACCAACGGCCACGGCAAGGTTCGGGACCACACCGCCGACGAGCTGACGCAACTGGATGCCGGCAGCCATTTCAGCCCCGCCCCCGTTTCAGATCGCAGATTGCAAATTGCAGATTGCAAGGGCAGTTCGCAATCCGCAATCCAAAATCCGAAATCCGAAATCCGAAATCCGAAATGGAATGTCGGGATACCGACGCTCGAACAGGTCCTGGATTTAGTGGGGGCCGGCTGCCGGCTCAACATCGAAATCAAGACGCCTGACCCTGCCGGCGGCGGCCAGGAGGTGGTGCTGCTCGTGAAGGTGGTTCAGCGCCGCGATCTCTATGACCAGGTAATCGTCTCCAGCTTCAACCCCATCGCGCTCATCAGGATGCGTCGGGCAGACCCACGTATGGCGCTCGGCCTCCTCTATTCCGAAAACCAACCCATCTACCTGCACCGGGCGTGGCTGCGGCCGCTGATCCAGCCCACCGCGCTGCACCCCCACCGCACCCTGATCGACGCGTCATACATGCGATGGGCGAGGGGCAAAGGGTACGCAGTGAACACATGGACGGTCAACGAGGTCGAAGAGGCGCGCCGGCTGGCCGGCCTGGGCGTGGATGCGCTGATCTCCGATGTGCCGGAGCGCCTGCTGGCAGCGCTGCGGTGAAGTAGCGCAACGCCGGCCATTGACAACCTCTGTTCGGCAAGGTCTCCTGACCGCCGCCGGAGTGGGCTCGGTCGGAGACCTTCGCCCAACAGGAGAAGCGCGCACCACGAACCAACGATGGCTGGCTTGTTTGTAAAGTCGTATTTGACGATCAGCAAAATCTGGCTATAATCTGGCCAGAATGCGGCACGAGATTGTTTTCGCCCCAGAGGCTGTCGAAGATTTCAAGCGGTTGTCTGCCAGAGACCGTTCCGTCGTCCGAGATGCCATTGAAGCACATCTCCGGTATGAGCCGCAGAAGACCAGTAGGAGTCGAATAAAACGACTGAGAGGCATCAGCAGACCTCAGTATCGATTGCGGGTTGGCGACATTCGTCTGTTTTACGATATCATAGAGCAGACCGTCGAAATATTGGCAATCGTCCCGAAATCCAGGGCTGCTGCCTGGCTGGAAGAAGCAGGAGAATAGAAAATGAGAACGGTAGCGCTATCAAGAGTCAAGGATCGGTTGTCTAAATACCTGCGTTTGGCTGAGGAAGAGGAGATTATTATCACCCGGCATGGGAAACCGGCGGGTGTACTGATAGGCTTCGCCTCGGAAGATGATTGGTTTGACTATCGGCTAGAGCATGATCCGAGGTTCCTGGCACGGATTGCAGAAGCCAGAGAAAGCTTACGGGCAGGACGAGGAGTCCTTCTAGAGCATCTTCCCGAAAAGTAGAGGCGAGGAAAGTCGGAGAGCAGGGTTTCTCACTTCGACACTCTCAATCCGACTTTCCTCGCCCCTTCCATGAATAAGGCGGGTCCAGAATTTAAACTATCCCAACTGCTCCCGCCGGATTGCCAAATCCGGCGGACCTGGCCTGGATTTGGCAATCCAGGCCGAGCGAAGTAGGGCAACTATTTTCCCGGAAACGCCTAATTGAGAGGGTGCCTTCTGGAAAACCTACCCCGATAAGCCCCCTGCGAGGTCTCTCAGTTCCGGCAGCCGGCGCTCCGCCTCCGCGACGCCGGCCTCCAGTGGTCCGGTCAGGTCCCGAAAATCCAGCGATCCGTAACTCTCCACTTCAGGGCGGAGCAAGACATCGGGTGGATCGGCCGACAGACGCTCTTCGTGGATGTACCAGGCCATCACCCGAACAGAGCGCCATATAGAGGCGAACACGCCCGGCGTCCGACCCGATTCCGTCGCGGTCAACAAGGTAAAGGGCAACTGGAAGCCCATAATCGCGCTGATGGGATCGACCCAGGGATTGTCTTTCTCCAGCGGAGGGTAGACATCGACCGCGATCACCTTTTCCGCCCCCTGTTTGAAGGCCTCGTGGGTGGCCAGGCTGTCGATCACACCCCCGTCGGCCAGTTGCATGCCGTTGAGTTCCACCGGTGGGAAGATGGCCGGCACGGCACTGGTCGCCAGAACCGCCGGCAGCAGCGGCCCCTCGGTCAGCGCCACCTCCATGCCCCGCAACATGTCCACCGCCATCAGCGTGACGGGGAGGTTAAGGTCTGCAAAGGTTTTATCGTCCAGCGCCTCGGCCAGAAACTCGCGGACTACGCGTTGACGGGCACGCGCGCTCAGGTGTCGCACGTTGATCAGCGAATTGCCCTCCATGTCACGCACCCGGCCGGCCAATTCGTCCGGCGCAAATCCGAGCGCGAAGAGCACGCCCACAATCCCGCCCATGCTGGTTCCGACGATGAAATCGATGGGGATTTGCTCGCGGACCAGAACCTGCAACACGCCGATGTGGGCAATGCCCCGCGTGCCGCCACCACCCAGCACCAAGCCAACTTTGGGACGCATGGCATCCGTTCTCCTCACGCCTACTCAACCAGCATCCGACGCAGGACTTTCCCCACAAATGATTTGGGCAACTCTTCGCAAAACTCAATATCCCACGGCACGGCGTACTCTTCCAGGCGCCGGCGGCACAGATCCAGCAACTCCTCTTTAGACAGGTCCGTGCCGGGTCGAGGCACGACGAAGGCTTTGACCCTCTGCCCATTGTCGCCGGCCTGAACCCCGACCACGGCCACTTCCATGACCTTGCTATTCTCGTACAGCACCTCTTCCACATCCCGTGGGTAGACGCTGTATTCGCCGGCCATAATCGTATCCCGCTTGCGACTGATGATGAAGAAGTACCCATCGGCATCCATCATGGCCACATCGCCGGTGTAGAGCCAGCCATCCCTCAACACCGACTCGGGGGTCTCTTCGTTCTCCCGTCCCCAATATCCGCGCATCACCTGTGGGCCGCGTACCACCAGTTCGCCAATCTGCCCGGTGGGCAGGTCCTCACCAGTCATCAGATCGACGATCCTGGCATCGGTGTTGGGGATGGGGATGCCGATAGAGCCGACCTTGCGCACACCGTAGAGCGGATTAGCGTGGGTCACGGGCGACGCCTCCGTCAGGCCGTAACCCTCAACGAGCCGGCCATGCGTGAGCTTCTCGAAAGCCTCCTGCACTTCGACGGGGAGCGGTGCGGCACCACTGATGCATGCCTTGATGGACGAGAGCCCATAGGAACGCACACCAGGGGCCTGATTGATAGCCATGTACATCGATGGAACGCCGGGGAAGATGGTCGGCTTATACTGCTTGATGTGTTCGAGCACCTGCTGCAATTCAAAGACGGGTAGCAGAACGATTCTGGCTGCCATGGCAATGGGGATATTCATGGCACTGGTCATGCCATAGCTGTGCGTCAGCGGAACAACCGAGAGGAAGGTCTCCTTGCCGTACTGGAGATCGGGGATCCAGTGGCGGGTCTGGAGCGCATTGCCAACCAGGTTGGCATGGGTGAGACAAACCCCCTTGGGTTCGTCGGTGGTACCGCTGGTGTACAGAATGGCGGCCAGGGCCTGGCTGGAGACTTCGACGTCGGGGGGATCCACGGCGGCGTCCATCATCAGCCGGTCCATCAGGAAACCCACGTTGTCGGCCTCTTCATCGTCGTGCTGGCCGAGGCCGGCGACCTCCCAGCGGTGCAGAAGCTGTCTGTAGACCCGCGCCGACACCGCGTTGCGAATGTCGGCAAACACAACCGTCTCAAGCGCGGTGTTCTCCCGAACCGCCCGCGCCAGGCCGCCGAAATCCCGCAGCGTGACCAGCACTTTCGCGCCCGTTTTACTGACCTGCCGGATGATCTGCGGTGCGTCGGCGTCGGGATTGGGCAGCACTACCACCCCGCCAATCTTGAGCGTCGCGTAGTACGCGATGATCATCTGCGGTATGTTGGGCAGCACCACCATCACCCGATCCCCCGGCCGGACACCCAGGCCGTGCAGCGCATGCGCAAACTGGTTGACCCGCTGATCGAGCTCCTTGTAGGTCAGCCGGCTGCCGTAAAAGATGGTCGCTGTCTGCTTCGGCACCCAGTCAGCCGCACCTTCCAGAAACTTGTGGACAGGCTGGCGCGGAATCGGGACCGTGTGAGGGGTTTCTTTGGCGTAGCTCTTGAGCCAGGGACGCTTGCTCAAGAGGTCCGAATCGGCCATTTGCCCGCGCCAGGAGCCCCGCCTCCCCTCGCTGACAAACCGCTCGAGAGCACGGTTCACCGCCTGATGGCGCTCCAGTTGGACCTTGTGCTTGGACGCACCGACGTCAATTACCTCGGCGTCCGGCACCATCCTGGCCGCTTCCTCGAAGACGTAGCGTGGGAAATAGGTGTCTCGCTCGCCGGTGATGATGAGGGTGGGTGTACGGATGTTGCGCAGGAGCGGCCAGCCCTGCCACTGGCGCATGTTGTTGAGCATCATGCGCTTTATAACGTGGATTTCCGCGTTCCAGCGCGGACGGTATTTCCACCACGGCCGAAAAGCCGCGGTGGGAATGCGATAGGCCAGGGATACGATGCGCGGGAGCGGATATTCGCCGGCGGTGGCGATCAGGATCAGCTTTTCGAGTTGCTCGGGGTAGGCGTTGGCATACTCCACGCAGATGGAGCCGCCGAAGGAATGGCCGGCCAGGATGAACCGCTCCGGCAGATTGAGCGCCTCGACGATGGTGTCCAGATCATCGACCATCTCGGCCATGGTATACTGCGTGAAGGGGGCATCGCTCTGGCCGTGGCCCCGCAGGTCCGGGACGACGACGCGGTACTCCCGCGCGAAGTAGTTGATCTGGTACTCCCACGTTTCGGCACAGCCGGCATACCCATGCACGAACAGGATCGTTCGCTCAACCCCTTCGGGCCAGATGTCGATCACGCTCAGCTTCGCATTCGCCAGGCCGCGGATCGGCACCTCTACCCGGTAGAGGTTGAAGTCCAGTTGAATTGCGCTGCGCTTGATACCCCGAAGTTTTCGCATCATAGCTAACCGCTTCTGCACCCCTCTACAAGGAATATTATCACAGGCATGGTAGCCAGGCAAATGGTAGTGAAGTTCCTTGGCTGCCCACGCTGGTGACTTGTACGTGACAGCGAAGGGGCATAATCAATACCTGAGATGTCACTACGTCAAACGACTCACGTTGAGAAGTCCCAGGTACCTGTTCAACCCCTTTTGCGGAGGTCAATACAATGCTCAGAATAATCAGGGCGATCGCCCTGCTGGTGATCCTCGCAGCCCTGCTGCTGGCCGGCCCCACGCGTTTATTCGCCTGCTTTTGCGTACCGGAGAGTTCGGCAACGGACGCACTGGCCAGCTCAGCCGCCGTCTTTTCCGGTAGAGTGACCAAAATCGAAGCGTCATCCACCCCGATGGTGCAAGACGTGGAATCCGTGAATGTCACATTCCAGGTCTCAAGGGTGTGGAAAGGCCCGCTACGGACAACCCTCACGGTGCTCACCGCACGTCAGGGGATCGACTGCGGCTACGAATTCGAGCCGGGTGTGGAGTACCTGGTCTACGCCCGTGGGAGCGGGGACAACCTGACGGTCTGGTTCTGCAGTCGCACGCAGCCGCTCGCGACAGCCCGGGAAGACCTGGCCGTTCTGGGAGCCGGCAACACCCCAACAGCGGGACACGCCAACCAGGTGGGGATCGAGGTGCATCCCAGTGCTCAGATCGCCGGCAGGCGGGAGACAAGCCAGTCGTTCGCGTACTTCGTGCTCTGGGATTGGCTGAAGGATGGAGACCTGTTTTCCAACGAACGCGTTGGCTTCGCTTTCTGGAACGTACCGGACAAGGCCCCGATCGTGTCGCGGCTGCTGTGGCACGGATCGGTCTACGGCGGTCTGGTCAAGAAAGGTGTGAAACTGGCCCTGATCGAAAAGATCGGCGACAACGCCCGCATGACCGGGCCATGGGAGTTTGGTGGGAACCAGGCTTATCGCATCAGCGTAGATGACAAGCCGCTGGTTGCAGAGATGATCGCCAGCCAGGTGACAGTCCACGCCGACAACATCACGAAGTACACTGTCCAGGCAGGAGACACGCTGGGGGAGATCGCCCTCAAGTTCGACTCCACCGTTGGTGCAATCGCCCAGGCCAACAATATCGTCAATTCTGACCTGATATTCCCGGGGCAGGTCCTGGTCATTCCGCCAGCACCGTAGCTGGGCCGGCGTGCCATCGCCCCAACAGGCAACTACACAGCCGCTCCCGCCGGATTGCCAGATCCGGTGGGAGCGGCTGAATTCCTTGACGCTGGCAATTCTTTGCAAACAGAGCAAGATTTCCCCACGGACAGAAGGAAACACGGACATGTTTGTCTATTTTTCCCGTCTTGTCCGTGTTCTTTTCCGTCCGTGGGCAGTCCTGATCTCTTGTCGGTTTGAGGCGCAGCTTCGCTGAATTGTTACCTTTTTGCTTCTTCGCTCGCGTTCGTTGTGCAGATGCGGTTGGCAGTCGGTGTCACGCCTCCCTCAACCGCCGCCGGCGACGCCGGAAAAACCACCAGAGGAAAAGCACCAGCACCACCAGGATCACCACCGCAGCCAGCGCCGGTAGCACAATCGACACGATGGTGGTGATCGCCGAGACGATGTCTTCCAGCAGGCTCACCACCGGATTCCCGAGCCCGCCGGTGGACGCCGTGATCACCGGACGGGCAGTCGCCTTGGCGGCATGCACCCCGCCGGCCACCAGCAGCCCGCACACCAACGCCAGCGCGGGGTTGACGTCGCTGATCACGTTGCTGCTGGAAGCGAACAGAATCGCACCGGCCGCCGGCCTCACCACCGTGTGAATCACGTCGTTGACCGTGTCCACGGCCGGTATCTTGTCTACCGTCATTTCGATGGCCAGGAGCACGCCGAGAACCCCGATCACCCACGGATTCTCCAGGGCATTCCAGGGCTCACTCAGCGTGATCAGGTCCGTGTAGCGCGCCGTCAGGCCAACGATCAGCAGTGGCAGGTAGGCGTTGAGGCCAGCGGCCGACGAGAGACCAAAGGCCGATAGCACGTCAATCATAGCAACCTCAGTATCCCCTACGAAAGGAGGTGTTCAGAGGTTGCAATCAATCCCTTGGCCCGGAGGACAGGTCGGCAGCAATGGTTGGCAGGCCAATGAGCAGGGGACACAACCTGCGGCCGCATCCCCTGCTGTTGGTGAGCGACGTCTGCCCTGGAGAGTACTCGTTTCTCATGTGAGAGGGCCGGCCATCCTCCGACGCACATACAGGCCACTGCCGATCAGAGCCGCTGCGGAGATGAGCAGTGCCAGGCCCAACAGGACACCGCTCGTCGATTGGCCGGCACCGGTTTGCGGCAGCATCGCTGCGGCCGGCGTGCTGCCGGCGGGACATACCGCCGCTGAATTCCAGGTGCCGAAGCGGTGCTCTTCGTCGCCCACGAAGTAGATGTGCAGCGACATGTGTTCGAACTCCATGCCCGGATGGGGCGGCGTGAACACCAGCGGGTGGCCGGCCACCGTGGGCGCGGGATCTGCAACCTTGGGGATCTCGTATTCAACGCCGATCACCTTGCCGTCCGCATCCAGTAGGACGGCATCGGGCTTGGTGGCATGAGCAACACCGTCGCCGGCATACTCCGGGTTGACGGCGTGCCAGCCCATGCCGCCGACATCGGCCGGTAGGCCTTCGGAAGCAGCGTCAATACAGAACTGGTCAACCACATAGCCGGCGGCCTCGGCATCAGCCCGGGTCCAGTTCCCGTAGGTCGCGAGCAGGTCCTCGTAGGTAGCGTCGTCGTGGGCCGAAGCGGGAGACACAGCCAGCAGTGCCAGGACGAGCGTTAGCAGAATTGCGAATGTTCGGTTTTTCAAGGGTCCTCCTTGAGCTGTGGGGCGCGGCTGTCAAACGCCGCAGTTGGATTCCACGTCATACCGGAGAAAGGGGCCAATCAGATGTTTCAGTTCACAGGCTATTTCCTCCTTCAATGAGCAACACCGGCTTGCGTGTCCAGATTGGCCGCCCCGTTATTGCCGGCCGCTATCGAATCAGCTATGGGATTTATGGAAAGTAATCTAGAGCAGGGGGAGCTACGAAGCTAGCTAACGGCAATTATACCAGATTCTTCTCGTTTGTCAATTGTTTATTTGTTCAACTCCGGGGCACGTAGAGCGGAAAGCCCCGACATCTGTTCGTCGAGGTTGGAGTACCGAGCTCTATCGCTGAATCAGAGGCAGAAAGATTCGAGACGCACAGCGGTTCTCCAACTGCCAGCGCACGGCGTCGAAGCCGATCTTGCGGAGGGAGTTGGGGTCTTCGCCGGTCGCGTCAGTGAGTCTCACGTAACTATCCTGGCTCCTCTCGAAGCGGTAAGTGCCCAATGGCACCCACTCATCCGAGTACGCCGACTGGTTCACCACGATCACCCGCGGCGACTCGTCGGCCGGCATGATTCCGGAGCCATGTGTATGGTAGACCTCGTACCGCGCCTCTTGGGTCGTGGCATTTTGGCTGGGGATAAAGGCTGAGACGGCATAGACCCCGCATGCCGGCAGATCAGGTCGCCACTCAATCCAGTTTGAGACCGCATCGCCGTTGACGTACGTCCAGATCATGTGATTGCCGTAGCCGACGTCGGCCTCGAACCAGAATGCGGGGTTGCCATGGCGAACGAACTGCGCGTCCACATCATCGACGATGAGGACGCCGGCCGGCTCTGCAACGTGGACCACCAACGTCCTCTGGTCCGACTGGGGCGGATCAGCATCATTTAGGACCACCAGGCGCAGCCCATAGGTGCCGGCCGGCACGTCCTCAAACCCGATAGATCCTGTCGGTGGAACGGGCCCTTGATGCGGCAGGTCGTCAGTGAAGAGCAGAGCACGGGTGGCGTTGACCGACCGCCACTCCAGCAGGAAGGACTCGCCGGCGACCAGGGTGTCCGGTGTGGCGCGGAACAGGACGATGCGCGGCGTTCCTGTAGCCACCGCCGTCGGCGCGGGGGTCAGCAGGAGTGCAGGGTCGGGACCTGGGCCGGCGTGGGTCGTCGGCAGGCCGGCCAGGACCATCAACAAGGAGAGGAAAAGACCGATTGTTTTCATGGTCTATCTCCCTTCGATGCCCGATTTGTTAATCATCAGGCACTATTCGCACCCAGGACAGATGAAGAGAGCCGATCGCCCGGGGGCGCCCACCTCGGCCGGCCACGAGGACGATAGATCAAAGGGGGTTCCGCCGGTGTGGTAACTGCCGTTCATCATAACAGAAAACCTCTTGCTTGTCAAGACTTCATGGTCGTGTTCGCGATCCAGCTCGTCCCCTCTCTTGCTGAAACGATCAGCCTGCGCTATCATTGAAGCAGAGTACCCACCCGTGTCGCCCTACGTAGGAGAAACGCACCATGCGCGTCGTTGCGATGATCATGGCCGGCGGTGCCGGCACTCGTCTAACCATACTTTCCGAAAAACGCGCCAAGCCGGCGGTGCCGTTCGCCGGCCGGTATCGCATCATCGACTTCACCCTGTCCAACTGCGTCAACTCCGGCATCTTCGACGTCGCCGTGCTGACCCAGTACCGCCCCCACTCCCTGAACCGACACATCGGGATTGGCCGGCCGTGGGACCTGGACCGCTCCTTTGGCGGTGTGCGCCTGCTACAGCCATACCAGGCTCGCCGGCACCAGGAATGGTACCGCGGCACCGCCGACGCCGTGCTGCAAAACCTGAACTACATCGACGAGCGCCGGGCCGACACCGTCCTCATCCTGTCGGGCGACCACATCTACAAGATGGACTACCGCCCTATGCTCAGCTTCCACCAGGAGAAAGAAGCCGATCTCACGGTAGGGGTCATGAACGTACCGTTGGAGGAGACGGATCGCTTCGGCATCATGACCACCAACCGGCTGGGGCGCGTCATCGAGTTCCACGAGAAACCCAAGAGCCGCGACAAAGGCACCCTGGCCAGCATGGGCATCTATGTATTCCGGGCCGACGTGCTGCGCGAGCGACTGCTGGAGAGTGTCAAAGAGCACGCCGACCTGGACTTCGGCAAGCACGTGATCCCGGGCATGATCGAAAATGATAAGGTTTTCGCCTACCCGTTCGAGGGCTATTGGGTGGACGTCGGCACGGTGCAGGCCTACTGGGAAACGAGCATGGCGTTGCTCGACCCCGAGTCACCGCTGCACCTCTATGAGCGGGAATGGACCATCCACACACGCAGCTACGAGCGGCCGCCGGCCAAGACCGGCCCTCAGGCCCGCGTCATCCAAAGCATGATCTGCAACGGCTGCGTCGTGCGCGGGCACGTGGAACGCTCTGTACTGAGCCCCGCCGTTTACGTCTCGCCGGGGGCTATTGTGCGTGATTCAGTCGTGATGAATGGTACCTGGATCGGTCCGGGGGCGGTGCTCGACCGCGTTATCGTTGACAAGGACGTGGTGGTCGGATCCGGAGCTCACATCGGCTGGGGCAAGGATCTCAAAGTTCCCAACAAAGTCTGGGGCGATCTGCTGAAGTCCGGTATCACCATGGTAGGCAAAGCGGCCCACATTCCGTCCAACATCCGCATTGGCCGGAACGTTCTCATCAACACCGACGTGGACGAAGAAGCGTTCGCGAAATTCGGCGACACGGTCCCGAGCGGAGAAACAGTTTAGGGAACGGTACATGGGGTGAGCGAACCTGGTTGACCAATGGAAGCTTTCTGAACTTAAGGAATGCACGTCTTGCGTCTTACGTCTTGCGTCTTGCGTACTGCATATCGCGTAAAAGGGCGGCTGCCACGCAAGACGTAAGACGTAAGACGTAAGACGTAAGACGTAACCCTATTCGGAGGACATACTTGTGTCAGATTCCACTGCGCTTGCGATGATCCTGGCCGGCGGTGCCAGCCCGGCTCTCAGCGTGCTGACCGCGCTGCGCTCCGAGTCGGCACTGCCCTTCGGAGGGAAATATCGCATCATTGACTTCCCCCTCTCTAATTGCGTCAACTCGGGCATCTACAACGTGGCCGTGCTGACCCAGTATCAGCCGCGCTCGCTGAACGAACACGTCGGTACGGGCCGGCCCTGGGACCTGGACCGGACCACCGGCGGCGTGCGCCTGCTCCAACCCTTCCAGAGCCAGGCCGGCGAATCCGGTGCCTGGCAGGAAGGGACGGCCGACGCTGTGCGCTTTCACCTCGACGTCGTACAGGAACAGGCCGAGGACCTGGCCCTGATTCTGGCCGGCGATCACATCTACAAGATGGACTACCGGCCCATGCTCCGCTTCCACACGGAGCGCCGCGCCGATCTGACGATTGCCGTGCGCTCTGTGAGTCCCTACGATGCGCACCGCTACGGCATGGTCACTACTGACCCGGATGGCCGGATTACGCAATTCGAGGAGAAACCGAAACGAACCCGCAGTACCCTGGCCAGCATGGGTATCTACGTGTTCGCCCTGGACTTGCTGATCGGTTGGTTGACCGGCGGGGGACGCAAGCAGCGGGATTTTGGTCGCGAGGTCATTCCCAGCCTGCTGGAGGCCGGCAAGCGCATCTACGGCTACAACTACCTGGGCTACTGGGCCGACGTGGACACGGTCCAGGCGTACTGGGAAGCCAACATGGCTCTGCTGGCCGAAACGCCGGCCCTGGACCTCTACGACCCCGAATGGGTCATCCACACCAAAAGCGAGGAACGACCGCCGGTGCTCCTGGGACCGGAGGCTCAGGCGGATGGCAATCTATTGAGCGATGGCTGTCGTGTGGATGGTCACGTGGTGCGATCGGTGCTCTCACCCGGCGTGTACGTGGCCGCCGGCGCTGTGGTGCGCGACTCGATCATTCTTACCGACACCGAAATCCGTGCCGGCGCTATCGTGGATCGCGCCATCGTTGACGAGGATGTCACCATCGGCGAAGATGCTCAGGTCGGCGCTGGTGACGATAATACACCCAACCGCAAGATGCCCAACCTGCTCAACACCGGCCTGACCCTCGTGGGCAAAGGGGCCGAAATCCCGACCGGCACGATCATCGGCCGGAACTGCGTGATCCAGCCCTTCACCAAAGCGCGCAGATTGGCCGGCAAGGAGTTGGCGAGTGGAAGTACGGTGTGAGGTCAGTCTGACGATCGAAATCGCGGCAACCCTTGCGAAGCCGGCCCTTCGGCCGGCTTCGCAAGGGTTGGTGCAGTTTCAACTGCCGGACGAGCGTCAGAGTACGCCTTGCTCTGTCAAAGCCTCCACTCGACGGCGGTCGTAGCCCAAATACTTGAGGTACACGTACTCGTTGTCGGCACCCACCGGCCGGCACAACCACCTGGTGCGCGGCGGTGTCTTCGTCATCTTCCAGGGTGTACCCTGCACCACCAATTCACCATAGACCGGGTCTTCCACGCGGGCAAAAGCGCCGCGCTCCCACCAGTGCTCCTCGGCGACGGTCTGGCGCGGGCTGTTCACCCGACCCGTCGCCACGATGCCCGGACCACGCTTGTTGAGCACATAGTCCTGCACCATCTCCAGAATCTCGTCGGAGGTGTAGTTCTGTGCCCAGGCCTCAACAATGCCATGCAGCACCGTCTTGTTCTCCATCTGCAGTCGGTCGATGAAGGTCTTGAACCGGGGATCCTCCCGCAACTCCGGCTGGCCCATGATCGTGGTCAGCGCCTGGAAGTTCACGTCGGAAAAGCCGGCGATCATCGTGTAGCCGTCCTTGCAGCGTACGAACGTGTACGGGAAAACCGACGTATCCAGCAACCCGATGCGGCCTCGATTGACCTCCGCCTTCTCGTACCACAGGATCATGTCCTCCATAAACCGCAATATGCCCTCGGTGCCGGTTACATCGATCATCTGACCACGACCACTGACCTGCCGGTGGTGAAGCGCAGTCAGGGTAGCGAAAGCACCCCAGGCCCCGGCCGCATACCAGCCGAACCAGTTGCCGGCCTTCGTCGGCACCTCCCACGGCTGCGGATCGTCGCCGCTCGCCATCTCACCCGTCACGTGTACAATACCCGAAAGGGCCTGATCGGCGACTTCGTAGTCGGGCTTGTTCGCCTGCCGTTCTGCCTCGGGTCCGAACTGGCCGTAGGTCGAGCAGGCCACGTAGATCATCCGTGGGTCGATCTCCCGAAGCTGCCGATAGCCAATGCCCCAGGCATCCATCTGACCCGGTTTGTAGGTCTCAATCAGCACATCGGCGTGGCCGGCCAACCCCTTCAGAATCTCACGCCCTTCCTCACGCGCCAGGTCCAGCGTGACATGCAGCTTGTTCCGCCCTTCCACCAGATAGCCCAGCCCCGTGCCCTCATGCTCCAGGCCGAAGGGGGAAAAGAAGCGCACAGCGTCGCCATCGGGTGACTCGATCCGGATCACTTCGGCGCCGAATTCGGCCAGGAAGGCAGAGCAGATCACGCCGGCCATGCTATTGTGGCTCACATCCAGTACCAGCAGGTCATCCAGCGCCTCCGGCTTGCCGCCGGTCTGCGTTGGATCATCTCGTTCTCGAACCCATTCTTCCCAGGGGACTTCCTTTTCCACAGACATTTCGCTCCTCCATGACTCACGTTAAAGGATAAGACCTTCACCCTGCCAATCGTCCGGAGGCATGGCACCTGGCCGATCAGCCCACTGACCGACGACGCCCTGCTCCTCCAACTCCCGAATCTGGCTGGTTGAAAGGCCCAGAAGCTTGCGGAAGACGTACTCATTGTGAAACCCCACCGGCCGTGCCGCCCAGCGGGTCCGCCCCGGCGTCTCCGATAACTTGGGAGCGGGGCCGTACTCGGTCATCTCACCGTACAGCGGGTCCTGGAAGGTCCAGACCGAACCGCGCGTTCGCAGATGTTCACTCTCGAAATGGTCTTTGGCCGCCATCACGGGGGCGGCAGCGAAGCCGTACACCGCACCCAACTCATCCAACTCCGCTTTGGTCTTGCCGGCCGCCCATTCAGCAACCATGCCCGACAGGGCCTCGTTGTTCTCCGGCTGCAGGCGGGCTTTCAGCGTAGCAAAACGCGAATCCCTGGCCAACTCAGGCCGGCCCATGGCCGCGCACAGGCCGCCGAATGCCTCATCGTCGCCGGCTGCGATGGCCGCGAAGCCGTCGGCACACCGAAAGACACCTGAAGGGCTGACGGCCACGTCCCGGTTGCCATACCGCTCCCGCTCTTTGCCGGTCAGGTGCTGGTAGACCCACGTCCAATCCAGAATACGGATCAGACCTTCTCCCTGCGAGTATTCAATAAACTGGCCCTGCCCCGTGCGATCACGGTAATGCAATGCGGCCAGGATAGACACCGCATTCATCAGCGCACCGAAGAAGTCGCCGATGTAGATGCCGCTCTTCATCGGTGTACGACCGGGGAACCCGGTAATGCTGGCCAACCCGCTGGCGGCCTGTGCCAGCAGGTCATACGAGGCCCGGCCCACCGAAAAAGGCCCCCACTGGCCAAAGCCATTGGCGGCCAGGACAATGATCTGCGGGTTCACCTCACGGAGCGCCCGGTATCCCAGGCCGAAGGCTTCCATGCCACCGGCCCGCAGGTTCTCCACCACAACGTCGGATTTCGCCACAAGTTGGCGGAAGAGTTCCTTGCCTTCCTCGTGATGCAAATCGATACCCACGTGGTATTTGTTGTGGTTGACCGGCGTAAAGCCAAAGCACAGGTTCCGCCAGAAGTAGCCTTCCGGCGGAACGTAGCGCATCGTATCACCGCCTGGCGGCAACTCCACCTTGATCACCTCAGCACCGAACTCAGCCAGGTAATCCGACGTAGCCGGCCCCAGCACCAGTGTGCTCATCTCAATGATTCGCACGCCACGCAGCGCCTCCGGTTTGCGGAAGATCATGGCCGGGTCGAAGGCCTCGGCCGTCCAGTCGAAGTAGGATTGTTCATCACTCATAGTTTGACCTCCCTCGAATTGTTGATAGAACCACAGGACCGACCAAAAACACTGCCGGCGACAGGCAGATCCTACCTGCTGTCGCCGGCAGCGACACCACTCAATCTCCTAAGAACATCCGCCAGACTACATCGATGGCTTTCTTGTACCCCGCGTAAAAGGTTTCCGCGTCCTCGGCCGCAACCGTTGGCGATTGCTGAGCGATGGCCCGGCCAACATCCCTGGCGATTTGCAGCTTGCGCCGCACATCACTCTCAAACCAGAGCCGTTCGAGTTCGGCCGGATCAGGTTCTTGATATGGATAATCTGACATACAACCTCCCGATGCAAACCCGCGACAGACAGCAATCGCACCCCTATTACGCATTAGGGCAAAAGTCGCACTTCGCTCCGGCTGGATCGCCAGATCCAGGCGCTGGGCGACGGATTTCACAATCCGTCGCAAGCAATAAGTGTCACTTTTGCCGTGATGCCCTATTACAACACCGTGAAACCGAAACAAGCACTGCAAAGTAGCTTCCGGTAGGGCAGGCCGGCAGCCTCTCTCGCCGGAAGTTACTTTTCCATCCCAGTTTCGGTTTCATGAGTATACAACTGACGGACGACAGGGTCAAACCCTTGCACGCTCCCCACTTGCGCAAAGCCCTTTCATGGTCTAGAATACCCGAAATTATGGCGAGGTTTACCCCTCGTCCGGCGGTCTTGAATTTGATCCGAGGAGACAGCTTTGGGTATGCCCCCCGTAACCATCATTCTAGTTGTTGCTGCCTTGACATTCGGCTACCTCAACGGATTCCATGACAGTAGTAATGTTGTGGCGACGGTGATCTCATCACGCGCCATGCCACCTTACTTCGCCATGGGCCTGGCCGGCCTTGGCGTCTTTTGCGGCCCCTTTCTGTTCGGCGTCGCTGTTGCCGAGACAATTGGTAGAGACATTGCTCCGCCGGACGCGATCACACCGGCCGTGATCCTATCCGCCCTCCTGGCTGCCATTGCCTGGAACCTGATCACGTGGTGGTTCGGTGTTCCTTCCAGTTCATCTCACGCTCTGATCGGCGGCCTGGTAGGGGCCGTGGCCGGCCGGGATGGCTTTGGCCTCATTCAGACCGCCGGCCTGACAAAAGTGCTCGTCGCACTGGTTGTGTCGCCGATAGCGGGCGCCGGCCTGGGATGGTTGATGATGAAAGCGATTATCGTCATTGCCCGGCTACTTGACCTGTCACCCCGAATCAATTGGGCATTCAAACGCGGCCAAACCCTCACAGCCGCGACGCTTGCCCTCAGTCACGGCACAAACGATGCCCAAAAAACGATGGGGATGATTATGATGGCCCTGATATCCACGGGCTACATGAACACGTTTCAGGTACCAATGTGGGTCGTCGCGTCGTCAGCCGGCGCTATGGCATTCGGCATGACCACCGGCGGCTGGCGCATCATCCGCACAGTCGGTCACGGCATCTACCGGGTCCGCCTCGTCCATGGGTTCAGCGCCCAGGCAACGGCGGCCGCGGTGATCCTCGGTGCTGCGCTCCTTGGCGGTCCCGTGAGCACGACCCAGGTTGTCAGCAGCGCCATCATGGGTGTGGGGTCAGCAGAGCGAATGGGCAAGGTACGCTGGGGGGTGGTGGAAAACATCTTGCTGGCATGGATCATTACTGTCCCGGTCACTGCGTTGTTGGCGGCAGCACTGGTCCAGTTGATTTCCCAGTCGATGAGATAACGAAGGGCGCGTGAATGACGAAGGTGATGTTCTCCAACCCCAGCTTCCATTTGCTCCTCGCTCAGTTCCACGCATGCACCAGGTGGGGACGGGGATTTGACTCCGTAGCCTGAGGTCCTATAATTGTCGGCACCATGTGGGTCTTCACAGACCGGGTGGCCATTGTATCATCTGAGCCGGATATACATGAAGGAGAAACGGAAATGACATCAACGACCCCCTCTACATTGACCGAAACTGGCGAGCGGTATCTGTCGCCTGAACTGGAACAGAACATTCAGAACCGCCTGAGCCGCATTGAGGGACATGTGCGCGGCGTAAAGCGCATGTTGGATGAACATCAGGACTGCGAGAGCATCCTGATCCAACTGGCGGCCATCAAATCCGCCCTGAATCAGGTGATCATCAAGGTGCTTGAGGGGCACATGGAGACGTGTGTGATGGAATGTGTGCTAGAGGGCGAGGGTGAAGAGGCATTGGAGCGTTTGCAGGGCGCGATTTCACTGGTACTCAGGAAGTCCTAATGAACTCATGCATCGTTTCCGCCATTCGAAACGACCCCTCTCCGAGCGGGTCGTTTTTGTTGTTGGAGCGTAGCTACTCACCCTCCCGCAGGTTTAGACCTTCACTGGCGAGTATCGCTGCTCTCAGTTCCTGTTTGAGGGGCAAAACCGCTGTTCGTTGCAACCTGCGGGAGAGTAGCTGAGTAGGTAGTTACGTTGAGGCGCGTTTTGACACATCTTCGTTAATACAGTATAATTCAGTTGCAAATAGTTGCAGAAGCACTCTGTTGTGAAAGGGACGGGAATACAGCCAATGAGTTGCTACCAGGACCTCACTCAATCACTCCGACAGGCCGGCCTGCGCATGACGCCCCAGCGGCTGATGGTGATGGACGCGGTGTTTCACCATGGGGGTCACATTACCGCTGAGGACATTCATGCCAAAGTACAGGCTCTGTACCCGTACGTTGATCTCTCGACAGTTTACCGTACATTGCAGGTTCTCAAGGACCAGGGCCTGGTGGTCGAACTTCAGATGCCGGACGGTCCAACCCAGTATGAGGCAACACTGGATGGCTCCCATCACCACGCCATCTGCCGGCGCTGTGGAACCATGCTGGACCTGCGATCAGATGCCCTGGACCCCATACGGGAGCAACTCCTGGCCCAACACGGCTTCCGCGCCGAGTTTTCCCATACGGCCATACTGGGGCTATGCAAGACGTGTGCAGAACGGGAGCAGGAAGAAGGACAACAACTGTGAGACCCGTTTCGAGGAGGCTTGAATGACTGCCTGGATCGTGCTACTTTCTTCCGCGATTTTTGCCCTGGGGCGTGCAATGGCCCGTAACCCTGCCATGCACATCCCCGATGGCTTTCTGAATTTGCCGATTTCACTGCTATGTTGGGGGGCTACCATCATGCTGCTGGCCATAGCGGTGCGCCGGACTCAGGGGCAGCTTGGCGAGCGCCAGGTCCCGCTGATGGGCGTGATGGCGGCCTTCATTTTTGCGGCGCAGATGATCAACTTCCCCGTCGCCGGCGGGACCTCGGGGCATTTGCTCGGTGGTGCCCTGGCTGCGATCGCGCTGGGGCCGTGGGCCGGCATGCTGGTCATGGCCAGCGTGATCGGCGTCCAGGGGTTGCTCTTCCAGGATGGCGGGCTGGTCGTGATGGGGGCCAATATCCTCAACATGGGCCTGCTGACGGCGCTGATTGGCTACGGACTCTACCGGGGTGCGATCGGGCTGAATGGCAACGCACGTCTGGCGGTGGCCGGCACTGCAGCCTGGCTCTCAGTGATGGCCGGTGCGCTGGCGACGTCGCTTGAACTCTGGCTCAGTGGGACGGCTCGCCTCGATATCGTCGTGCCGGCCATGCTGGGCGTCCACGCCCTCATCGGCATCGGGGAGGCACTGATCACGGTGGCTGCTTTGGCGTTTATCCTGCGGACACGCCCCGATCTCCTGGAAACGGCAGGCGAGGCTGGGGGAGGGCGTGGCTGGGTCGTGGCCGGCCTGCTCGCTGCGCTGGCTGTGGTGTTGCTCTCGCCGATGGCATCGGTCAACCCGGATGGGCTGAATCGCGTGGCTATGGATCTGGGCTTCTTGAATCGGCAGGCCAATGCCCCCTACCAAATTCTGCCGGGCTACACGATCCCCTTCCTCGGGACAACGCCCTTATCCACGATTCTGGCCGGGGCAATCGGCGCGCTGGCGGTGGCCGGCGTCACCATGCTCGTGGTGCGCGTCCTGCGGCGCTCGGCAAGCGTGGCGTAACAGGTGCGAGCTTAATGGCGATTCACGTCAACGCGTTCGATCGTTTTGAGTCCGGTGAGAGCCTGATCCATCGCCTGGACCCTCGCGTGAAAGTGGTGGTGACGGTTCTTTTCATCGTCTCCAACGTGCTGTTGCCCGACGGGGCGTGGCTGGCCTTTGGGCTTGCCTGGGGCCTGGTGCTGCTGGCCAGTGTGCTGGCGGAGCTGGGCGTCGGCTATGTGGTCAAGCGTTCCTTTGTGGCGCTTCCCTTCGCCCTGGCGGCAGTGACGGCGATCTTCGCGATTCCGGGCCGGCCTCTGTTCGCGGGGACGCTTGGCCCCTGGCATCTGGTGGCGACGGACGCCGGCCTGATCCGCTTTGTCAGCATTGTCATTCGAAGCTGGCTATCGGTGCAGATGGCCATCCTGCTGACAGCCACCACCCAGTTCCCCGACCTGATGCACGCGCTGCGTCACCTGCGTACCCCCCACCTGGTGGTGGCCATCATCTCGTTCATGTATCGCTACCTGTTCGTGTTGACCGACGAGGCCATGCGCCTCATGCGCGCTCGCGAGGCGCGCAGCGCCCGCCCAGCGGGAGGCGGCGGTGGCGGCTCCATCCCCTGGCGCGCGCGGGTGGCGGGCAACATGGCCGGCCAGCTCTTTCTGCGCAGCTACGAGCGTAGCGACCGTGTCTACAACGCCATGCTGGCGCGGGGCTACACCGGTCAGTTCATTACACTCAATCCCCACGTGATGCGTACAGAGGACTGGACCGTTGGGGGGCTGACGGTGATCGTTTTGCTGTTGCTTCAGGTGGTTGGACGGCTCTAATTGCGTATTGCATGTTGCGTACTTTGAAAGGCAGGTTAGCATGCCCATCGTTCACGATCCGGTATCGAATTCCTATGCCGTTGGCACAACATTTTCTCGAAACGGGGACGAGCCTGGGCGAGCGCCGGCTCTGATCGTTGATCATCTCGACTTCAGCTATCCCGATGGGCACGTGGCGCTGCGTGATGTGTCGTTGAGAGTGCACCATGGCGAGAAGGTGGCATTGGTCGGGCCAAACGGTGCCGGCAAGAGCACGCTCATGTTGCACCTGAACGGCATCCTCAGCGGCGACGGGCATGTTGAGGTGGCCGGCCTGCCTGTCACCAGGCCCAATCTGCCGGTGATCCGCGCCAAAGTCGGCCTCGTTTTCCAGAATCCCGATGACCAACTGTTCTCGCCCACCGTCTTCGAGGATGTGGCCTTTGGTCCATTGCATATCGGGCTGCCCGAAGATGAAGTACGCGACCGAGTCGATCGGGCACTGGAGCAGGTGGGGATGAGTAATTATGCCGGCCGGCTCTCCCACCACCTGAGCGTGGGTGAGAAGAAGCGCATTTCCATTGCCACGGTGCTGTCGATGGATCCGGAGATTCTGGTGCTCGACGAGCCGTCCGCCGGCCTGGACCCCCGCGCCCGCCGCAACCTCATCATGCTGCTGAGCGCACTCCCACATACCACCCTCGTCTCGACACACGACATGCTCATGGTGCGCGAGCTTTTCCCCCGCATGGTGATCATGGACGAAGGCTGCATCGTCGCCGATGGGCCGACCGAGTTGTTGATGAATGACGTGGCCTTGTTGGAGACCCACGGACTCGAACGACCCTGACCTCTTCTCCGATGACGGTTTGGTGAATTCTTGCACCCAGACAAATGCGCAGGCCGAGCCCATGCGAGCCCGGCCTGTTGCCGTTACCAACCGATTAGCCGGCCAGCTACGGGAAGGTGCGACGCCAGTTGGATGCAACAGCCACCAGGTCGTTGACGTCCGCATCGCCGTCGCCGTCCACGTCGGCCCAGGCCGGCGGCGATGGCGCGCCGAAGTTGGCCGCGATCATCTGGAGATCGACGATGCTGATGCCCAGGTCGCAGTTCGCGTCGCCGGTCGGGCAGAGGACGGTCATGTCGAGCGGTATGTTGACCCGAGGCCGGCCCATGGCATTGGTGTCCACGGTGATTTTGCCGTGATAACTTGGTGGCGTGGTCGGGTCGATGCTGGAGGCCGGGGCGAAGGAGCTGTTGAATCGCAGGCCCACCTGCCAGTCAACGCTGCCTTGCACGTCGGGGCAGGTGAGTGTGCCGTCGAACACCATGGGCGGCACCTGTGTTTCAGCCGGCGGCGTCTCCGAGCAGTCCAGGTCGAACCAGCCCGGATAGCGCCAGCTCTCGTCGAGTAGGCCAAGCGCGTTGGCGACCAGCGTGTCCAGATCGCCAAGCCACCAGCCATTCTCGAACGAGGCGTTGATGGCGATCACCTGGCCGCCTGTGCCCGGATGTATCACGCGCGTAGCCACCAGTGGCTCGCCGTCATCCCACAGCGCATGGACGGTGACATCGCCGAGTGTTGTGTCCACGTCCAGATGGTCCCAGGTGGTGATGGCACCGACGCCGGCGAGCAGCGGATGGCCGGGCGTCAGGATGGTGTCCAGCGTTGCGAAGCCGAGGCCCGTGCCACTGCTCGTCAGCGGCGAATACTGCTCGCTGGCAAAGCGCCCTTTCAGCCCCGAAGCGCCATATATCAGCGCGTCACCACCCATCAGTACTGTGCCACCCCGGTCCACGAAATCGGCCAGCATGTCGCCCAACGCGGTTGGGTCGGCAAAGGGCGTATCGTTCCACACGATCACGATGTCATTGTCGAGCAGCATCTGGTCGGTGCACGTGCCACCCGAACAGCAATCGCTCAGCCCGGTCTTGATCTCACACACGCGGCTGACGGCGTTGGCCGGGTCTAACGTGGCATTGATGCTGGCCGCTGCGGCAAGGGGCATTGGCAGGTCGCCGACGTCGTAGGGTGCCAGCAGATTGGGCACGCCACCGGCACCGTCAGTTAGCAGCCACAGGTGCGTCGGGCCGTTGTTCAGCTCCACACGCAGGCCACCGACGTTGGGCGCCGGGTTCTGGATGGGGAAGGTGTCGGTGTAGACGTCCCCGTAATTCAGAGTGACATCAGTCGTGGTGCTGCTGGTATCAACCGAGACATCAACGGGGGCGCAGTCCCACTCAACGATACGCCGCAGCACCTCCTGGAGCTGTGCCGTGGGCAACCCCTCCAGGCCGAAGGCGAAAAAGGCTGTACAACCCTGGCCATACGCGTGGGTTATACCCGTGACGTTGTCGTTCTCGTCCACGAAGTTGGAATCGCTCTGGGGGCCGGGGATGAGTGCGTCGTTGCCGTTGGTATACGGTGGTGCAAAGGCGTAGTCACCGAACTCGTGGCCCAGGGCAGTGTCCCGTACGCCCCGTATGTGCGTGCTATTGACGCTCTGGACGTAGACGTCAACACCAAGCACATCCTGCCCGAATAGGGTTAGACCATAAACGTCGAGATAATCTTGGCTGCTCAGAGCGAAGACGTTGCCGATGTTGTATTCAAGGAAGGATTGGACGGCTGCTTCCTCGTCCGGGTCCAGGGTGCTGCGACCGGTTCCCTTCTCGCGAAGACCATCGTCGGCGGTCAACCAGATGACGGTTTGGTAGCGCTCCAGGACGCTGGCGGACGGCGGCCCGTCGATCTGCGTGTTCCACACGTCGTAGTCAACGCCCAGGGCATCCAGGCCGGCGATGTACATGTCGCGCTCAGGGTAGTAGAACTCACCCTGCGCGGATTGGGAATCGTTGACCAGCAACACCGGTGGCACGTCCAGGTCGCCGCAGTAGAAGCCCTTGCGCTCGATACGGTGAATTGGTTTGCCGTCACGGTCCTGGCCGCTGGCTTCGACCTTCACCTCGTTCCCGCCTTCGGGGAAGTACAGTTCTTCCGCCGTGCAGTAGTAGCCCGGTTCGATTTCGTAGAACTGGCGCTCCTGTGTGCCCTTGCTATCGAGCAGCAGGAAGCTCTGCGTCCCCGACACGTAGCCCTTTCCATCAACGAAGCCGGCACAGATGCGCACCGGCCTTGTGGGGCGACATTCACCGAGAGACGGTGTGAACACCATCAGATCTGTGTCTGCCGGCCCTTCGGCCGTGGCCAGGTATTCGGTGGCGACGCCGCCGGCCGGGTTCTCGATCTCCATGCGCCATGTGCCGGGTGCCGGCGCTGTCATGCGGAAGCGCTTGCTGGTGACATCGGTGCGGTAGACGGCGTCCGCGTCGGCGGCGCTGACGTAGGTGACGCCGTCAGGCCGGCGCAGCTTGAGCTTGAGGGTGGCGCTGCTGTCGGCCCAGTTGACGGTGAAGAAGATCCAGGGCACGCTTTCATCGAGGGTGATGTCATAGAAGGTGCTGTTGCCAGGGTTGAGCGTGCCGGCGTACTCGCGATGTCGCTCGTAATCGCGCACTTCGTTGGCGATGAACTGGTAGACGTCGGCCAGGCGGTTTTCGACGCGGCTGGCCACGCTGACGTCGCCGGTGACGGCGTTGAGCGACAGGAGGCTGCCGGCGCCTGTGGGGACGTAGTGGAAGTCACCGTTGTGGCGGTCGGCAATTTGTGCCATCAGTACCTGGTCGGCGTCGGGGCCGAGGGCCACGGTGTGGATCTTCACGCTGGTTGGAATGTCGTTGCGTACGTCCTCCCACATCGGGTCGCGGTTCTGTAGTCCATCAGAGAGCAGGGCAATGCTGGGGATACGAGCATCGCCTTTGATTTCATCGTAGCCGGCTTTCACAGCCCCACCAATACCGGTCCACCCGTCAGCGGTGATGGGGTTGAGGTTGTTGGAGAATGTGGTCAGGTCGGCATCGCTGGTGACATCAGTCAAATGTTGGAAGACGGTGAAGCTTTCATTAAACTTGACCTGAGCCACACCATCGCCGATTTCGCTCATGAAGATGAAGTCGCGGGCGGCATTCTTGGCCGCGTCCAGCTTGCTGTCGTAGCCCATGCTGCCTGAGCGGTCGAGCACGAGGGACATCGCCTTGGGATCGGCGGGGGTGTTCTGGTAGACCACGGCGTCGGTTTCGGTAGCGCTGAAGGCACCGCCCAGGAAGTTGACGGTGAAGTCATAGGGGCCGGCAGCAGCCTGAGCTGGGGCGCGCACCACCAGATGATATTCATTGCCAACCGGGCCGAAGTGAACGATAGCGCCCCCGTCCACGCCAATCTGCTCGGTGCCGACGAACATCTCCAGATCGGTGGTAGGGTCCATGCCAGTGATGTTGGTGCTGGGGCGGTAGCCGTCGCTGATGTTGAGGCGGATCAGGAATTTGCCCGGACCGGCGAAATAGCCGGCGTCGGCCGGCTGGGCATTGGTCGGATATTCGAGGGAGAAGGTCCAGGGGGTGTGGGTGGCCGCCAGCCCGTAGGTTTGCGGCCCCTGGGGAATGGCGGTACCCCGCACTTCCACCGTCCACCAGCCGGCGGCCGGGTTGGGCACCGTCACCTGCTCCTGGTTGTTGAGGTTGTCGTTGGCGCGTACGGCGGCGTTGTTCGGCTGTGCCGCGTTCAACACCCACGGCTGCCAGGTGGTACCACCGCCTGGCTCGATGAGGCGCAGGTCCAGGTCGTTGACCAACTCCGTCGCAGCGAGCGCGTTGCCGGCTGCGTCATCCCAGGCCAGGCTGACCTGGAGGGTAGCCGCGCCGGTCGGAACCTGGATGAAATAGCGGTCCACATCGCCGGTGTTGGTCAGGCTGCCCTCGCGGAAGCGGTTGTCGCGGATGGTGTCTACGGCCGCCTGAGCATCCACACGGCCGTAGCCCGTCTGGAAGTCGGGTCCAGCTACGGCGTTGGGATCGACGGCCGTGTTCATCAAGATGGCTTTGACAGTGGCCGGCAACGGGTTATTGGTCGTGTTGTACGAGTTGTGGAACTGCTCCAGCATGAGCGCGACGATACCGGCGACCGCAGGAGTAGCCATGCTGGTGCCGCTCATGGTATCGTACGGCCAGCAATAGTCGTCGCCATCGTTCGGATTGGCAGGGTTGTTGACGCAGTTGCGGTTACGGTTGTCGATGAAGAGATTGGGGATGGTAGACAGGACGTTGACCCCGGGCGCAGAGACAATCGGTTTGAGCCGGCCATCGTCCGTGGGACCCCAACTGCTGAAATTGGCGCTGTTGTCGTTGTTCTGGTTGGTAGCGCCGACGTGGATCGGGTTCTTGGCGTTGGCCGGCGGCGCTGTCGTGTTGAACTGATTGCCGCAACGCCCATCGCCGCGTTCGTTGCCGGCGGCCCAGGTCATGATAAACGGACTGCCAAGACTGCCACGCACGATGTTGTCCAGCAACTGGGAAGTGGTGTTGTAGTCGCCTTCCCGGTTGCACTGAAAGACGCCGACGGGCTGACCGTTGTTGATGCGATTGGTGCCATTGCTTGCCAGGTTTGTACCTAACGAGGCGGTGGCGATGTCGGCGCCATTGTTGAGGGCGTTCTGGAAGTCGGCCTGGATGTCGCCCGTGTTGTCATACAGGAAGAGGTTGGTTCCATCGGTCTCCAGGCCGTAGGTGATCAGGTTGGCGTTGGGGGCCATGCCCCGGTTGTTGAGCACGCTGGAGGCGCCGCCGGCGCCGTTGCCCAGCACCGTGCCGGCCACGTGGGAGGAATGGTCAGCGACACTGGTGGTATCCTGGGCGATGATGCGCCCGTTGTAGTCGGGGTGGCTAGCACGCCCCACGTCGAAGACGAGCACCGTGACTCCATTGCCATTCAGGTTGTAGGGCGGGGTGTTCTGGATGTTATTGACATTGGTGCGGGCGCGGGTGTTGGCGTTCGTCGCCGTCATGGCCGGCATGGGCAGCTCGATCCAGAGCACATCTTCTTCCCGACTCAAGGCAGGGATGTCGGCGCGATCCAGCTCAGCCATAATCAGGTTGATGGCACTGGCCTCACTACTGATGCGGGCACCATAGCGCTTCAGCAGTTGGCGTCCGGCGGCCAGGCTCACATCAGCATGGAACTCGACGCCGACCGGGATTCGGTCTTCGAGGCCGGGTTCGGGCGGCCGGGCCAGGTACTCAACCAACGACGGGTCCAGTTTGTCGGTGGGGAGCAAGGCCCCGATCCAGGCAATGCCCTTCTCATTTGCCAGAGCCTGCACTGAGCCCGACTGTGCGGTGTCGATGCGAGCGATCCAGGCCTGCTGAGGGAGGTAGCCTTGGAGGTAAACCCCACGCGCGGCCAGGGCTTTCTTCTCGGCCTGGCTGGGGATATGGTCAAGCTGGATGAGCGCATGGAAGCTGCCCCCCTGGCGGCCGCCCGCGCCTCGCTGGCGAGCAAGACAGGTGCCGTGTTTATGTCCAGGCCATGCACCGGCCGAACGGTGCGGGCTTTGAGTAAGATGGCCGGCAATGGTGGACCAGATGCGGCCGCGACCGGGCGGGGGGCCGGCGCTGCTCCTGTGAGAAGGATACCGGCGATGATACCGACGAGTACAAGCAACAGGGCAATGCGGAATCTGTGAAAACGGAACATGGTGCACCGACTCCTCCTGGGTTTGCAGATGTGCGTATTGGGTCTTTTCTTCAAGATGAGGCAGTTCAGTAAGTTACCTTGACTCTACAAAGTATAGCACACAGCCGGGCCGGCAGTCGACGAGCAATATGAAAGTTCAATTAATTCATTCGCCAGGCGCTGACTGGAGTTGCAAATATGAACACCCAATCCTCAAGCGAATTGCACGCCGGCCCGCACTGTGGTAGAATTCGTCGCTAGATGATTTGGACAGTTGATAGTTTGCATAGTTGCTGATGGTAGAATTGGGGGCAGACATGCGACGGGTGACGCGGCGGGAGATGCTGCGGCTGGTGGTGATTGGCGTGGCCGGCTCGGTGGTGGCGGCGTGTGAGCCGGCTGCCGAGGATGCGGCCGGAGGACGGGCTGCCGGCGGGGCAGGCACGCCGGCACCGGCCGCCGAAGTCACAACCCCATCCGGAGTGGCGGCTCCCACGACGACGGTTGAGCCGCCCTCGAAGATGCCCCCCTTCATCACACCGGTGGATCACCCTGATGGAAGTCGTCAGTGATCGAGAGAAGGGGTACTGGGAAAGTCAGGGCTGGTCCAACGAGGCGTTCGTCAAGGTCAACTCTCGTATCGAGACGCCGAAGGACGGACAACAGATCAGCCAGGCCGTGTTTACGATTGGCGGCGTAGCGTTTGCCGGCAAGTCCGGGGTCGCCGCAGTTGAGGTCAGCGCCGACGATGGCAAGACCTGGCATGAGGCGAAGTTGCAGCGGGGGCCGTCAGATCTCGTGTGGGTGCACTGGCGTCACAACTGGGACGTACCAAAGGAGAATGGCAAAACCACCATCTGGGCCAGAGCCACGGATGGCAATGGCATGACCCAGGAACGACCCTCGTTCCGGATTCTGGGTGGTTCCTTCCCGGACGGTACGTCTGAGGTACACACCGTTGCCGCGCGGGTCCAGCACTCAGTCATCAGTGATCAGTAACCAGTCATCAGTAACTGATGCCTGATGAGTGATGACTGATCACTGGTTACTGATCACTGACACATGGGGGTACTCAACATCCGGGTCTTCTTGATCATTGCAACGGCAACCATCGTGGTTGGTGCTGCAGCAGCCGGCGGTGGATTGTATCTGGAAACCCGCGACCCCTTCTGCGCTGCCTGCCACACACAGCCAGAGACGATGTACTACGAGCGGTCGATGAACGCCCAGGCCGCCGGCATCGATTTGGCGTCGTTTCACCATCTTGAGGACGGCACCCGGTGCATCGATTGCCACGGCGGCGTCGGTGCACAGGCTCGCCTGGAGACGCTGCGCCTGGCTGCCGGCGATGCAGTGCACTTCATGATTGGGCGTTATCAGCAGCCGGCCAGAATGAGACAGCCGCTGGCAAACCCGAACTGCCGGCAATGCCACGACGACGTGGTCGTGAAAGAGGGCTTTGAGAACCACTTCCACAACCTGATGGATGACCTCGAGGCGCCTGACATCTTCTGCGTCGCCTGTCACGTAACCCATCAGGAGGGTGACGAGCGAGCTTTCTTCATCCGCGAGGACGACGTGTTCCCAAGTTGCAACCGTTGCCACGACGTCATGGGCGGCCCCAGCGAGCTTCAGTAACCAGTAACCAGTGATCAGTGATCGCTGGCACCGAGGTTCTTCTCGATCTGATACAGGCGCAGCACAGTTGCCA
>CAZHMV010000015.1:0-13187 GCA_964532665.1 uncultured Anaerolineales bacterium
GCCTCTGGTGGCCCAACATCGGCCAGTGCGTGCAGCCATGATCAATGCCTTCGGCTTTGGCGGCCAGAATGCGGTGGTGGTGGTGAGAAGGTGGGGTTGGAACGGGCGTCGGTGAGCGAGAACTGGTGCGCTTCTGGGCTGTGACGTAGTGCGTAGTGCGTAATGTCCAATTCCACGGAACACGCACTACGCACTACGTAATACGCCTCAGGCCTCGTGGAACGCTGCCACGACCGACCGCCAGCGCGCCGGCTCTATCTCCGGTCGCTGTCCCAGGTAGTAGTACATCACCCGGTCCACCAGGCCGTCGTACCTGGCCATGATCTTCGCCGGCAGTTCATCCCACTTCCCTTCGACCGCGAACACGCTGAGCATCTCGTCGGTAACGAGGGCCGGCATCTCCATCCACTTGCCCCGCGCTGCCAGCCGCGACAAGTGCTCGGCGACGTCTTCCCATTCGTGGCACGCGAAGATCGGGCGATAGGATGGCGTCGAGGCATAGAACGAGATTTGTGCCCGGACATCCTCTCGCACCTGATCCATTTCGGCCTGGTTTGTGCCCGTGATGACGAATACCGGGGCGACCAGTTGGATGTCTTCGCGGGTTCGGCCGGCCCTGTCCATGCCGCGCTGGATGTTGGGCAGGATGAACTCTTCCAGGTATTTTGCCGAGTTTAATGGGTGGACGTGGAACCCATCGCACAGCTCGCCCGCCAGCCGGCACAGGTGCTCGTTGATGCCGGCGATGTAGACGGGGATGTCCGGGTGGTCGATGGGGCCTGGGTTGAAGAAGGGGCTCATCAACCTGTGCTGGTAGAACTCGCCCCGGAAGTTCAGCCGGGTGCCGTTCTGCCAGGTGTCCCAGATGGCTCGCAGGGCCAGGATGAACTCCCGCAGTCGCGGGGCCGGCGAGTCCCATGGCATGCTGAAGCGGCGCTCGATGTGGGCTTTCACCTGGGTGCCCAGGCCCAGGATGAGCCGGCCCTGGGACATCTTGGCCAGGTCCCAGGCGATGTAGGCAGTGCTCATCGGGTTGCGGGCGAAGGCCACAGCAATGGCCGTACCCAGCTCGATCCGTTCGGTGTGCTCGGCAGCCAGGGCCAGGGGCAGAAACGGGTCGTGCTGCGTCTCGCTGCTCCACAAAGCATCAAAGCCGATTTCCTCGGCCACTCGCGCCATTTGCGTCGCATCGCGCAGATTGTCAGCTACCAGTCCGGTGTCAATTTTCATTGTCAAGCTCCTTACGACCAGTAATCAGTGATCAGTAATCAGAAATCGTACAGTCTCAGCAGATCCAATTTTGTTCGGTCTGGATCGTCAGATCCAGACCGACAGGGGGGATCTGGCGATCCCCTCAAAGCAAGATTGGATCTACTGAGTCTGATCACTGATCACTGGTCACTGATCACTGGCCACGTGTGGGAAGTGTTCTGGTAGATGGTAGTTCGTCGTCTCCTAGCTTACCACGGTTCACTCCACCTGTCAACGTCCAGGTTGCGGTTGTGGACCAGACATGCTAGAAGTTGGCTACTACAAGATGGGTGAAGGCGTGGACGAGATTCTCATGGCTCTTCCGCACCTTACGCCGGCTCAGGTGCTTGACACCCTGAGCTACTATCACGACCACCAGGATGAAATGGATGCCTGGTTCCGTGATCACACATCTCGGGAGAACCTGCTAGAAGCCTATGATCTTGCGGTCGATAGGCGCGGAAACGTGATTCCGGCTAGTGATGAACGCTGATCGGGAAGAGCAGCTTTTCATCCGTTTGTTGCTCGATGAGGACGTTCATCCCCAGGCGGCGCCAGCACTCCGGCGGCGGGGCTTCGATGTCGTCAGTTCAGCCTGCTCGGCCTGGATTGTCAAATCCAGGCCGAGGCCCACGGTATCAACGCAATTTCGCCGCTTCGGCCGCCGGGTGTGGCGCTTGTCCTGAGCCTGCCGAAGGGATCCGACGGGAGCGGCTGAGTAGTAGCGGTTGCTGGAACCTTTCAGGGTCTTCTTCCCCAAGGTGTTGCAACTTTCAGCCAACTTTCACGTTAGTGAGCGTGTATACCGGGCTCTTTTGTGCTACAATCAAGTTTGAGGGGGTTCGCACTGAGACGACGTCGTTGATGACGCCGGACATAGAAGGAGCCCAAGATGTCATCCTTCCGGCTCACCCTGGCCGGCGCTGCGCTGCTCCTGGCTCTCCTTGGCAGTGTGGCGACCGGTTATCGTCGTATGCCTCTTACCCATGCGGCTTCCACCCCCTCGGTCATTACCGAACGCTGGGGCGCTAACACCACCGCCGAGTACGCCGGCGATCCCCAGGACCTCACCTTGAATGGATTATACCCTGACTGGGCCGGCGACAACGGCGCCCACCTGACCATCCGCAGCGGCGGCGGGTATGACGCCTGGGCGCTGCTCTACTTCGACGTGTCGAACCTGCCGATCGGAACCGTCGTGCGCTCCGCACAGTTGCGCCTCTCGCTGTACTCCTACGTGCCGCCTCTGGATGTCTGGGAACCCGTTCACCAGATCCTGGACCCCGACGGCCTGGGGCTGTGGTCCGAGAGCCAGGCCACCTTCAACCAGCGCCGGCCCGGCGTTCCCTGGTCGAATTCAGGAGCCGGCGACCTGACCACCGTCATCGGCCCGGAACTGGACCGTTTCTACCTGGGCAATCTGACCCAGTGGCGCAGTGCCTGGGTGGAATGGGATGTGACCCAGGCGGTGCAGGACTGGGTGGCGGACCCCGCCACTAACCAGGGCCTCCTCCTGCCCCATGTCGAGGACGGTCTGTACACGGCCCCCTCCCGTGAGAACGCTGACGCCGGCCTGCGCCCCTATCTGGAGATCACCTACGAGGGACCGAACCCGAATCGCCCGGCCCAGGCAACCGGCGTTCAGGCCCGATACCGCTCCGGGCAGACCTTCATCACCTGGAACGAGATCAACAGCGGCAACCCCGAAGAGCGCTACCGCATCTACCGCTACACCGCTCCCATCACTGCTGACAACCTGGACGATGCCACCCTCCTGGCCGAAATCGGTCCTGACTCCGGCTACTACGCCCACGAAGTCGAAGGCTGCTCCGCCGGCGCCGGCTGCTCCCCCATCGGCCAGTCGCGCTTCATCATCGAAGATGATGGGCAGCCGTTGCCGGAAGGCGTCGGTCTGTTCGTGTACACCGCCCACAACAGTTATCAGTTATCAGTAATCAGTAATCAGTTACTACTGTTCACTGATAACTGTTCACTGATTACTGATAACTGTTCACTGTTCACTTCGTACTACGCCGTTACCTCCGTCGTCGAGGGCAACGAAAACCGCCAGGACTTTGGCTCCAACAGCGCCGGCCCCATCGCCGAGGCCGAGGCTACACCGCGGCCGGTGCGGGTGTGGACGAACGACACGAACACCGGCTGGGTGTACACCCAGTTCATGGACTACCACCGCTGGAATCCCAACGTTGAGGGCTACGCCTACAACTTCTACGTGGGCGTGCCCGCCAGCTATGATCCCAACGGCGCTCCGATTCCCCTGTTGATGCAGCTTCATGCCTACACAGGCACCTACCGGTTGCCGTCGAGCCCTGGTGAGGGGGGCACGGACTACCAGTGGCCCGTGGTCCAGGTCTTCCCTGACGACCGGACGAACACCTGGTGGTTCGGCTTCGGCCAGAACGCCGGCACGGACCAGCCGCTGTACGCTGCGCCCATCGTGGATTACACCCAGCAGCGCCTGGATGCCATCCTGGACTTCGTGCGAGGCGAGTTCAACGTAGACGAGAACCGGATGTACCTGTGGGGCGGCTCCATGGGCGGCAGCGGCACGCTGAACTATGGCCTCCGGCGTGGCGACGTGTTTGCCGCTGTCTATGCCGAAAGCGGCATGACGGACTTCGCGACGGCGGGGGATGCCGGCGGGGCCGCCTGGGAGGACGGGAGTATCACCGATCTGTGGGGCACAGTTGAGCAGAACCTGCCTACTAACCTGGGGCCGAGCATTTGGGGGTGGTATGACCTGCAAAGTTGGGTGCAAGATAACCCTGACGCAGAGTTGCCCTTCCTGGCTGATCACCACGGTCGCAGCGACAACACCACCGACTGGGAGACACAGGGTGCGCCCTGGTACCCGGCGTTGGAAGCGGGCCGGCACGGTTTCGTGGGCGTCTTCGACAACGCCGATCACAACTGGCCCGGTTTCGTCGCTGACAGCAACGTCTTCACCCTGACCGACTTCAACTTCCGCCGCGACGAGAGCTTCCCGGCCCTGAGCAACGCCTCCAACTCCGACGACCCGGCCGCCTCGACCGGCTGCCGCAACTGCCGCATCGAGTGGTCGTCATCCTGGAACGACTTCGCCGGCCCGCCCGTGGACACCGCCGACCAGTACGCGGTCGTCCTGCGCACCACCGGCGGCGACAGCGCTACGGTGGACGTGACGCTGCGCCGGCTCCAGACTTTCAGCATCACCCCCGGTGCCAGTTTCACCTGGGAAAACCGCCGCGTCAGCGACGACAGCCTGGTGGCCTCCGGCACGGTCGTCGCGGATGGCGACGGCCTGGTCACAGTGCCGGCCTTCCAGGTGACGGGTGCCGGCAACCGCCTGGTGTTGCGGCCAGCCGGCGGCCCTCCGCCATCCACCAGCACGCCCACATTCACCCCAACGCCGACCGCAACGCCAACCCTGACCGCCGACAGCACACCGCCGACCGCCACGCCGACCGTCACCCCGACACCCACTGTCACCACAACGAGCACGCCCACAGCCACACCGACGTCAACGACTACCTACACTTCAACACCGACGCCAACCCAATCTCCAATCTCCAATCTCCAATCTCTAATCCTCCAGAACGGCACCAGCCCCGACCCCTCCTACGCCGGCACCACCGACGCGACCATCACCACCTGGAGCGGCAATAGCTATGCCAACCTGGGCGGCTGGGATTACCTCCAGGTGGGTGAGACCGGCGATGCTGATGAATTCCGCTTCCTGGTGCGCTTCGAGTTGGATGGTTGGCTGCCGGCGGATGTCCAGATCGAAGAGGCATGGCTGGAGCTGCGCGCCTTCGACAGCGGCTACGATGATGGCCCGCACGACGTGGTGGCCCATCGCGTGGTCGAAGAGTGGGCCGAGGGGGAGGGGTGGGACCTGTTCGGCGATGGCCGGAGCGAGGGTGTCACCTGGATCACGGCCCGCCCCGGCGTGAACTGGACGACTGCCGGCGGCGACTTCGACGCGGCAGAACTGGATCGCGTCTCGGTGGCGGCCAACCCGGACGGCTGGTACCGCTGGGATGTGACGGCCGCCGTGCGCGCCTGGGTGGATGGGGCGGCTCCCAACCACGGCCTGCTCCTGGAGCCGGACGGCGGCCCCTGGCTGCACCACCAGTTCCGCTCCAGCGAGTATGCCGATCCCAGCCTGCGCCCGCGCCTGGTCATCACCCTGCTGCCGGCCTGTCCCGCCGATGTGAACGCCGATGGCGTGGTGAACGTCGTCGATGTCCAGATGGTGGCTGCATGGTGGAACCGGGCCGGCTTCCCGCCGGAGGTCGATGTCACGGGCGACGACGTTGTGGACATCAACGACATCTCAGCCGTGGCCGCTGCGTGGGGAGCACCGTGTGGTGTCGTGCCGACGGCCACACCGACTGCCACCGCCACGCCGACATCCACCGCAACCCCCGTGCCGACGCCCACGGCCACGCATGAGGCTGGCAGTCCCCGCCTGCTGCCCGATACCACCGCCGGCATTCACGTCTGGAACGACCAACTGGCCACCTGGGGTATGAGCGAGGCCCAGTTTCGGTTCGCGGCCACGCACTACGTCGGCTCCCAGAAGATCATCCGCTCGCAGGCGGACCGGCTGCGGGCTTACAACCCGAACTTCCTGATCCTGCACTACCGGCTGGGGGAGGGGTTGGGCTATCGGGGCACAGACGCTGGCTGCAATCCCACCGGCGACTTCTTGCGGATCATCGAGGGCGATGAGTGGGTGCAGGAGTGGCCGGGCGAGGCGTCTGTGCGGGACTCGTGGTTCTTCCCGTACGCCGGCTCCGCTCGCGTGTTGCAGTGCACCTGGGGCTGGTATCTCATGGACCTGGACGACGCCGGCTGGCGTTCGTATTGGATGGGTGAAGTGCTGCGCCAACTGGCCGCCAACGACGACGATGGCGTCTTCGCCGACTCCCTGAGCGTGCCCAACTATCTGGGGGCCGGCACCTTCCAGCCCAACCTGCCGGCCATCGATTCGGACTTCGAGAACGCCTGGGCGACGCGTATCGAGAACTGGATGACCTACGTGAAAGGTGAGGTGGGCGACCGCTATCTGCTCATCCCCAACGCCGGCTCCTGGGTCACGACCCGCGACCCCACCGACTACAGCGCTGCCGACGGGGTGATGATTGAGGGTTTCGCCGGGTGGGGAGCCAACAGCCCCTTTGCTCTGAGCGACTGGCAGCTCCAGATGAACCGCATCCTGGCTCTGGAGCGCCAGGGCAAGGTGATCATCGCCCAGAACTATCTGAACGACGCGTCGGACATCGACACGCGGTTGTTCTACCTGTCCAACTATCTCCTGGTCAAGGGCGCGAAAACCTACATCAACATGGACATGGGGCTGGAGCCGGAGTGGTTCCCCGAGTACGCGATCCCCATCGGTGCGCCTGTGGATGGCTTGCCGGCCAGCGTCGATGCCTGGCAAGATGCGCCTTCCGGCCTATATCGCCGCACCTACAGTAACGGGCTGGTAGTCGTCAATCCGACGGGCACAACCCGTACCCTTAACCTGGACGGGACCTACTACCGCGCGGTTCCGGCGGGCGGCGGCCTGGTTCCGTCGGATGGCGACGTTTCCGCCTGGCGCGTGGACTACACGCCTGTGACCAGCGTGACCCTGGCTGGCGGACGGGGTGCCGTGCTGCTGACGAACCTGCCCGGCGAACAGCCCACCGCCACCGCGACGCCGACCCCCACGCAGACCCCGACGACCGGTCCTACGCCAACAGCCACGGCGACCCAGCCGCCCGGCAGCCTGGACGTTGCGCTCACGGTCACGGACCATGCCGGCGTGGCGCGCGTGTCCGACCCGGTGACATCCGGCGTGCCGCTGCCACGCGCGGCCAACGTCACCGACGTCTCGCAGCTTCAGCTCACCAACGCCGGCGGCCAGCCCGTGCCGGCCCAGTTCACGCCACTGGCCCGCTGGGGCGGTGCGCCCGACGACGTGACGAAGCCCATCAAGTGGGTATTGGTGGACTTTCAGGCGGATGTGGGGGCGGACAGCAGTGAGGTTTATCGGTTGCGCTTGGGGGATCAGGGGAACTCGGGGGAACTTGGGGGAACTTGGGGGAACTTGGGGGAACTTGGGGGAACTCAGGGGAACTCGGAGGAACTTACGTTGCCTGCTCGTAGTAACGAATTCAATCGTTTAGGCGTGGGGGGAGGACTCAAGTCCTCACTACGAATCGAGGAGGTGGGTTCGACGATTGAGGTGGATACAGGCGTTGCTCGCTTCGTGGTGTCGAAGGCCGGCTTCAGCTTGTTCGAGCAGATCTATCTGGACCGCGACGGGGATGGGGCGGTGGATGATGAGCTGCTGGCCGGCCCGGGTGAGATCGTGGCGACCACGGGCGACGGCGCGGCATACCGCGCCGACACAAGCGCGCCGGCTGAGGCAGTCGTCGAGATGGCCGGCCCGCTGCACACAGTCATCCGCGTGCGGGGACATCTACGCAGCGCTGGCGGCGATGAACTGCTGGCCTACACCGCGCGGCTGCACTTCTACGCCGGCCACCCCTCGACTCGCGTGATGTTCTCTGTGTGGAACGACAATCCCATGGTCAACGACGGCCTCGGCCAGCCCGACATCAAGGCGTTTGGGTCCCCGAACACGGTGCTGTTTGACGATCTGTCGCTGCGCCTGCAACTCGAGAGTACCAGTTCGCCCGCCTACATCATCGCTGGCAGTCCGGCCGAAACCTGGACTGGCTCCCTCGCTGACGCGGCGACGCTCTACCAGGATTCGTCGGGCGGGCCGCAGTGGAATCACGCGCCCGACAACACGGCCAACACGTTTCGGGGTTTTCAGGTGCAGGTCGATGGCGCGATCCTCCACAGCGCCTGTGCGGACGGCGACGACGAGGATACCTGTCGCAGCCAGGGCTGGGCCGGCCTCCTGGCATCCGACGGTGGCATCGTGGCCGGCGTGCGCCATTTCTGGCAGAACTACCCCAAGGCCATCGACCTGAGTGCCGATGGGACCGTCTCCGTCGGGCTGTTTCCCCAGGACTACAGCCAGGACTTCGAGCTGCGGGTTGGGGAACAGAAGACGCATGAGGTGCTGTTCTCTTTCAGCACGGAGGATGTGGCCGGCCGGATGACGGCGTTGCTCAACCCGCTGCGGGCCTGGGCCTCGTCGGCGTACTACCTGGACGAGGCCGGCGTCTTCGACCGCGCTGTGCCATACGATGCGGCTGCCTTCCCCGACTTCGAGGGCTACGTCGATGCCGCTATCCTGTTCGATCAGATGAACTTCTTCTGGCTGCGCGACGGCGGTGTGGGCAGCGGCTGGTACTACGCGCCGCGTCCCGAGGCCTGGGGCTGGCGTAACTTCGGCGACACCATCGCCGAGGATGAAACCAATGGTGATGGGTATCCTGTGTTCACCAACCAGCAGTACGATCATCCGTGGGTGGCGATTTTGCAGATGATCCGCTCGCTGGATGCCGGCGGTGGGCGAGCCGACCTCTGGTGGCAGCTCGCCGAAACGGGGGCGCGTCATCAGGCCGACATTGACATAATTCATTCATTGTGTGCCGGCTGGCCTCCCGACCAGATGATCGCTTGCATGGACACGGAACAGGGGCCGCCGTACATCACCGGCTGGGCCATGGGGGGCCGGCTGACCAACCAGTATCACGCCGACCCCAGTCCCAACGTCCACCGCCATGCGCTCATCGACTACTGGTCAGGCGGCATTCGAGGGATGCTGTATTATTATTACCTGACTGGCGATGGCACCGTGAAGGACGCCTGGCTGGAGATGGCCGAAAACGCCCGCTGGCGGGTGGACAACAGCCCGTGTGACCCGAGCTGTGGCCCGGGCTATGCGCAGTTGAATGCCGGCGAGGGGGATGCTCGCGAGCCGGCTTATGCCCTGGAAATCCTGACCGACGCCTACGCCGCGACTGGCAATCCGGCTTACCTGGCGTCGGCGCAGCGGGTCGTCACCGCATCGCACCCCGACAACACCTGGTTCGGCCAGCCCGGCTTCACGCTGGACCCGAATGTGAGCCCATCGGGCCGGCAGGTCTCGCCCTGGGGGTTGGCGATGATCATGAAGTCGCTGGGGCGTTACCTGGACATGACAGTGGAGTGGGCCGGATCGCCGGATACGACGGCGCAGGATTCGCTGCTGCGATATGCGGAGTTGCAGGCCGGGTGGTGGCGTTTGGAGGATCCCGAACCCACGTGCTACTATTTCGGCGAGAACGGCGGCTGCACGCCCCAGGCTCAGAACTACTTCCTGGCCGACGGTCTGGCGTGGGCGTTGATCTACGACGATGGCCGGGCGGATCGTGCCCTGTGGGAAGCCGTGGCGGCCGACGCCTGGCAGAAGAGCGAGGGCGAACCCTGGGGACCTGACTACGCTAAGAACACCTTCCTGACGGCCAAGACCCATATAATGCACGCCAACAACGGCGTCGCGTGGATGTGGTATGCACTGGCCGATTTTTCACATCATTTTGACGCTTCCGTCCTCCACACAGCGCAATAACCTGCTATGCTATGGTGGCGCATAACGTGACCGGCACTTGCGGAATCAGACCAAAAGTGAGCATACTCGGGCCGATAGAGATGGTTGTCGAATGAAAATTGGTTGTAAGTGCCGGTCACGTGAGTGCTTACAGGCTGGAAATGGAGGTCGAGAACTCTTCCTCAGGTCGTCGGTCTGGATTCGTGATGTGCGTAGAATAGATTATGCTTGGGAGGCTATCATGGGAAGCGTCCGTTTTCGTGTGTTGATATTGCTCGCAACTGTCTTTCTCTTGTCTGTAGTTGGGGTTCGTGGCGGTACGTCGAGCCCGCTGGAGGCCGGCTCTGGACAGACCACCGATCCGCCTCAGCCGCAGGCGCGTAACATTATCCTGCTGATTGGGGATGGGATGGGGCCGGCCCATCGGGCGGCGGCGCGCTATCTGGCTGTGGGGCCGGCCGGCGCGCTGGCTATGGACGGCCTGCCGGTGGCCGGCTTCTCCCACACCTACTCGGCCGATGCGCTGGTCACGGACTCGGCTGCCGGCGGCACGGCCATCGCCGCCGGCGTAAAGACGGACAATGGCGCTATCAGCGTGGATGTGAACGGCAACTCCGTGGAGACCATCCTCGAACGTGCCCAGGCGTTGGGCAAGGCCGCCGGCCTGGTGACTACCACCCAGATCGCCCATGCCACGCCGGCCGTCTTCGCCGCCCATGTCCCCAGCCGTAGCATGATGACAGAGATCGCGCGGCAGATGTTGGAGCATGGCGTGGACGTCTTGCTGGGTGGTGGCGAAGATGAATGGCTGCCGCAGAGCGAGACGGGGTGCTACCCGGAGCCTGGCGAGCGGACGGACGGCCTGGACCTCACCTTGAGTGCGGTTGCAAGTGGCTATGCCTACGTGTGTACGGCCGCCGACTTCAATGCCATCGACCCCTCAGCCACGTCGAAGTTGCTGGGCCTGTTTGCTGACGAGGGTATGGTGCGCCCCTTCGATCCAGCGTTGGCTGACATGGCGCAGAAGGCCATGGACATCTTGAGCCGCGACCCCGACGGTTTCTTTCTGATGGTCGAAGGTGGCCAGATCGACTGGGCCTCGCACGGGCACGATGCGGTGAACGCGCTCGGCGACACGATTGGTTTTGATGAGGCAGTGGCCGTTGCGCGGCAGTTTGCCGCCGCACACCCCGACACGCTGGTCATCGTCACAGCAGATCATGAGACCGGTGGTATGGCTCTGGAGAAGGCCGGCGACGGCGCACAGACCTTCGCCACGCCGGGCGGCTTGCAGTTCGACATCGACTGGACGAGCGGCACTCACACCGCCGTCGATGTGCCGGTGCTGGCCGGCGGCCCTCACGCCTGGGCACTGAGTGGCACCTACGAGAACACCCATATCTTCGACGTCATGGCGGCTGCGTTTGAAGCGCCCCTGTGCCGGGCGCTGGGAGACCTGAACGATGACGGCGAACTCAACGTGATCGACGTCCAGTGGGTGGCTGCCGGCTGGCATAGCGCCTGTTCCCGCTGGTGAGACCCCCGATTCCGCACCCGGTGTATGCTTACGAATTGCTGTCTCCCATACCCTACCTGCAGCCGGTCCTGGACATTCCCTATTGTCATCACGAGCGGTGGGACGGGACGGGCTACCCGCGAGGGCTGAAGGAGGAGCAGATTCCCCTGCCGGCCCGCATCTTTGCTGTGGTGGACGTGTATGATGCGCTGCGCTCGGATCGTCCGTACCGCAAGGCCTGGCCGGAGGAGAAAGTGCGGGCGTACATTCGGGCGCAGGCTGGCCGGCAGTTCGATCCCCGGGTAGTAGAGGTATTTTTGAGGCTACTGGAGGATGGCCTTTCGTGCTGACCTGAAAACAGCGAGCCTTCACGCGAATGTCACCGTCAGCTATAGATGTTCACAGATAATGTTTTTGACTCGTAGTAACGACTTCAGTCGTTACTACGAGTGGTCGCTTCCCATTCGGCGTTCCGCCTCTTCTTGTCACCTATTCACGGGGGGCATGAAGGATTCACTATGAGGCTCAGGTGTCTCGTGTTGAAGGATGTAGTCCACCGCAAACTGCAACACCTCGTCTTCTTCGGTGGCGTCATCGTCGGTCACGACAAAATCTGGCGTGACACCGCGCTCGCCGTACCATTCTCCTGTCGGCGATAGCCACTTAGCGATGGTCATGTGCAGCATGCAGTTCTCCACAAGAGGAACTGTGGTTTGGATGAGACCCTTACCATACGTCGTATTTCCGATAAGGATGCCGCGCCCCCGTTCCTGGACTGCGACTGCAGCCGTCTCTGCGGCCGAATATGTGTGCTCACCGACGAGCACTACTAGAGGAACATCTGGGGCTATGGCATCGCCTTCCGCCATGTACTCTTTTTGTTTCCCTCCCTTGAGTTGGGCTGTAAAGAGCAAGCCATCACCGATGAAGTAACTCAGAATATCCCGCGCCGTATTCATCGAACCGCCGCCGTTGCTCCGCAAATCCCATATCACGCCTCTGGGATGCCGGCGCAGCAAGTCTTCCAGCGATTCTTTCATCTTCGGGGCTGCGTTCAGCGTGAACGTGTGTTGACTGATATAGGCAATCTGGCTGTCGAGCATTTGGGCCGAAACAATCGGCCGCGCCTGACGTATCGGATCGAATTCCAGAATCTCGTCTCCTCGCCTGACCACAACGTGGGCGGGCGTGCCCACGGGGCCACGGAGTAGCAAGGCTGCTTCGGCGACGGTGGTGTCTTCGGTGAACTCAACACCGTCCACTGATAGAACTACATCTCCGAGGCGGAGGCCGGCGCGGTCGGCTGGCTCTCCCGGCAAGACCACGCTGACCACCAGTTCCCCGTTTTGGACTTCCGGGAATAAGCCGATAATGCCGGTTTGGCCAGCGAAATCTGCCAGAAATCGCTGGCTGACGACCGGCTCAAACAGCGCCGTGTACGGATCATCCGTCTGCCGGATCATGCCACGGATGGCAGCGTAGGTCAACTGGCGACTGGCAGGCAGTTCGTTGGGGTATTCGGACAATAGGTGCTGGCGGACTTGCTCGATGAGCACAACATCCGGCCCCAGCCGCCGGCTTCGGACTACCCAGCCAATGACGAACCAGGTTGCACAAAGAACCAGAAGTGCGATGACGTTCGTGACGCGTTGCCTGGTGAGCTGAATCCTCACAGGTGAACCACCTCCCAGAACGAACAACAGCGACGGCGTCTGCCATCGCTGTTGCTTAGTTTGTGCGGAAGGACAGTGTGTCGTTAGTCGGACCAGCCCATGTAGTCACCGGTATAGGCGAAGTCACCTGTGTAGGCGAAGTCACCGGTGTAGGCGAAGTCACCGGTGTAGGCGAAGTCGCCTGTATAGGCAAAGTCACCGGTGTAGGCGAAGTCACCGGTGTAGGCGAAGTCGCCTGTATAGGCAA
>CAZHMV010000015.1:13287-53901 GCA_964532665.1 uncultured Anaerolineales bacterium
AGTCACCTGTGTAGGCGAAGTCGCCCGTGAAAGAATAGTCGCCGGCCCAACTCGAGCCGGCGCCGTTCGCCACCAGTGGGAACATTAAGAGGGCCAGCAAGATCAAGAGACTGAGGAGAGTGAGTAGTTTGATCATCGTTGCGTTGCGCCTCCTTGCAGTGTGAGAGGAATTTGGGTTGCCGATAGTGCACATTATACTCTTTCTGAAGGTGATGTCAAGCGCTCGGAAGCAGACATCGGACTGGCAGGGTTGCATGCCAACCCTGCATGATTATAATATTGCCAGGGAGGTGAGGGTGATGAACTCGGTCAGAGATGCTGGACAAGGGCCGCAACGTGCACGCATGAATGCGCAGGCCGAAATCCGAAACATGCCAGAACGTGTTTCTAACACGTTTCCTGTAACAGCCGTCGAATTCATTCGATGGCTCATTCGACGGCTCCCTCGATGGCTCGCGGCACCCTTCCTGCTGGCCAGCCTCTGGTTTGCGGCCACTGCCCCAATCACCGCGTCGGGCCAGGTCGATCCCTGCCCCCGGCCGGCTGACCTGGATGGCAGCGGACTGGTGGACGTGGAGGACGTCATGCTGGTGGCCGGCCACTGGCAACTTCCCCTGGACGACCCGCGCTTCGACCTGGACGACGACGGCGACGTGGATGTGATGGACGTGATGCTCGTCGCCGCCGACTGGAACAAAACGGGACCGACTGCGCCACAACTCCACGGCGACGGTCGGGCCTGGGCCGAAGGCTCCACCCGCAAAATCCGCCTCACCGACCCGGTGCCGGCATCGACCTGGGTCTGGGATGGCTGCCGCGTCCGCCTCTATGCCGCCCGCAATGAGACGGAGCCTGTGCAGCTTGTCATAACTGCCGGCGGCCAGGCTCTCACCGGCGTCAGCGTGACGGTGAGCGACCTGACGAACGGTGCCGACACTATCGGCCAGGGCCAGATCGCCCTCTACCGTGAAGCGTATCGCACGGTACCGCAAGCTTCGGACCCGTATGGCTACGGGCTGCCGGCCGGCGAGATGGGCGCCGGCCTTATCCCTGACGCTCTCATCCCTTTCGAGGACCCTTACAGCGCCGGTCATCTGGTGGGAGTGCCCTTCGATGTGCCGGCTGGCCAGAACCAGCCCGTCTGGATTGACCTGACCGTCCCCGGGGGCACGCCCCCCGGCACATACGCCGGCACCATCATCGTCACAACCGATCAGGGATCGCTCCACGTGCCGTTGAAGCTGGTGGTGTGGGGCTTCACGCTGCCGTCGCAGCCGTCGCTGTCCATCAGCTTCACGCTGGACCCGCTGTGGACGTTGCCGCCCCAGTACGGCGTTGCGGAGGGCACGCCGGCCTTCTACGACCTGATCGACAGGGAGTACGAGGCCCTGGCGGCCCACCGCCTGGGTCCCATGAACCTGTACCGCGCGCCAGCGGTTAGCGAGGCAAACGGCCAGGTCCAGCTCGACTGGACCCAGGCCGATCCTCTCTATCAGCATTGGCTCGACACCCGTGCCCTCCCCGCCTTCTACATCCCGGACGTCTACGACGGCGGCGCCGAGCACTACCGCGTCCGCGATGCGAATGGCACATTCTACACCCAGGCCCCTTTCAACGGGACCGCTTTCAGTGATCCGGTGTTCGTGGACAAGGCGAAGCAGTACTACGCGGCGCTGCGTGACCACCTGGTGAGCCAGGGGTGGTGGGACCAGACCTGGACCTATCCCACCGATGAGACCGAGTGGGTGGCCGACGAGCCGGAGCACAACGGCCCGTCTGCCTACCAGCGCCTGCGGGCCTGGGCACAACTGCTGAAACAGGTGGACGCCGGCTACCGGATCATGGCATCCAGCGTCTATCCCATCCCCGTCGGCCCGCCCGACCGAGGGTGGCCGGACCTGAAAGGTCTGGTGGACGATTGGAACGTGGTGGTGCAGGACGCGGACCTGGACCCGGCGCTGTGGGAGAGCCGGCAGGCCCTGGGCGAGACCCTCAGCTTCTACTACAACGACTGGGGTGACTTCCTGGACTACAAGGCCACGCTGCACCGCGGGCTGGGTTGGGTGGCCTACAAGTACGGTGCCTGGGCCTTTGTCGGCTGGGCCGCTGCTGCCTGGATCGGCAATGCAGACACTATGGATATCGTCAATCCCTGGACCGCTACCACTGTAGCACCTGTGTTTGGCTACGGCGGCGGGGCGATCTTCTGGCCGGGTAAGACCATCGAAGGGATCGCGGGCAAGGACGTGAACGGCCCGCTGCCCTCCATCCGGCTGAAGCTGGCCCGTGAAGCGGTTGACGATCACGACTACCTGAGCTTGCTGGCCGCACAGACCAGCCCCGACTACGCTCGCGCTCTCGTGCGCGGCCTGATTCCTCGCGACTACTGGGAATGGGACCCGCCACCCGAGGCGATCTACGCGCTGCGCGACCGCATTGGCCGGCTGCTGGACAGCGGCGCATCCGTCGGCCTGGCTACTGTCCAGGGCCAGGTGACGGACGCGGCAAGTAGCGCACCGCTCCAGGGTGTGTTCGTCACCGACGGCGAATCGGGTGCGCTGACCGACGTGACAGGCCACTACGCGCTCACTGTCAGTCTGCCGGCGTCGTCGCGCGTCATGTTGCGTTTCTCGGCTCCCCGCTACGACGCTGCCAGCCGCACGGTCGCCGTCTCCGCCGGCGGCCAGGCCACCCAGGACGCCACCCTCAGCCACGTGGCCGAGGAGTCCCTGACCCTCTACTCCTTCGAAACGGCCGGCGAGGTGGATGACAACTGGGATCTCGTCAACGTCATCTCCTACGAGCCGGTAACCAGCCACGTCACCGATGGTAACTACGCCCTTAAAGTGGTCTTCAACGACGACGTGGCGCAGGCTCAGGCCGGTGATGAGCCGTATGCCGGCGTGGGCACATTCCCCCAGGATTGGAGCACCTACACCGCCCTGGAGTTCGACGTGTACAACGAGAGCAACTACTACACCTACATGGAAGTGGGCGTGGCGGATGCCGGCCAAGGCTGGTATCCGCAGACGGGAGGGCTCATCATCCTGCTACCAAACCGGTCGCGTCACGTGGTCATCCCGATGGAGGAGATCGCAGCCAGCGGGGTTGACCTGACGCGTGTCACCTGGATCGAGATGGATCCGGAGACGATCATGGTACAGGAGAGCGTAGGGAGCTGGCCCATGGGGCCGCGCACTCTGTACCTGGACAACCTGCGGCTGGTGCGGGTTGTGTCGGAGTGATGCGATATCAGGGTAGACTCATCGCTCAAGTTTTCCTCACGGATAGAAAGAAACACGGATAAGAACAGAGAAAGTCGGATCCTATCCGTGTTTTTTCTATCCGTGAGGAGTTGCTGTCTGCTCTGGTGGGAATGAATCATCGCCACGTAGCCGGGCCAATTGAGCCTGCAAGCGTGCCACTTCTGCTTCCAGTTCGGCGGTGCGAGCTTCGGCCGCCCGAAGTGCTTCGTCAGGTGGCGGGAGATACTCGCCAGTGTCCGCGTCGTACAGTCGCAGCCGGCCCTCTTCGACTCGAAACTCGACGCCCAGTACTTCGCTCTGTACGATCATGCCGTTCCCAATGGGCTCGTACCAGCCCTCGACCAGGCGGTAGCCTTGCAGAGGGGGCTGAAAATACTCACCGCCGGTGTGGTCAAACAACAGATACTCCTGGACGCCCAGCAGGCGGTACAACCCCTTCTTTTCGTGCAGGTCCTTCTTGTAGGTACTGCGCGCGGCGATCTCCAGGATGAAGTTGGGAACGTGGTCCCCTTCTTCCCACAGCATGTAGTTGTCCCGCTGATGCTTGGGTACGCCTTTGACGACCATTACATCGGGCGAGAAGACCGCACTCGGGTTCCCCTCCACGTAGTACACAAAGATGTCGCCCGTGACGTAGACGTTGGGGTCGGCCGCGTACCGTCGCTGGAGAATCTTCACGACCTCGATCATGACTTCGCGCTGGGGGTCACCGTCCGGCATACCCATCCCATCCGAGTCGGGGTAAATGATCTCTTCGTCCAGCGCCGGCGGGGTCCAGGGCGCGCGCTCCACTTTTAGCGTCATATTGGATCACCTCGTGTGCGAATCCACACATCTGGAAATACGCCTCTTTGTCTGGGAGCCTGTGTGATTCATGAGTCAGTGGAGAATTATATGAGTGCGTGCAGAGCCTGTCAAGCAAAGAGATGAGCCCCCTGACCGCAGCCGGCGTGGGGCTCGGTCAGAGACCTTCGCCCAACGGAGGAGGTTGTGTGCCTTCGTTCGGCAAGGTCTTCTGACCGCAGCCGGCGTGTCAGAGACCTTCGCCCAACGGAGGAGGTTCAGTGTGCCTTCGTTCGGCAAGGTCTCCGGCGTGGGCTCGGTCGGAGACCTTCGCCCAACGGGCGGGGGGCAACGGGAGCGAGGAAAGTCGGACGGTTTGGTGTTTACTCCTTTTTGTAGTACAATTGGATTAATGGGAGGTGTCTTGTGTCTGAGAATATGAAACAGCGCAACAAAGTGCGAGTGCAGTTGGATTTGACAGCGGCAGAGGTTTCCTTGCTGGAACTCCTGCAGCAACGCCTGGCGGTCCGATCGCGGGCCGATCTGCTCCAGCAAGCTTATGGGACGTTTCTGTGGATCGTGGATGAGATGCTGTCGGGCCGGCGCATCATCAGCGTCGAACCGGACGTGCTGAAGCGGGTGGAGAGGTTCAAAGAGCTGAGCGTGCCGGCTGTGGAACCGTTGGTTTTTGACCACTATCGGTACCTCGTCGTGCGCCCGGAGAAGGGGCGGCAGCAGCCCTATCTGAAGGGCCGGAACATGACTGTTGGCCAGTTGATATACAAGATGCGGGCCAATCAATTGACCGCCGAACAGGCAGCCGAGGACATGGACCTGCCCGTAGAGCAGGTGATGGAGGCGCGCAGCTACTACCATACTCACCGCGAGCTTATTGAGAGTGAGATGGAAGAGGAAAAACAGTATCTACTGTCCCGGGGGGTGAAACTTGAGCCTGAGACTGTACCTGGATGATTGTGCTTTCTCTCACAAACTGAGGCGATTGCTCATCCAGGCCGGCCACGACGTGCAGGTTCCCGCCGATGTCCGCCCTCCCCTCACCGGTGAGGATGATGCGATCCACTTCGCCCACGCTCAGGCAATGGGCCGGGTCATCCTCACCATGAACCCGAAGGATTTCAAAGAGCTACACGATGAAAACCCCAACCACCCCGGTGTCCTCGCCGTCTATCAGGACAACAATCCCGCGAAGGACATGAATTACCACGAGATTGTCCAAGCCATCTCGAACCTGGAGGACACGGGTGTCACCATTGCCGGCGGGTTTTGGACGCTGAATGCCTACCGGTGGTGACCTAACCGGTCCCCACCTTCACACATTATTCACGCCCACCCCTGGACAACCCACACGTTTGGCCTCATAATTAGGGTATATTCATCTGTCGATTATGAATATTGAGAGAATAATCAGGGTACTGTGCCTGCCAGGCCCGCCCGCCGATGATCCTTCGGCAAGCTCAGGACAGGCGTCGGCGAGCTACGAAGCGGCGTCCCATCAATGGGACTTTCCCGCCCAAGAAGGCGCCCAAAGCTCGATTCATCGGGCGCTGCTGTGTAGCACGGGCACTTCATGCCCGTGCGGGCGCCGGCTGAGAAGCAACACGCTATTGCCGGATTGCTTTCTCAAGGTTCATAAGGGATAGCTGCGCTTAGTTCCCCTGAGTTCCCCCGAGTTCCCGCAAGCGTCCCAGGGGAACTCAGGGGATAATCGATCACGCGACAAGGGGTCCCAACATGAATCGACTGTTAGTACGTTCCTGGTTTGTTCTGCTCCTGTGCTTGGCCGTGTTGCTGCTCGCCGGCCTTGCTGGGGCTTCGCGCGCCCAATCTGTCACGTCGGTTCGCTTCGCCGTGATCGGTGACTACGGTGCGGGCGGTCAGGCTGAGCAGGATGTGGCCAACCTGGTCAAGAGCTGGAACCCGGACTTCGTCGTCACCGCTGGCGACAACAACTATCCGGCCGGCTCTGCTTCGACCATTGACCCTCACATCGGCCAGTATTACCACGAGTTTATCTATCCCTACACCGGCAGCTACGGATCGGGGGCAACTACCAATCGTTTCTTCCCGATTCTGGGCAACCACGACTGGATGTCCATGAGTTGCAATGGTACAAACTGCGCCGGCCCATACCTCGACTACTTCGCGCTGCCCGGCAACGAACGTTACTACGAGTTCAGCCGGGGGCCGGTAAGTTTCTTCATGCTCGACAGCGACACCCACGAACCGGATGGCACCTCCAGTGCCTCGACGCAGGCCGGCTGGCTTCTGAGCCAACTGGCCACTTCGACTGCGCGTTGGAACCTGGTGTTCCTGCACCATGCGCCCTATTCCTCCGCGAACCACGGCTCGACGACGCGGGTGCAATGGCCCTACGCGGCGTGGGGAGCCGATGCGGTCTTTTCCGGCCACGACCACACCTACGAGCGCATCATCCGGGACGGCATCCCGTATTTCGTCAACGGCCTGGGCGGGTCGAGCAGTATAGCTTCGGGACGACGGTGGCCGGCAGCCAGGTGCGCTACCGCGACGACTACGGGGCCATGCTGGTGGAAGCCGACGACACGTCCATCACCTTCCAGTTCGTCTCCCGTGCCGGCGTGGTCATCGACTCCTACACGGTAGGCGGCACGACACCCCCGCTGGCCGTGGACGTCCCCGTCGCACAGTCTTCCGACGATGCGGAGGAACGTGTGAGCGATGGCGCGATGTACCTCACCAGTTCCGACTTGGAGCTGACGAACGACGCTGCCTACCGGGGGCAGCAGGTCGTCGGCGTCCGCTTCCAGAATGTGGCCGTGCCCCAGGGGGCGACCATCACCGACGCATACATCGAGTTTGTTACGGATGAGACCAACAGCGAGGCGACATCGCTGGTCTTTTATGGCCAGGCCGCTGATGATGCGCCGACTTTCACGTCTGCTGATTACGACATCTCCAGTCAGGTGAAGACGGCGGCGTCGGTTGCGTGGGACAACGTGCCGGCCTGGGACACCGTCGGCGAAACGCACCAGACGCCTGACCTCTCCTCGATTGTGCAGGAGATCGTCAATCGCAGTGGGTGGTCTGCCGGCAATGCCCTGGCGCTCATCATCACCGGCTCGGGTCACCGGACGGCGCACTCGTACGATTGGGGCTCGAATGCCGCTCCCCGGCTCCACGTGGCATATCTGACCTGTGACAGCGTTGATTTCAACGGAGATGGGCACGTGGACGTGATCGACGTCATGCTGGCGGCCGCCCGGTGGGGTACGGCCAACCCAACGTATGATGTGGACGGGAGCGGCACGGTGGATGCGGAGGATCTGGTAGCTATTGCCGGCTGTTGGAATCGCTCCTTGGCGCCGTGAAGGTGGATGTGGCTTTTCAGGTCTTGTGAGTTGTGCTACAATGAAGCAGGACGTGGTTCAAGGTCCGCACGCCTGCCCACCGAATGAATTCGATGTTTGTTATCGGAGACGTGTTGAAACACGTTTCAAGTTATGACGGTTTCCGGTGTCATGGCGTCAAACTTCCCCATCCCCTTCTGCCTGATAGCCGGCCTCAATGCCCGCCCATCTCCGCGTGCTGTGACGCCGGCCCCTCTCGCCTTGGGCCGACATTCCCTGGGCCGGTGCGATTTCAGATTTCAGGTTTCAGATTTGAGATTCGGTAGATCCCATTTCGCTCGGCTTGGATTGTCAAATCCAGGACCAGACGGGGATCTGACGATCCCCTTTGAGCGAAGTCTGGATCTACTGAGGTTATCAATCTGCAATCTGAAATCTGCCAATCTACAGTCAAGGTAGGTGAGCCGTGAAGACAAAGGCCAGGATTCTCATCGTCGATGATAGTGCCGGGCTTCGGAAGACCCTGTCGGACATCCTCACCGCCAAGGGGTGTGACCCGGTGGCCGTCGCCACTGGCAGGGAAGCCCTGGCACGAGTCAATGAGGAAGTGCCGGCAGTCGCCCTGGTGGATCGCCGGCTGGAGGACATGTCTGGCCTCGATCTGATGGCCCAGATCAAGACCCGCTCCCCGGACACGGAGTGCATTGTGATTACCGGCTACGCCTCGCAGGAGTCGGCCATCGACGCGATGAACCTGGGGGCCTTTAGCTACGTGCAGAAGCCCTACGACGTGGACCAATTGCTGTTGGTCATCCGCCGCGCGCTCGAGAAGCGGGAAGCGCAGCAGGCGCTGAAACGGTCCAGGCAGATGTTGGAACGGTTGCACGAGGAAGCCCGCCGGCTGGCAGCCTGCGAATCGGAAGAGGAAGCCTATCAGATTGCAGTCAGGGCAGCCGAGCGCATCCTTGACTTCTCCATCTGTACGCTGGACGTAGTAGAAGGAGATAAGCTGGTGGTCAAGGCCACCTCGTCGGGCGCACCCCCCAGCGCGAGCAGAGGGCGTGGTCTGGATGAGGGGGGGTTGGGCGCGAAGACCCACCGCACCGGCAAGACCTATGTCTTTGGCAGCCTGGATGAAGTGCCCGAGGCGAGGCCGACGCGCAGGGACTTCCAGTCAGGGATCAGCGCGCCAATCAACGACATCGGGGTGTTTCAAGTGGCTTCCACGGAGCCCGATGCTTTCAGCGAGGATGACGTGCGGTTGCTGGAATTGCTCCTGGGCCACACTGCGGCCGCCCTGAAACGGATTCGTCTGCTGAACAAGCTCAAAGAACTGGCCATCCACGATCCCTTGACCGGCGTCTATAACCGCTACTACCTCAACCAGACCCTGGAGCGTGAGATTGAGCGCTCCAGGAGATATGGTCACCCCATCGCTTTCCTCATGATCGACGTCAACCGGTTCAAGGAAATCAACGACCGATTCGGCCACCAGATGGGCGACCGCGTGCTCCAGGCGGTGGCGTCTCTGCTGGTAGCCGAGGTCCGGGCCACGGACATCGTTGTTCGCTATGGCGGGGATGAGTTCTTGATCATCCAGCCGGAGACGGACGGCGAGACGGATGCGGTGAAGCAGCGGATCCTCAGACGGGTGGCCGGTCTCAATGAGATGAACGAACTGGTGGATTTCCCGCTCACGCTGTCTATCGGCACGGCTTTCTGGGAGCCCCAGGGGGATGAGTCTGTGGAGGAGGCTCTGGGCGAAGCAGACCGGCGGATGTATGAGGATAAGAGACGGTATCAGTGATCAGTGATCAGTCAACAGTAATCGGTTGTCAGTGACAGGACTTACGCGGTGAGAGCGAGAGTCAGGTGACCGGCACTTCGAAACTGTGTCTGGAGCACCTGTTTTGGCTGTAAAACCAGCGTTGCCGGTCTTCCGATGGGGTTGAGGAAGTGCCGGTCACCTTTACCGCGTAACTCCTGTCAGTGAGCAGTGGGCAGTGGAGCGATTGCAGATTGAGATGTGCTACAGATAGCCAATCTGAAATCAGATGATCTGCAATCAGATGGGAGATGAGACCTATGGGACGGAACGTCGAGGAAGAGCTGCGGGTTCGTGCCAGACAGCAAGCTGTGGTGGCCGAGCTGGGCCTGCGGGCTTTGGCCGGCACCGACCCCGCTGCACTGATGGACGAAGCCGTCGAACTGGTGGCGGAAACGCTGCACGTGGAGTACAGCAAGGTGTTGGAACTCCTGCCCGATGGCGATGCCCTGCTACTGCGCGCCGGCGTTGGGTGGCAGGCCGGCCTAGTGGGGCAGGCCACGGTGAGTGCCGGCCTGGAATCGCAAGCCGGCTACACCCTGGTTTCCCACGAGCCGGTGATCGTCGAAGACCTCTCAACCGAGACGCGGTTCAGCGGGCCGCCGCTGCTGCACGATCACGGCGTGGTCAGTGGCATCAGTGTCATCATTCAGGGTGAGTGCCGGCCTTTCGGTGTCATGGCCGCCCACACCACCAGCCGTCGGACCTTCACCCGGGACGACATCCACTTCCTGCAGGCGGTTGCCAACGTGTTGGCGGAGGCTATTCAGCGCAAGTGGGCAGAGCAGGCCCTGCGGGAAAGTGAGGAGCGGTTCCGAGCGCTGACCGAGCGCGCGCTGGCCGGCGTCTATCTGATCCAGGACGGCCGCTTCCGCTACGTCAACCCGGCCCTGGCCACGATGTTCGGCTATACTCCAGAGGAACTGATCGGTCGCCTGGGGCCGCTGGACCTCACCGGGCCCGATGACCGGGAGCGGGTGGCCGAGAACATTCGGCGGCGGGTCGCCGGAGAGGTAGAGAGCCTTCACTACACCTTCCAGGGTCTGCGCAAAGACGGTACTCTCTTTGAGTGCGAAGTGTTGGGTTCACATGGGGAGTACAATGGCCGGCCGGCAATATTGGGAATGCTTCTGGACATCACCGAACGCAAGCGGGCCGAAGCGAAACAGGCCCATTTCCAAAATCTCCTCCGGGCGATCAGCGAAGTGAACCAACTCATTGTGCGCGGAAAGGACCCGCAGGCCATGCTGCAAGAGGCCTGCCAGGTTCTCGAACGTGCCCGTGGCTACTCCGGTCTGTGGATTGGACTGTTGGATGAGGCCGGCCGGCACCTCTGTCAGGTGGCCGGCGCTGGCATTGCGGCGGATGCCGAGCCGGTCGAGCTCTCCCTGGATGAACCCGCCCCACTATTGTACTGCGCCCGAACCGCGCTGGCCGAGTGCCGGCCCTACCTGGTTGAGGATGTGGAGCAGTCGCCGCCCTGTGTAATCTGCCCCTACCAGGGCTGGGTGCCCCACGCAGATGCGCTGGCCGTGCCCCTGCGCTACCGCGAGCGGTGCCGCGGGGTGCTGGTGGTCTACATAGAGCGGCCACGGGCCTTCGACGAGGATGAGACGCAACTGTTGTCTGAGATGGCCAATGACCTGGCTCTGGGCCTGCATACCCTGGAGGAGGAGAAAAAGCTGCGGGAGAGCGAGGCGCGCTATCGCGCTATTGTCACGTCTGAGCCGGAATGCGTGAAGCTGCTCGCCGAGGACGGCACGGTGCTGGAGATGAACCCCGCCGGGCTGGCCATGGTCGAGGCCGATTCCCGCGATCAAGTGGAGGGCAAGTCTGCCTATCTCCTGGTAGCCCCCGAGTACCGCTCGGCCTTCGAAGAGTTCACCGCAAGGATTTTCCGAGGTGAGGGGGATGTGATGGAGTTTGAGATCGTGGGGTTGAAAGGCGCCCGCCGCTGGCTTGAGTCTCATGCGGTTCCGCTGCGTAACGTGGAGGGGGAGGTCACCGCCCTGCTCGCGGTGACCCGTGACATCACTGAGCGCAAGCGGGCGGAGGCGGCGTTGAAGGAATACTCGGAACGCCTGGCAGAGATGGTAGAGGATCGCACGCGGGAGCTTCGGGGGGCACAGGAGCAATTGGTCCGCCAGGAGAAGCTGGCAGTGCTGGGCCAATTGGCCGGCAGCGTCGCCCACGAGCTGCGCAACCCCCTGGGGGCGATCTCCAATGCTGTGTACTACCTCCAAATGATCCTCTCCGATGCCGATGAGACGATCCGGGACTATCTGGGAATGATCGCTGCCGAGGTTCATAACTCGGAGAAGATCATCTCTGACCTCCTGGACTTCTCCCGCATCCAGCCAGCAATGAGGCAGCAGGTCTCGGTTCCCGATTTGATCGCCGGCGTGTTGGAGAAACATCCTGCGCCCGAGAAGGTGGAGGTGGTCACGCATATCCCCGCCGATCTGCCGCCGGCGTTGGTAGATGGCCGACAGATTGGGCAGGTGCTGGGGAACCTGCTCACCAACGCCTACCAGGCCATGCCCGAAGGAGGCCGGCTGACCATCAGCGCCGAAGTATCCGGTGATCAATCTCCAATCTCCAATCTCCAATCCCTGGACCGGGACAGGTCTCCAATCTCCATCTTCGTCACCGACACCGGCGCCGGCATCCCACCGGAGGACCTGGACAAAGTCTTCGAGCCGCTCTTCACCACCAAGGCGCGCGGCATCGGGCTGGGCCTGGCGATTTCCAGAAACCTGGTAGAAGCCAACGGCGGTGCCATCGGGGTGGAGAGCGAAGTGGGGCAGGGGAGTACATTCACTGTCAGGCTACCAGTGACCTGATTTCAGATTTGAGATTGCAGATTGCAGATTGAGACCTGCAACCAGGAGCCGATCTGCGATCTGCAATCTCAAGTCTGAGATGGACAAGGGGGTATCAAGATGCGATCCCGACTTCAAATTCGGAGCCTGGCGGTGCAGATCACCGTCTTGGTGCTTGGCATGCTGATGCTGTTTACAGTAGCGTTGGGGTTGACCGTGTTCCAACTGACCCGCGATTGGCTGGAACACTCGGCTGTCGCCAATTTGGAGGCGTTGGCTTCTGCCCGGCGGGCTGCCATCGAGACGCAATTGAGCGACTACCTGGATGACGCGGCCTCCTTCGTACATCCGGAATTGGGGGCCGACGTGGAGGCGCTGCTGGCAGCCGGCGAACCGGAACGGACAGCACTCCACGATGCGCTGGTTGCCAGGATGCGCCGCGAACAGCCTGCCCATCCATACCACGAATCGACCGAGGTCGTGGACCTTACAGGAACAGTCATCGCTGCCACGGATGCCGCGCAAGAAGGCCGGCAGCTTGCAGATTCGCCGGCGTTCACCGAGGGGCGACTACACCCTTACATTTCTGACCCCTTTGCCGAGTTGGGGAAGGTCTGTCTTGATGTTTCTCACCCGCTGCGTGACGCACAGGGCGACACCATTGCCGTACTGGTACTTCGCTTCGATGCCAAGCAACTGCTGACCATCACCGGCGACTATACCGGCCTGGGGGCGACGGGCGAGACTGTGCTGGGGGCGCGCCGGGGCAACGAGGTCTGTTTCCTGGCACCGCTCCGCTTCGATCCGAACCTGAGTAGCATTGCACCGGCGCCGGCCAGCGGCGAACGGGCCAAGCCGATGATCCATGCTACGGCCGGGCAATCGGGCGTGACGCGCGCACCCGATTATCGCGAGGTTCAGGTGATCGCCGCTTATCGCCCCATCGAGCCCACCGGCTGGGGCCTGGTGGTGAAACAGGACGAGAGTGAGGCCTTCGCCGGCATCGTCCGGCTGCGCGCTACCTTGCTGGCTGGCATGGGGGTGCTGCTCCTGCTGGGTGCTGTTATCGTCGCGCCGTTAACGCGTGTCTTCCTCCAGCCGCTGCGCGAACTGGAGCAGGCAACCCGGCGCGTGGCTGCCGGCGATCTCACTACCAGCGTGCCCGCTAGCCAACTGGACGAAGTAGGACAACTGGCGGAGTCGTTCAACACGATGGTCGCCCGGCTGCGGGAGGCGCACGAGGGGCTGGCACGCAGCAACCAGGAACTGACCTCCTTCGCCTACGTCGTCTCCCACGATCTCAAAGCGCCCCTGCGCGGCATTGCCAGTCTCTCGGAGTGGTTGGAGGAAGACCTGGCGGATCGGCTGGAAGGGGAGCAGCGCGAACAGATGCGGCTACTGCGCGAGCGGGTGCAGCGCATGGATGCGCTCATCGACGGTCTCCTGGAATACTCGCGTGTGGGGCGCATCCGGAACCCGGTCATATCGGTGGACGTGGGGGCGTTGCTGGTACGGCTGATTGGCACCGTGAACCCGCCGGACCACATCCACGTCGCGGTGATCCCGCCCATGCCCACCCTGCAAACCGACGAACTGCGGCTGAGTCAGGTGTTTCAGAACCTCATCGACAACGCTGTCAAGTACCATCCCGGTCCCCAGGGGCGGGTGGAGGTGGCCTGTCGTGACGCGGACGCATTCTGGGAGTTCTCCGTGAGCGACGATGGGCTGGGCATCGAGCCGCGCTACCACGAGCGGATTTTCCAGATGTTCCAGTCTCTCCACCCTCGCAGCGATGTCGAAAGCACCGGCATCGGTCTGGCGCTGGTCAAGAAAATCGTCGAGGAGCGGGGGGGCAAGATTTGGGTCGAATCGGACGGTGTGCCGGGCCACGGATCAACCTTCCGGTTCACCTGGCCGAAGAAAGAATAGGAGGAGCAACCTGTGAGAGAGCGAGCAATCGTCCTGTTGGCAGAAGACGATGCGGTGGACGTGATGGCGGTCCGGCGAGCATTCAAACAGAACAAGATCACCAACCCGCTGTACGTGGTCGGCGATGGCGAAGAGGCGCTGGCCTTCCTGCGCCACGAGGGCAACTTTTCCGACCCGGCCTCGTCCCCCCGCCCAGGCCTGATCCTGCTGGATCTCAAGATGCCGCGCATGGGCGGCTTGGAGCTGTTGCAGATCGTCAAGAGTGACCCCGATCTGCGCGAGATTCCGGTTGTGGTGCTAACCACCTCCACCGAGGAGTCGGACATCAAGAGCAGTTTCCAGAACGGCGTGGCCGGCTACATTGTCAAACCGGTCACATTCGAGAAGTTCGCCGAGGCCATCACCATCTTCGATCTCTACTGGACGCTGAGCGAACTACCGTGAGGATTGCAGATTCAATCTGAAATCTTAAATCTCAAATCTCCAATCAAGAAAGGGGACTTTGTGGACCAGGAACTCGTTCGTGTTTTGTTGGTCGAAGATGATCGGGCCGACCAGATGGCGGTCGAGCGGCTGGTGAAGAAAGAGGGGTTGCCCTACGACCTCGTGATTGCCGAGACCGTGGCTGAGGCCATCGCCCGGTTGAAGGAGGGCCGGCTCGATCTGGCCCTGATCGACTACAAGCTGCCGGACGGCTCCGGGCTGGGGGTCCAGAAACACGTGGGTGACACGCCCTGCATTTTCCTCACCGGTGTAGCCGATCTTGCCATAGCAGTGAGGGCGATGAAGGCCGGCGCTTTCGATTTCCTGATCAAAGACCAGGCCCACGATTACCTTCAGCTTCTGCCTGTGACCATCGAGAATGCGATCCGCCGCAGACAGGATGAGGATGAGTTGCGGCGGTATCGGGAACACCTCGAGGAGATGGTCGAGGAACGCACAGCCGAGTTAACCCGCGCCAAAGAGCGGCTTGAGGCTGAAATCGCCGAGCGGGTGAGGGCGGAGGAAGAGCTACGCGAGAGCGAGGAGAACTTCAGGTCTTTGGCCGAAAACGCTAATGACGGGATTGTGATAGCTGCTGCGCATTCGGGAGATATTGTTTATGTGAATGAGCGGTATGCTCAGATCACGGGTTACACCGCATCCGAACTGCTCGGAATCAATATCTGGGACTTGTCACCCTCCGATGAGACTGAGACGTTGATGGATAGAAGCCAAAGAAGGCTGGAAGGGATGACTCCACCGAGTCAGTATGAGACTGCTCTCATCCGAAAAGATGGGCAGAGAGTGCCATTGGAGGTCACGATTGCTCAAATGCAGTGGCAGCGGCAGACCGCTTTCATGGGTGTCGTTCGCGACATTACCGAGCGCCGGCGGGCGGAGGAGGCGCTGAAGGAATACTCCGAGCGGCTGGAGGAGATGGTGGAGGAGCGCACCCAGGAGCTGCGCGATGCTCAGGAGCAACTTATCCGCCAGGAGAAACTGGCTACGCTGGGGCAACTGGCCGGCGCGATGGGACACGAACTGCGCAACCCTCTGGGGGCCATCAGCAACGCCGCCTACTACCTCAACCTGGTCCTGGAAGATCCCCGGCCGGAGGTGAAAGAGACCCTGGAGATCCTGAACAGGGAAGTGAGAACTTCCGAGAAGATCATCAGCAGTCTGCTGGACTATGCTCGTAGGCGGCCGCCCGTCCGGCAGACGGTGAATGTCAATGCCATCGTGCGGGAGGCGCTGTCGCGCGCCGGCGTGCCGGCCAACATCCAGGTGATGACCGACCTGGATGAGACGCTGCCGGCCATCCAGGCCGACCCTGACCAACTGGCCCAGGTGTTCGACAACCTGATCCGCAACGCGGTGCAGGCGATGCCGGATGGGGGAGTGATCAGTATTCAGTCATCAGTCATCAGTGAACAGTCAGCAGTAGACGGAGAACTGATCACTGATCACTGGTTACTGATCACTGTCAGGGACACGGGTATAGGCATTCCGCCGGAGAACATGGGGAAGCTCTTCGAGCCGCTGTTCACGACGAAGGCGAAAGGAATCGGGTTGGGGCTGGCGCTGTGCAAGATGTTGGTGGAAGGGCACGGGGGGACGATTGAGGTGGAGAGTGAAGTGGGGAAGGGGAGCACGTTCAAGGTGAAATTGATTTGAGATTTGAGGGTCTACACAAATTAGTGGGGCGCTCCGAGCGGACAACAGTCCGCGACACTAGATGTCGTGGGTCTGCAGCGTTGATTCCACTAGATACGGGGACTGTTGTCCCCTTCGAGCGGGTTAACCCCACTATTCTGCGTAGAGCCAGATTTGAGAGTGGAACGATTACAGATTTCAGATTTCAGATTGGCTCTTGGTTGCAGGTCTCAATCTGCAATCTGAAATCTCAAATCTGTAATCGTTCGGTCAAGGTCATTGCAGTAGGCGAGGTAAACGCTTGCCCTATCAAGTAGACCAAAGCAATAAGATCGAGAGCAGCGGCGACACTGCCTTGGCGTTGAGTAATGACGAGGAATATACGATCCGCATCCCTGCCAGAGAGAAACGGGAGGCGATCAGCGTTCTCCGCCGGCATCACGGGAGACGCCGTCGCGTGCAGGTGTATCTGCGCCTCTTCGCCGTAGCACTGTACTACCTGATCAGGGAGCTATCACCTGGGGAACCGGTTGTCATAGACACGGAATACACTGGCCACGAGAAAAACATCAAGAACATGTTGTTGGTACTGCTATGGCGAGACGATCCCGGCTTCGACGCTGACAACATCACGTTTGGGCATGTAGGGAAGAAATCACCAGCACACAAGAAAGCCTTGGCGGTCTACCGGGGAGAAGCCAAGGCTAGCAGGACGCTAATGGCCCGTGACCTGCTGCTACCGATCACGGGCCAATGAGACCAGCGGGGAGGCCCCTTTGTGCCGGCGGTGGGCCTTGCTGCCAGGGAGAGAGCGTCCGGTCAAGGATAGCTGCGCCACTGGCCACCCGCTGAAACTATCTTACCACAGGAGGGGCGGACTGTCAAGTCGAAAGTGATTTGAGATTTGAGACCTGTCCCGGTCCAGGGATTGCAGATTTCAGATTGATATGATTTGAGATTGGAACCTGCAACCAAGGGCCAATTTGCAATCTGGAATCAGTTCAATCTCAAATCTGCAATCTCAAATCTCAAATCGACAAGGGGGACGACAGATGATCGAAGATAAGCCTCGAGTTCTGATCGTTGATGACGATGAGAGCACGCGCACGACCCTGGCGCTGATATTTGGCGAGAAGGGCTACCAGACCGAGACGGCCGGCACGGGACAGGAAGCTCTGGACAAAGCGCGGGAGCACTTCTTCAACCTGGTGTTGTTGGACATTAAGTTGCCCGACATGGACGGCGTGGACCTTCTATCGCTGCTGAGAGAGATGCACCCGGACATGGTGATGGTGACGGTCACCGCCTATGCCTCGCTGGAAACCGCGGTGCAGGCATTAAACGAAGGGGCGTCGGCCTACGTTACCAAGCCCTTGAACATGGATGAGGTGCTGGCCACTGTCCGGCAGGTCCTGGAACAGCAGCGCCTGGCGGTGGAGAACCGGCGACTCTTGGAGACGCTTCAGCGAGAACTGGCCGAGCGCGAGCAGGCCGAGGCGCAGATTCGTCGGCTGGCGATGCAGCTCAAATCTATCGTCCGGCCGGCCCGCCAGATGTCTGCGTTGTTGGACCTGGATGAGCTGACCCAGCGGGTGGTCCAGTCGCTGCAAGAAGTCACCGGTTGCTACAATGCCAACCTGTTTCTGCTGGAGGGTGACGAGCTCGTGTTGGCCGCCGGCAGAGGGGGATACGCGACTGGCAGTCCCCCTCTCGGGTATCGCATGTCTGTGGGCCAGGGGATCATCGGCGACGTGGCTCAATCTGGCCGGCCCTTGCTCGTGCCCGATGTGAGCCAGGAACCGCGCTACTTCCACTGGGAGGGCCTGCCCGAAACTCGCTCCGAGCTGGCCGTCCCGGTGCAATACGGCGATTGCGTGCTGGGCGTGATGGATATGCAACATGCGGAGCCCGAGGCTTTCGACGCTGCCGACCTGGAAGCGTTGGGCGTGCTGGCCGATCAACTGGGCGTTGCCCTGCAGAATGCGCGGTTGTTCGAGGAGACGCGCCGGCGGGCGGCGCACCTGGAGGCGCTCAACGCCATCATCGCCGCCGCTGCCGGCGCATCGGACCTGCCTGGCTTGCTGGAGACCACCCTGGACTATACGCTGCGGGCGCTGTGCCTGGAGATGGGCGCCATCTGGCTGGCCGACGAGCCGGGCGCGCCGGCCCGCGTGCAGGTCCTGCGCGGCTTTCCCGCCGAGTTTGAGCGTGAGATGGGCAAAGCGATGGCCCGGGCATCTCCGCCCATCTGGCGGTCGATCTCCCGTCCTCAGCCCGTGGCGGATTGGCGGTTGGAGACGCAGCATGAAGCGCAATCGACTCTTGCGCCGATCATGGCTCGTTTCGGCATCCGCGCGTCCCTGGTCGTTCCCATCGTCAAGGAGGGGCAGCGCCTCGGCGGGCTGAGTGTGGCCAGCCCGTCCCCGCGTGAGTGGAGCCCCGAGGAAATCGCCCTGGCGGAGGCCGTGGGCCGGCAGATCGGAGCTGCTGCTGAGCGTGCCCGCCTGTACGAAGCTGAGCACAGCCGGCGTGAGCTGCTTGACACGCTCTATCACCTATCCAAACTGCTGGTCGCCACCGGCGAACTGGAAGAGGTGCTGAACATCATCGCCCGGTATGCTGGCGAGACGCTGCACGTCACCTTCTGCCGCATCGTGATACTGGAGCAGGATGCTTTCATCTGCCGGGCGGCTCACCTCACCCGTATGCTGAATCGCGACCTGGGCGTGGGGCAGCCGGAACCGCCGCCGGCCTGGTCGTACTACCAGCGGGTATTGGACAAACGTGAACCCGTGCTGCTGAGCCAGGATGACCTAACCCTGAGCACCGCCGAGTGCCAGGCGCTGCTGCTCGACGCGGCGCAAAGGGTGTGCCTGTGCCCCCTTCGGGCCGGCGACGAGGAGATCGGCGTGTTGGTCCTGGGCGAAGAGCGGGGCCAGACCCATGAGCCGTTCGATGCAGACAAGCTGCGCCTGGCCGGGGCCATCGCCGACATTGCTGCCAGTGCCCTGCACCGGGCGATTCTGCACCGGCAGACGCGGCAACGGCTGGAGCGCTTGGACGCTCTGCGCACCATCGACATGACCATCACCGCCAGCCTCGACCTGGATGTCACGCTCAACGTCTTGCTGGATCAGATGACAGAGCGACTGCATGTGGATGCGGCCGACATCTTGCTGTTCGATCCCGGCACCCTGAGCCTGGAATTCGTCGCCGGCCGGGGCATCGACTCGCGTGTGAGGGGGCGGACCAGTCGCCGGCCGGGGGAGTGTCTGGCTAGCCGAGCGGTGCTGGAGCGACGCAGTGTCTCGATTTCAGATTTGAGACCTGTCCCGGTCCAGGGATTGCAGATTTCAGATTTGGAATCTGGACGGCCCGAAATGCCAAATCTGCAACCTATACTGAGCCCAGTCGAAGTATCTGAAATCTGCAATCTGAAATCTGAAGGCTTCGTGGCTTACCACGCCGCTCCGTTGATCTCGAAGGGGCAGGTCAAGGGCGTTCTGGAACTCCTCTACCGCGAGCCGCCAGACGGTGACCCGGAGTGGCTGCACTTCGTGGAATCCGTAGCGGCCCAGGCTGCTATCGCGATAGATAACGTGGAGCTGTTTCGGAACCTGCAGCGTTCCAACGCGGAACTGACGCTGGCCTACGACAATACCCTGGCCGGCTGGGCCCGTGCCCTGGAGTTGCGGGATGCGGAAACCGAAGGCCACAGCCGGCGCGTCACCGACATGACCCTGGACCTGGCCGGCGCCATGGGGCTGAGCGACGAGGAGTTGGTCCACGTTCGACGGGGTGCGCTGCTGCACGACATCGGCAAAATGGGCATCCCCGACAGTATACTGACCAAACCGGGCGAGTTGGACGATGATGAGTGGGACATCGTTCGTCTGCACCCGGTCCACGCCTTCGAGATGCTCTCGCCCGTTCCGTTTCTGAGGCCGGCGCTGGACATCCCCCACTGCCATCACGAGCGGTGGGACGGCACGGGCTACCCGCGCGGACTGAAGGGGCAGCAGATTCCGCTGCCGGCGCGCATCTTCGCCGTGGTGGACGTGTACGACGCGCTCAGCACCGACCGTCCCTACCGCAAGGCGTGGCCCAGGGAGAAGGTGCTGGCCCACATCCGCGAGCAGGCCGGCAAGCATTTCGATCCCAGGGTGGTGGAGGTATTCATGAAGCTAGAGATCAGTTGATTTGAGATTTCAGATTGCAGATTAGCTCCTGGTTGTGGGCTTCGATCTCAAATCCCAAATCTGAAATCAACAATCTGAAATGTACAATTAGACAGGGGGTAATGGTGCACACACCGCTACAAGTGTTGATCGTTGAGGACAACCCCGACGATGCCGAGCTGATAGCGCGTGCCTTGCGCCGGAACGGAGTTGATTTTGACTGGCAGCGCGTGGAAACGCCGGCTGACTTCCTGCGCGCCCTGGAGCGCCGGCCAGACGTGATTCTGTCCGACTACAACCTGCCGGCCTGGACCGGGCTTGACGCTTTCGAGGCGCTGCGTGAGGCCGGCTGCGACATCCCCTTCATTCTGGTCACAGGCGCGCTGGGGGACGAGGCAGCCGTGGAGTGCCTGAAGCGCGGCATGGCTGACTACGTGCTGAAGGAGAACCTGCGACGGTTGCCGCTGGCGGTCCGCCGCGCGCTGGACGTGCACCAGGCGCAGCTTGAGCGGAGCCGGGCCGAGGAAGCGCTGAAAGCGCTGGCGCGGGGGACGGCCCAGGTGACGGGGGAAGCCTTCTTCCCCGCCCTGGTGGAGAACCTGGCCCGCGCTCTGGGTGTGCGGTGGGCGCTGGTCGGTCGTTTGGTCGGCAGCGAGCGGGGGATGGTGGAGACGCTGGCTCTGTGGGACGCTGACCATCTGGCCGACAACATCATCCATGAGTTGGCCGGCGCGCCTTGCGAGGATGTGATCCGCGAGGGCCTCTGCATCTACACCGACGGCGTACGGGCGAAATTTCCCCGGGACACACTCTTACAGGAGATGGGGGCTGAGTGTTACATCGGAGCCCCACTCCACGCAGCGGATGGGGGTGTGGTTGGCCTTCTGGCCGTGCTGGACGACCGGCCCTACCGCCCACCGCCTGGCGTGGAGGATGTCTTCCAGGTCTTCGCGGCGCGGGCGGCCGCCGAATTGGAAAGATTGCAGAAGGTCGCGGCGCTGGAGGAGGCGGCCGAAGAATGGCAGCGCACCTTCAATATGATGAGCGACATGGTCACCATCCACGATCCCGAATTCCGGATCGTGCGCGCCAATCGGGCGGCCGCGCGTGCTTTCGGCTGCGAACCGGAAGATATGATCGGGAAGCCGTGTTACCAGGTCTTCCATCAGCTTGATTGTCCGGTGGAAAATTGCCCACTCCAACGCTCGCTGCGGAGTGGAGAGATGGAAATCCTTGAACTCTTTGATCCCACGATCGGCAAGCATCTGCTGATCACCACCAATCCCATGCGGGGTGCCGACGGCGGGATGATCGGCGTGGTCCACGTGGCGCGCGACATCACTGCGCGGAAACGAACCGAGGCCACGCTACGGGCATTGAACGCGGCCGCCGCCGCTTTGCAGCGCGCTGGCCTCACCGAGACAGAGATCTACGGCACCGCCACGCAGCAGTTAGCTGCCCTGGGGCTGCGAGGCGCCATCACCCTGTTCGACGAGGCAACGAACACCTTCACCTTTGAGGACTTCTTTCTCCCTGGCGGACTCCTTGCGGGCGTTGAGCACCTGACCGGGATCACGGCTGCCGGCTTCCGGTTCCCCCGAGCGCGCGTGCCGGCCTACGCTCAGGTGGTCGAGAGCGGACAGGCACTCTTCGTCGCCGATAGCTTTGACCAGATCGTAGCCGAATTACTGCCGGAATCGGTCAGCCACCTGGCCGGCCGGCTGGCGCAGATGATCGGCCAGGCGAGCGCCATACTCGCACCGCTGCGGGTGGAGGATCGAGTGATCGGGGTGCTGCATGTCGGCTCCGATTGGCTGACCGAGGCCGACATACCGGCCATCACCGCCTTCGCCGATCAGTTGTCTGCCGCGCTGGAGAACGCCCGGTTGTACCAGGCGGCGCTGCAGGCCGCGGAGCGTCGGAACATCCTGCATTGGGCCAGCCAGGAAATCGTCCGCGTCGCCGAGGATCCCGAGCAGGTATATCACGCCGTCCATCAGGCTGCGGCGCAGTTGATGCCCTGCGAAGCCTTCGTCATTGCGCTTGCGGACGAAACCAGGCAGGAAGTCACCGCAGTTTATCTGGTGGATCAGGGTGGGCGCTGGCCGGCACAACGCGGGCCCAGCGGGCATGGTTTGAGCGGACACGTGCTTGCCTCCGGAGAGCCGTTACTGATCCAGGACTTCAGCCCGGCCAGCTCCGAGATCGAAACCGTGCAATTTGGCGACCCTGAACACGTGCGCTCGATTCTGGCGGTGCCGATGCGGCTGGGCGAAAGGATCATTGGGGTCATCTCCGCTCAGAGCTATCAGCCCCGGGCGTACACTACCGACGATCAGCATCTGCTCGAGATGCTGGCGGCCCACGCCGCCGTGGCGGTGGAGAATGCCCGGCTGTTCCAGAGTGAACGCCAACGAGCGGCGGATCTGGCGCGTGCGAACAGGCTCATCACGGCCCTGGGCCATGTGGCTGCGCGCATTGAAACCGCCCCCGACCCCGACAGGGTGATGGAGACCCTGGGTGCCGAACTCAGGCAGATCGGCCTTACCTGTCTTGTTGCGCTGTTACAGCCAGATGGCAAGTCGCTGACCATCCGCTATATCTCGCTCGATTCGGCGGTGCTGGCGATGGCCGAGAAGTTGACTGGACTGAAGGCGCGCGGTTTTCGCATGTCGCGCGAGCGCTGGAGCCACTTCTCGGAAGTCGTCGAGCGCGGGCGACCGGTGTTTGTGGCAGATGTAGAGCCCTGGGCATTTGATCTGCTGCCGCCTGCTGTGCAGCCTATGGTGGAGCGTATCGTCCGATTGACCGGTGTAACTGCTGGCACGCGGGCAGTCACGCTCCCGTTGAAGGGCGAGGGGCAAGTGATCGGCACCCTCACGATGTGGGGTGAAGACTTACGGGAAGCTGACCTGCCGGCAGCGACCGTCTTTGCCAACCAGGTCGCGGGTGCCCTCGAGCGGGCCCGGCTGTTCGCCGAGACCCGTCGCAGAGCAGAGGAGACGGCGGCGCTGCTGGCCACGGCCCAGGCCATCACTTCGCTGGACCTGGACGCGGTGTTGGAGACCATTGCCGGTCAGGCCAGAACACTCTTCCGGGCTGATGGCAGCCGCATTCACCTCATCGAGCCAGATGGGGAAACGCTGCGCTGTGTCATTGCCCTCCATGATCGGGCAGAGGCTGTCATGGGGCTACGTCCGAAGCTCGGTGAGGGGATGACTGGCCGCGTGGCTTTGGAGGGCCGGCCCGAACTTATCCCCAACGCCCTGGCGGACCCGCAAGCGATCCATGTGCCCGGCACCCCGGTAGAGCCGGAATCCATGATAATGGCCCCGCTGAAAGTGCGGGGGCAAGTGGTCGGCGTGATGACGGTCAGCCGGCTGGGCAAAGACCGCCCCTTCACCGAGTCCGATCTCACCTTGTTGACCGCTTTCGCCAACCAGGCGGCGGTTGCCATTGAGAACGCTCGTCTCTTCGAACAGATGAAGCGGCGGGCGCAGCAGTTGACCCTGGTGAGCGAAATCGCCAGCCGGGCTGTTGCCGTGCTGGACCCCGATGCGCTGCTCTGGGAAACGGCGGAGGCTACCCAGACCGCCTTCGGGTATCCCGACGTGCTGATCTTCCTGGTGGATCACCAGCATCGGCAGATCATCCGCAAGGCCTGGGCCGGGTGCTACAAGCGGCGCGAGACCACCAACGATGTTAAACCGATCGAAGAACGCGGCATTATTGATTGGGTGGCTGCCCGTGGTGAGACTGTGCTGGCCAACGATGTGCGCCGCGATCCGCGCTATGTGCCCCTTTTCGAGCGGACGGCGGCCGAGTTGTGCGTACCTCTCAGGGATGGAGAGACGATCATTGGCGGCATCAACGTGGAGAGCGATGCGGTGCACGCCTTTGATCAATCCGACGTACTGGCTATGGAAGCCCTGGCTGACACCCTTGTGGTCGCGCTGCGCAATGCTCGCCTCTACGCCGAGACCCACCGGCGGGCAGAGGAGCTCGGCGTCCTGGCCGACGTCTCCACCGCACTGCGCGAAGCCGGGACAGTCGCGGAGATGGTGCCCATCTTTCTACAGAGAGCGACGGAGGTAGTCGGTGGGATCGTAGGCACGATCTTCCTTGTCGAGCCTGGAACCGACGATCTGGTGGCACAGGGTCAGTACCCGCTCGAGCGTGATCGGCTCGACTTGCGTCACGGGCGGGGTGAAGGTATCACGGGGTACGTCGCCGCCACGGGGGAGATTTACATCTCTGAGGATCTGGTGCACGACCCGCTGGCGCGCATTCTGCCCGAAGAAGCCGGCCGTTTGAGTGCTGTGCGCACCAACATCGCCTTGCCACTCCGCGCCCAGGAGCAGATTGTCGGCGTAATGCACATCGGGCTGGGAGAAAAGCGTGCCTTCACCGACGAGGAGGTGCGTCTGCTGACCGCCATTGCGGAGATGGCCGGCAATTCCCTGCACCGCGCCGCGCTGCACGAGCAGACCACGCGACACCTGCAACGCCTCACCGCCATTCGCAACATCGATAGGGCTATCAGTTCCAGCCTGGACCTGAAAGTGGTGCTCAACGTCTTGCTGACCCAGATCACCGGCCAACCCGGGGTGGATGCGGCGGATGTTTTGCTGTTCCATCCACAAACGCGGACTCTGGAATACGCTGCCGGCCGCGGCTTTTACACCACAGCGTTGCAGCATACGCGCCTCCGCCTGGGTGAGGGACCTGCCGGCCAGGCCGCGTTGGAGCAGCGCACCGTCTCGATTTCGGATTTGAGGTCGCAGGTCCTTCGACCGGGCTCAGTACAGGTTGCAGATTTGGAATCTGGACCACGGCCCGAAATGCCCAATCTGCAATCTCAAATCCCTGGACCGGGACAGGTCTCAAATCTGAAATCCGAAGGCTTCACGGCCTACTACGGCGTGCCTCTCATCTCCAAAGGTCAGGCACAGGGTGTGTTGGAGATCTATCAACGCGAACCGAAGGCGCACGATCCGCATTGGCTGGAGTTTCTGGAGGCCGTGGCAGCTCAGGCTGCCATTGCCATCGACAACGCCACGCTCCTCGACCGGTTGCAGCGATCCAACCTGGAACTCGCTCTGGCTTACGATGTCACCCTGGAGGGCTGGTCGCGTGCGCTGGAGCTGCGAGATGCCGAAACAGAGGGTCACACGCGGCGTGTCACCGAGATGGCACTACGGCTGGCTCGTGCGATGGGGCTGAATGGCTCCACATTGGCCCATATCCGCCGGGGCGCATTGTTGCACGACATTGGCAAGCTGGGTGTCCCGGACAGCGTCTTGCTCAAGCCGGGCGAACTCGACGATGAGGAATGGGACATCATCCGCCTGCACCCGGTCCATGCCCATAGATTGCTATCGCCCATTGCCTACCTGCGCCCGGCGCTGGACATTCCTTATTGCCATCATGAGCGGTGGGACGGCACGGGCTACCCCCAGGGGCTGAAAGGGGAACAGATTCCGCTACCAGCCCGCATCTTCGCCGTGGTGGACGTGTACGACGCGCTGCGCTCGGACCGCCCGTATCGGCCGGCGTGGCCGGAGGAGGAGGTGCGGGCGTACATCCGCGCGCAGGCCGGCAAGCACTTCGATCCGGAGGTGGTGGAGGTGTTCATGAGGATCCTGGAGATATGAACAACATACAGACAGCAAGAATTGACTGCCGATCGCGGATTGGCTGCTCCGTTTCGCACCCCCATCGTTACTACTCAGCCACCCTCCCGCAGGTTGCGATGCGCAGTGGTTTTGCACTCGAGAAATGGCCTTGAAGCAGCGATTCTTAGCCAGAAAGGCTCCAAACCTGCGGGAGGGTGAGTAGCTACCCTCCATCTTCCATAGATGGCTGGATGGCTGGATGGCTGGATGGCTGGATCGAGCCAACTAACCATCCAGCCATCCAGCTATCTAGCATTGGCACACCGGGCCAACTGGTGGTATGATTACTGGTAATTTACTTTCGTGTTTGCCTCTCACATCCAATTCTGAAAGGTCAGGTGATGACAGAAGCAGGCTACTATCGATTTCCCACGATTCATGACGACACGGTCGTGTTTGTGTGCGAGGACGATCTCTGGACGGTGCCGGCGTCGGGGGGCATCGCTCGTCGGCTGACATCGAACCCGGGCAAGGCATCCACGCCAGCCTTCTCACCTGACGGTGGAGCATTGGCCTTCACCGGGCGTGACGAGGGCCATCCCGAAGTCTATCTCATGCCGGCGGCCGGCGGACGTGCGAAGCGCCTGACCTATCTTGGCGCCGCCTCGTGGGTGGTGGGCTGGACCCCAGACGGCCAGTCCATCGTCTTTGCCAGCAATACAGCCCAGCCCTTCGCTCGACTGTACAACCTGTATGCCGTGGATCGCCAGGGGGGCGAGCCTCGACAGTTGCCGACCGGGCCGGCGATGAGCATCTCCTACGGCCCTTCGGCGGGCTCAGGACGTAGCCCCAACGGCGGGATGGTGATCGGCCGCAACACCACCGATCTGGCACGCTGGAAGCGGTATCGCGGCGGGCTGACGGGCGATTTGTGGATCGACCCGGATGGGAGCGGTGAGTGGCGCCGGCTCATCCAACTGGAAGGCAACGTGGCCTTGCCGTTGTGGGTTGGGGAGCGCATCTACTTCGTATCGGATCACGAGGGTGTTGGGAACCTGTACTCCTGTTTGCCAACAGGCGAGGATATCCGCCGGCACACACATCACGTGGAGTACTACGTCCGCAATCCGGCCACCGATGGCCGACGCATCGTTTACCATGCCGGTGCAGACCTCTACGTCTTTGATCCGGCCACGGACGAGACCCGGCAAATCGACGTCGAGTTCCATAGCCCACAGGTTCAACGCAACCGCAAATTCGTGGACGCCGATGACTACCTCCAGGGTTACGACATCCATCCGAACGGCTATTCAGTTGCGGTGACGTCCCGTGGTAAGCCGTTTACCATGGCTAACTGGGAGGGTGCCGTCGTGCAGCATGGCGAGCCAAACGGCATCCGCTATCGGCTGGTGTCGTGGCTGCAGGGTGGCAAGCGACTCGTCATGGTCAGCGATGCGGCCGGCGAAGAAGCTTTGGAAATCCACCACGCCGACGGAAGTGCCGAACCGGAGCGCCTGGAGGGGCTGGACATTGGCCGGCCCGTGAGTCTGGCGGTGTCACCCAAACCGGCCCCGAACTCGGACGAGGAGCACGACCTGGTGGCACTGACCAACCACCGCAACGAGCTCATCCTGGTCGATCTGCAGACGCGGGAGGCTCGCATGCTCGATCGGAGCCGGCACAGTCGCATTCGTGGCATCGCCTGGTCGCCCGACGGTCGTTGGATCGCTTACGGCTTCTTCAATACCCAGCAGACGTCGATCATCAAGCTGTGTCGGGTGGAGACCGGCGAGACGTGGCCGATCACCCGGCCGGTCTTGCGGGATGTGGGGCCGGCCTTTGACCCCGACGGGAAGTACCTCTACTTCCTGTCCTACCGCGACTTCGACCCCGTCTACGACAACCTGCATTTCGATCTGAACTTCCCGTGGGGCGTGCGGCCGTACCTGATCACCTTACAGGCCGACCTGCCGTCGCCGTTTGTTCCGGTTCCGCGTGCGCCGGGCGAGAAGGTCTCAAAGGAGGATTCAGACAGCGGGAGCGAAGGCGACGAGGCAGAGAAGGAGCGAGACGAAGGGCAGGAGAAGGAGAAAGAGAACAAGGGCGAGCAAGAGCAACTCGTCGAGATCGATCTGGAGGGGATTGCCGATCGTGTTGTGGCCTTCCCGGTGCCAGAGGGACGCTACGGGCAGATACGTGGCATCAAGGGTAAGGCACTTTTCTCCTCCTACCCGCTCCATGGTACGTTGAATCAGTCGTGGTACAGCAACTCTGCCCCGCCGGCCAGGGGTAAACTCGAGGTCTATGACTTTGAGGAGCAGAATCACGAGGTGCTCATCGAGGGTATCACCAATTTCGACGTGTCGCTGGATGCAAAAACGCTGATCTACCGCGCCGGCAACCGGCTGCGGGTGTTGAAGGCCGGCACGAAGCCGGACAAAGACGGCTGGTCGCCTGGTCGCAAGACCGGCTGGCTGGACCTCTACCGCATCAAGGTCTCCGTCGAGCCTCAGGCTGAATGGGAACAGATGTACCGCGAAGCCTGGCGTTTGCAACGCGATCAGTTCTGGACCGAGGACATGTCGGGCGTCGATTGGCAGGCGGTCTATCAGCGCTATCTCCCCCTGGTGAGGCGCGTCGCCACCCGGTCGGAGTTTTCCGATCTGATGTGGGAGATGCAGGGCGAATTGGGTACGTCTCATGCCTACGAGATGGGCGGCGATTACCCACCCGAACCTCATTACGACCAGGGCTTTCTGGGAGCGGATTTGCGCTACGATGCCGATACGGACAGTTGGCGCGTGGTAAACATTGTTCGCGGCGACGTGTGGGATGAAGCCACAAGTTCACCGCTGGCCGGGGCGGGGATCAACGTAAATCCTGATGACCGGCTGATCGCGGTCAACGGCCGCCGGGTGAACCGGGAGGTTTCGCCGCAGGAGTTGTTGGTGAACCAGGCTGGCGAGGAGGTCTTGCTGACTTTCGCCGGTGAGGACGAACCGCGTACGGTCACGGTGAAGGCCCTGCGCAGTGAGACGCCGGCCCGCTATCGAGAGTGGGTGGAGGCCAACCGCCGGCGGGTGCACGAGGCCACCGATGGCCGTGTCGGCTACGTCCATATCCCTGACATGGGGCCGAAAGGCTACGCCGAGTTCCATCGCGGTTACCTGGCCGAGGTCGAGCGTGAGGGGCTGATCGTGGATGTGCGGTTCAATGGGGGTGGCCACGTCTCGCAACTGATCCTGGAGAAGCTGGCGCGGCGCCGGCTGGGCTACGACGTGCAACGTTGGGGTGAACCCATCCCGTACCCGGCCGAGTCGGTGATGGGACCGATGGTGGCGCTGACGAACGAGCAGGCCGGCTCCGACGGCGACATGTTCAGCCACGCCTTCAAGATGATGAACCTGGGGCCGCTCATCGGTAAGCGCACCTGGGGCGGGGTGATCGGCATCAACCCGCGCGCGTCGCTGGTGGATGGTGGGATCACCACACAGCCAGAGTTCTCCTTCTGGTTCCAGGATGTCGGTTGGGGGCTGGAGAACTACGGAACTGAGCCGGACATCGAGGTGGAAATCCGGCCCCAGGACTACGTGGCCGGCCGCGACCCGCAACTCGAGCGCGGTATCGAAGAAATCCAGAAGCTCCTGGCTGAGCACCCGCCAAAGCTGCCGGATTTCAAAAATAGACCCCGGCTCGCATTGCCGACTTTGTGAAAAGTGAAACGTGAAACGTAAAGATTCTTATGCAAACTGGTCATCACGTTTCACCCTTCGGCAGGCTCAGGGCAGGCCGTTTTGCGTTTCACGATGTACTTGCCTTGATCGAGGCAAGTAGCTTGACCACCCTATGGGGGGATGCTATACTTGTCACACGAGCTACGTCATGGATACGACCTCTCTGATCCTTCAAGCTCTGTGCCGCCGTGATCGGGTCCTGGCGCGGCGACTGGACGTACTCCGCCTGATTGAGGACGAAGGCCCGATAGATGCCGAGACTATTCTGTCTCGGCTCGGCCGCGGTCGCTTCGGGGCCCGGCCTTTGCAGGCGCTTGCGCGCGACGTTCGGTTCCTGCACGATGCGGGGATCGACATCCGCCAACAACGACGACAGCCGGCAGGATACTACGTCAGTCACGTCGATCCTGAGCTCGTTCATCTCTTCAGCACGGCTCTCGACCCCATCGACCCTCAGCAGGTGCAGATCCTGCGCAGTATGTCGCCGGCCGAGCGGATGCGCTCGGCCGCGGCCGACTATGCCTTCGCCCGCCGCGTGAGCCTGACGACCGAACTTCGCCTTCACCCAGAGTTGACGCTGGAAGAAGCGAGGCGGCGGGTTGCACGCAAGTTTGCCGGCCTGCCCGAGGTGCTGCTGTGAGCACGGAGTGGCCGACACGGGCCGAGCTGTACGAGTTTCTGAACCACGTTGTCGGCGTTCTGGATAGGCTGAACATCCCGTACATGGTCGTCGGTGGGCTGGCTGCCATCATCCACGGGGCACCTCGCTTCACTCGCGATGCAGACATCGTGGTGGATATGCAACTCCACCACATTGGGCCGTTTGTCGCTGAGTTCCCGTTGGACCAGGGCTACTACGCCGATGAGTACATGATTGCCGATAGCCTCATCCACGGGCAGCCTTTCAACGTGCTGCAGTCGTACACCGGAGCGAAGATCGACCTGGTCCCTCTATCCGCTGGCCGGATAGACCGGGATGCTTTCGCACGCCGAGTGCAGTTGGTGTATGATTTGGAGTTAGAACGTAAAGCCTGGTTTGCCAGAGCCGAAGATGTGATCATCGCCAAGCTCGTGGCTTTTCACAACACCGGTTCGCAGAAACACGCTCAGGACGCTCACAATGTTCTTGCGGTTAACTGGCACCTGGTCTCTTTCCCTCAACTTGCCTGGAGTGCCAAAGCAAGTGGTGTGCAGGCCGAATTGGAATCTATGCTGGAAGTTGTGGCGCGTGATCTGGGGGAACCCCCGCCAAGTCTGGGCGACGAGAGCCCCCCCAGTTAAGACCCAAGCACACAATGATACAGGTCTATGCCAATTGCATGCGTGCCAGGGATCGCTCGCTGCAAGCAGGAGACTCGGTGGTCCAGACGGGGGATCTAACGATCCCCTTTGAGCAGACGACTGGTGGAGGGTTTCTGAAACCTCGGCCTGGCTCAGTCGTAATGCTACATGAAACCGGATGTTTCCGAGGGGGATATGGCCGAGATAACCTTGAGTGCGGAAGCACAACAAGCCGATCGCCGGCTGACCTGGAAGCTGTTTGGCGTACTGATGCTGGGGGCGGTCATTGGGCTGCTGGGGGTGATTCCTTATTCCCTCAGCCTGAGCGGACCGCTACCGCCTCTCCCCATTCCCCTGTGGCTGCTCCTGATCTTGCAGATCGGTGAAAACCTGCTGCTGTTCGCGGCTGCGACGGGGTTGGGGCTGTGGCTGGGCCGCAAGGTTGGCCTGGGCGCTCCGATCCTTCGGGGCTGGCTGGCCGGCGAGCCGGACGCCCCGTCTCGATTCCGATCCTTGCTGCTGCCGACCAGTGTGGCCGGCGTGATTTCCGCAATCGCCATCCTCGCCCTGGAGCTAGGCATCTTCGCCCCGCGCCTGGCCATCAGCCCGGAGGTGGGCACAGGCCCGCCGGCGTGGCAGGGCTTTCTGGCCTCGTTTTATGGCGGCATCAACGAGGAGTTACTGCTCCGCCTCGGCGTGATGACGCTGTTGGTATGGGTGGGTGCCAGGCTGACCCGCACCGACCAACCAGGCGCCGGCGTGATGTGGACGGCCAACGTGCTGGCGGCGGTGCTGTTCGGCCTGGGGCATCTGCCGGTCACGGCTGCGATCCTGCCTCTCACGGCATTGGTCGTGGTGCGGGCTGTGGTGTTGAACGGGCTGGCCGGCGTGGTTTTCGGCTGGTTCTACTGGCGTCGCGGGCTGCTGGCAGCGATGGTGGCCCACTTTAGTGCTGACATCGTGCTGCACGTCCTGGCTCCGCTGGTGCTCGCTTGGTACCAGTGATCAGTGGTCAGTAACCAGTTAGAGGACTTACGCGGTGAGAGCGAGATCAGGTGACCGGCACTTCGGAACTGTGCCTGGCGTGCCTGTTCTGGCCGTAATACCGGCGTCACTGGTCCTCCGACGGGCTTCGGGAAGCCGGTCACCTTGACCGCGTAACTCCTGTCACTGATGACTGATGACTGTTTACTGCTCACTGATTACTGTTTACTGATCACTGTCCACAGGGGGTGTTCTGTGACTCGCAGAGGCGGTATTCTTCGATGGCTTACCGCTGCTTGTCTGATCTTGGTGGTCGGACTGGCTGCCTGTAGTTCGGGCGTGCAGGTGTTGACCGGTGCTGACCAGGACGCGGTGCTGGCGTATGCTGAGCCGATGACCGACAACCTGCTGACCGGCTTCAACGCCGGCGACTACCCTGCCTTCTCCCGCGATTTCAACGGAAAAATGCGGGAAGCGCTGAATGAATCGGCATTCGCCACGACCCGCGCCGGCATCGTCGAGAAGATCGGGAAGTACGTGTCCCGGGACGTGTCGCGCGTGGAAAAGCGCGGCGGCTTCATCGCCGTGATCTACAGTGCGCGCTTCGAGCAGGAGGATGGCGTGACCGTGCGCGTGGTGTTCGAGCCGGCCGGCGAGCATCGGGTCTCCGGCCTATGGTTCGACTCGCCTCGGCTGCGCCAGTGATCAGTAATCAGTAATCAGTGATCAGTCATCAGTGAGCAAAGTCTGATCACTGATCACTGATTACTGTTCACTGCAAAGAGGGGGTTCTTCTTTGATTCACACCAGCAATCTTACCCGATGGTTTGGCGAAACGCTCGCCGTCGATGATCTGAGCCTGACTGTTGAGGAGGGCGAGGTATTCGGCCTGTTGGGGCCGAACGGCGCCGGCAAGACCACGACGGTGCGCATGCTGACGGCCCTGATTGCACCCACCAGCGGCACGGCGACGGTGGCCGGCTATCAGTTGGGGCCGGACGATATGGATGTGCGCCGGCGCGTGGGCATCCTGACGGAATCGCCAGGGTTGTACGACAAGCTGTCGGCGGAGCAGAATCTACGGTTCTTCGCTGAGCTGTACGAGGTGCCGGTGGAGCGGCAGCCGGCGCAGATTGAGCGTTTTCTGCGGTTGCTGGGCCTGTGGGAGCGCCGGCACGAGCCGGTGGGTGGCTTCTCCAAAGGCATGCGCCAGAAACTGGCCATTGCCCGGGCGCTGCTCCACGAGCCGCCGGTCTTGTTTCTGGACGAGCCGACAGCCGGCCTGGATCCGCAGGCAGCGCGCACCGTGCGCGACTTCATCGAGGAACTGCGCACGGAGGGCCGCACGACGCTGCTTACCACGCACAACCTGGACGAGGCCCAGCGGCTGTGCGACCGCATCGGCGTGCTGAACACGCATCTCATCGCTGTGGACACGCCAGAGAACTTACGACGCCGGCTGTTTGGTCGACAGACGGTCGTGCAGTTGAGCCGGCTGGAGCCCCGGTTCGTCGAGTTGGTGGAGCGTCTGCCCTTTGTCCGGCACGTGCAGACCCAGGACAATCGGTTGGTGATCGATCTGTCGGAGCCCGAGGCGCAAAACCCGCTCATCGTGCGCCAGTTGGTCGAGGCCGGCGGGGCCGTGCAGTACGTCACCGAACTCGAGCACTCGCTGGAAGACGTGTATTTCAGCCTGGTGGAAGAGCCAGTGATCAGTGATCAGTAATCAGTAATCAGTGAACAGTGGCCTGAGTCTGATAACTGGTTACTGATAACTGATTACTGATAACTGATTACTGATACGGGGGAGGAGTTGGTGTGAAGACCTGGGCGATCATCCGCAAGGAGTGGATCGAGGTTCGTCAGAACAAGCTGATTCTGTCGATGATCCTTGGTCTGCCGATGCTGTTTATGCTCATGCCGCTGGTGATGCTGTACTTCATGGCTCGCGATCCGGGGTCGGTCAGCCCGGGGGATGTGCAGATGTATACTCGGTTGTCGCCGGCCCTGGCGGCTCTGGAACCTGTGGAAGTCATGGAGATCATTCTGGGTCAGCAGTTCATGTTCTTCTTCCTGCTGATGCCGCTGTTCATCCCGATCTACATTGCGGCCTACAGCATCGTCGGGGAGAAGACGAGTCGCAGCCTGGAGCCGCTCCTGGCTGCGCCGATCAGCACAGGGGAGCTACTGGCCGGCAAGAGCCTGGCTGCGGCCGTGCCGGCCATTGTCATCACCTGGGTCGCCTTCGCCATCTACGCCGTGGCTTTGCGGTTCATCGTGACGCCGGCGGTGTACGCCGCTTTGCTGAGCTCGAAGTGGATTCTGGCCATGATCGTGATCGCACCGCTGCTGAGCGTTCTGGCGATGAACGTGGCAGTGATCATCTCCTCGCGGGTCAACGACGTAAGGGTGGCGGAGCAGTTGAGCGGCCTGGTCGTGCTGCCACTGATCGCGGTGGCAATGGCCCAGACCGCCGGCCGCATCCTATTCGATTTTCGGAGCTTCGCCGTCGGGGCCGGGCTGCTGGCACTGATCGACATAATCGTTCTGTACGTCGGCGTCAGGCTGTTCCAGCGTGAGACGATTCTCACCCGTTGGCGTTGATTCCCGAAGGTTAAATAGTGTGATTACGCGCATAGCAGATGGCATCGGTGTTAATCGGGTTGTGCTGGCCCTGTCGGTGGCTCGACTGGCCGACGCGCTGGGCAACAGTATTCTATTCATTATCATTCCGTTATACGTGGCCCGGCTGCCGGCTCCCTGGTTCCCGCTCCCTGAGTCGGTGTTGGTCGGACTGCTGATTTCGCTGTATGGCCTGGTGAACTCCCTTTCCCAACCCATCATGGGCGCGCTGAGTGATCGGATGAGCCGGCGCAAGCCCTTCATCCTAGGGGGCCTGATGCTGATGGGCGTCAGCACGCTGGCGTTTGTGGTTGCCCGTCGATTCACAGACCTGCTGGTAATTCGGGCGCTGCAAGGGGTTGGGGTTGCCTTGACCATTCCCGCGTCGATGGCGTTGATGGCTACTGCCACGGAGAAGCGGACACGGGGTGGATCGATGGGGGTGTACAGTACCATGCGCGTCCTCGGTTTCGCTGTCGGCCCACTGATCGGTGGGTTCCTGCAAGTGAACTTTGGGTTCAATGCCGCTTTCTACGCCGGCGCAGCCTTCGTGTTCCTGGGTGTCGTGTTGGTGCAAGCCTGGGTGGATGAAGTGCCGGCTGACGTCTCAGTTGAAGCGGCGCGTCCGTTTCGGATCATTGATCGGGACCTGCTGAGCGTTGGCATCCTTGGGTTGGGTATTGCCACGTTCGTGATGGCCAGCTCCTTCTCGATGTTGACCACCCTGGAGAACGAGTTCAATGCGCGTCTCCAGCAGACGGCGCTGGGATTCAGTATCGCTTTCAGTGCGCTGACGTTTAGCCGGCTCCTGGTTCAGGTGCCACTGGGTCGCCTGTCGGACCGCATCGGGCGCAAGCCGTTGATCATCGCGGGGTTGATCCTGATGTCGCCGGCCACGGCCTTGCTGGGATGGGCGGCGACGACGCTCCAACTGACCGGGCTGCGCGTTGTCCAGGGGATCGGCTCGGCGGGGGTGGCAGCGCCGACCTTCGCTCTGGCAGCAGATTTGTCTCGAGTCGGTGGGGAGGGCCGGCAGATGAGCGTCATCACGATGGGCTTTGGGCTGGGCATTGCGCTGGGGCCACTCATTGCCGGCGTGCTGGCGGTATTCTTCTTTGAATTGCCGTTCTATGTCGGCGCGCTGCTGTCGCTGGCGGGGGCGTGGGTTGTCTATCACTACGTGCCGGAAACGGTGCAGCGCCGTGCGCCGCAGCCGGCGACGCTTACAGGTCAGGCAGGGATGCCTGACCAGGACTAGTGCTTTCCGTATGCTTGCAAACGCAATTACCATCAGCCGGCTCGGATTCCTGGGTTTGTGTCTTTGGCTGCTGTACCAGCCGGGAACAACAGCCAAAGTTGTTGCCTTTGGCCTGGTGATCTTCATCGTGTTCCTGGATGGCATTGACGGTATGGTCGCCCGCCGGCGTGGCCAGGCCACGGCGCTGGGGAGCGTCCTGGACATTGCCATAGACCGCGTGGTCGAGAACGTGTTCTGGATTGCCTTTGTGGACCTTGGCCTGGTGCCGGTGTGGGTTGCCCTGGTCGTGGTCACCCGCGGCATTTTGACCGATGCGGTGCGCGGTTTCGCCCTGGCACGGGGCATGACCGCCTTCGAGATGATGAAGACGGAATGGGGCCGGCGGCTCGTGTCCAGCCGCTTCATGCGTGCCCTGTACGGCTTCGCGAAAGTGACGGTCTTCGCTGCGTTGGTCGCGGTCTATGCACTACAGGAAATGTGGGCGGGTACGCCTGACAGTCGCCTGCTCCCGCCTTTGGAGAGGGCCGTGTTCGGGCTGGTCCTCCTCACCGTCAGCCTGACCATCATCCGAGGCGTGCCTGTCCTGGTCGAGTCGCGTCGCTTCTTCCTTCGCCCTCCCGATCAACCTCTCGATTGACAATCGGCAGAACCGCGATTATACTCGGAGCCGGAAGCTACTTTTCCAGGGCGGGTTCGGGTTTCATAGAAAAGTATCGGTGAAGAGAAGATGAACATTCGAGAGAATCCTGGTCTGACTTTTGATGATGTCCTGCTGCTGCCGAAGCGGTCGCCGGTTCGATCTCGCAGCGATGTGAGCACCGCGACGTGGCTGTCGCGCCACTTGAAAATGCACATTCCGATTATCAGTGCCAACATGGATACCGTCACCGAATCCGAGATGGCAGTGGCCATGGCGCGGGCCGGCGGCATCGGCATCATCCATCGCTTCATTACCCCTGAGCGACAGGCGGAGGAAGTCCACCGGGTGAAGCGTGCCGAGAGCTATATCGTCGAACCGCCGTACACCCTGTCGCCGGAGACTTCGGTGAGTGAGGCCCGGGCGACGATGGATGATCGCGGCATCGGTGGGTTGGTGATCGTCGATGAGGATAACCGACCGCTGGGCATTCTGACCCGGCGTGATCTGCAATTTGTGTTTGAGGACTACAGCCCGGTGACACAGTGGATGACGCCGGCCGAGGAGATGGTGACGGCGCCGGCCGGTACGTCGCTCGAAGAAGCCCGACGTATCCTCCGCGAACATCGAGTTGAGAAGCTCCCCCTGATCAACGAAGATGGCCGGCTGGCCGGTCTCATCACGGCCAAGGATATTGTCCAGTTGTTACAGCACCCGGATGCCACCAAGGATCACAAAGGGCGGCTACGAGTTGGTGCGGCGGTTGGTGTGCGGCCGGGTTTTCTGGAGCGGGCAGCCATGCTGCTGGATGCTGGAGCTGACGCTATTGTGGTTGATATTGCTCATGGGCACTCTGACAACGCTATCGAGGCGGTGCAGGCGTTGCGCCACGAGTTCGGCGAGATCGAGATCATCGCCGGTAATGTCGCCACTGCCGAGGGCACCCGCGACCTCATCGAAGCTGGCGCCGACGCTGTGAAGGTTGGCGTGGGACCAGGCTCGATTTGCATCACCCGCATTGTCACTGGCTTCGGTGTCCCCCAACTCACCGCCATCGCCGAGTGCGCCGATGCCGCGCGTGAGTATGGCGTGCCGATCATCGCCGACGGCGGGATTCGCACTTCGGGGGACGTTGTGAAGGCGCTGGCAGCCGGCGCGTCCAGTGTCATGATCGGCAGCCTGCTGGCCGGCACGCGCGAGAGTCCCGGTGTGGTGATCACCCGCAATGGCCGGCGCTACAAAGTGAGCCGGGGGATGGCCAGCCTGGGGGCTGCCATGAGTCGGCCTGATCGGCAGTATGAGGATGATGGAGAAGACCCGGCGTGGACGCGGATGGTGGCCGAAGGCGTCGAGGCAGCGGTTCCGTATCGTGGCAGTGTGAATGATGTTCTCAACCAGCTCATCGGTGGTTTGCGGTCGGGTCTCAGCTACGGAGGCGCTACGACGATTGAGGAGTTGCAGGCCAACGCCGAGTTCGTCAAGATTACCGGGGCCGGCCTGAGGGAGAGCAACCCGCATGACGTAGAGGTGCTGTAGGAGATCAGCATGCCGTATGCCTGATGATCGAAGGAGCATATTGCAGAAGATAGAAGCATCTGTGCGGGTATTGCAACGTATCATCTTTGTTCTGGCGGCAACATCGGTTCTCTTCTTGACCCTGGCGGTTGCCGGCCAGGCCTGCCCTGATCCCTGTCGAACGGCCGCACAGCCCTCTCTGAGTAGCCCCAGGCGCATCGCGGGGTTCCCCTCCGGCGCGGTGAGTCAGCTCAGACTGACGCCCGGCACGGGCACGCAGACGGCCGGCGAACCGGTCGAGTTGCGGGCCGAGGCTCTGGACGGCAATGGTCAGCCTGTAGGCGCCGGCATCCCGGTCAGCTTCACGACCACGTTGGGTGACATTCAGCCAGCCGTCGGAGAAACCGATGCCGCCGGTGTCGTCACAGCTACGCTGACCGTTACCCGGGCCGGCACAGCCATCGTGACGGCCCACGCTGCCGATGTTCAGGGGGTGGCAACTGTCCTGTTCACCCCCGGTCCGCCTGAAGACGTCACGCTCACGGCGAACCCGCCGGCGGTACCCGTTGATGGTGCCAGGTCTCAGATACAGGCAACGCTCGCTGACCGCTACGGCAACCGCGTTGGTGATGGCATAACCGTTACATTTGCCAGTTCCCTCGGCGCCATCAATCCTGTGACAGCCACTACCGTGGCCGGCCGGGCTACGACGGTCCTCACCTCCGGGCCGATCCAGGGATGGGCGTCGGTGACTGCCACGGTAGGGGCGTATACCGGTGCCACTCAGGTCCAGTTTCTGCCGGCCGATCTACGTATCCAGAGTACGCGTGAGCCGAAGGGGGAAGTCTTGCCGGGTACGACCATGACGTACACCATCAGCTTCGAGAATGCCGGCGACGCTGTGGCCCGAGACGTCGTAATCACAGACACGCTACCCGTCGGTCTTACTGATACCTGGTTCGAGTCGAGTGGTGTGGTCATTACAGCCACGCAAGGTACAACATACATCTGGCAGGTCGAAGATCTCTCACCGGACGAGGCCGGAACGATCTTCTTGCATGGCCGCTTCGACAGGTATTATCCATGGCCCTCCAGCCAGCTTGTCGCAAACATCGCCGAGATTGGAAGCCGCACGGCCGAGGGGGACCCGACGGATAACACTGCCAGCGCCGGCAATCTGATCGTCACCGCCGACGTGTTTGTTGAGGGCCTTATCGACAATTCGGGCACAGACCTCCGGCCGGGCGGAAAGATCAAGTATCAGGTCTTTCTGGGGAACTACGGGCCAGCAGTGGCCCAGGGGCTGACGATTACCAGTACGCTCCCGGCATTCACCAGCTTGTGGAAAGAGACCAGCTATGACATTCCAGGCCTTACCCACGTGTCCGGAGACGATGCCCCGGTCCAGGTCTGGTGGTTCGATGGCTCTGTTGATGGTCCCAACTTCGGGGGTTTCGTCATCTGGTTAAACATAGCCCCTGATGCACCAGGGGGTGCGCACCTTCGCAATCGCATTGAGGTGAGCAGCAACACGCCGGAGGGTGACTATACCAACAATGTCCAGGTAATCGATAGGCGGGTATCCGGCGTCAATCTGGAGGCTATGGTGAGGGGGCCGGCGACGGTCGTTCCTGCCCGGATGATCACGTATACCCTGCGCTACACCAGTACGGGTACACTGCCGGCCGAGGGCGTGATTCTCAGCGATATGCTGCCGGCCGGCATCGCGGTGATCGATGCGAGTCGCACGCCGGATCATGTTGAGAGTGATCGCATCGAATGGGAACTGGGAACCCTGGCAGACGGTCAGTGGGGGCAGATTGTCGTAGTGGGGCGCGTTGGCGCAGACGTACCCGCCGGCCAGACTTTGCACAATACCGTGGACATCACGGCCACATCGGCCGAGAGCTATACTGCGGACAACACGGCTGGGGCAGATACACGTGTAATACCTGATGCTCCCGATAGCCTGATCCTGGACATGAATCCGAGGACGGTGGCCGTGGGAACGAGGACACCTCTGGCAGTCACCGTTGCGGATCAGTTTGGCAATTCCATCTACGAGCTGACGGCTACGTTGACCACCACGGTTGGAGTCGTCACCCCCACCGTTGCAACGTTGATACAGGGAGGCGCCGTGGCGACGTTCGAAGCGCCTACCCGGCCTTCAGCCGGTAGTATCACCGCCACGGCTGTGGGTTTGTCAGATACGATCGAAGTGGTGGTGGAGCCGGGGCTGCCTTCTGATTTGCGCCTGGAAGCCACGGCCGGCGAACTGCCGGCCGACGGGCAATCGACCACTGTTATCCGGGCCTATGTCAGAGATGAATATGGCAACCCGGTAAGGGATGGCACGCCAGTGACCTTTGATACAAATCGCGGGACGCTGTACAATGGCCAATCGCGCCATGAGGTGGGCACGCTGGACGGGATTGCCTCCACGGTCCTCACAACCGGGCACTCTCCAGGACCGGCTGTCGTCATCGCCAGTGCCGGCACGACTTCAGCAGAGATCGAGGTCGAATTCGTGGCTCTTCCGCTACATGAGATCTATCTGCCGTTTGTCGCGCGCAGGATAGCTCCTTGAGTTTAGACCCAAAAGGGTTCTCAACCCTTTAGGGTCTGGCCTTCTTGCAGATCTTCCACGATGCCGGCGTAATGATCGGCCAGATTGCCGGCCTG
>CAZHMV010000015.1:54001-61209 GCA_964532665.1 uncultured Anaerolineales bacterium
CTTCTTGCAGATCTTCCACGATGCCGGCGTAATGATCGGCCAGATTGCCGGCCTGTTCGTCCGTGTCTGATTCGGCGTACACGCGGAACAATGGCCTGTCCGGGTCGGGTAGGAACAGGACCCACTCGTCGTCAGCCAGCCTGATTCTCAAGCCGTCGATCTGGGGTTCGCGCTGATCCGGGTACTTCTCGTTCAACCGTCGCATTACGGTGGCCTTGAGTGCCCACGGGCATGCCACCGACCGTTTTGCGATGTGGTATTCGGGGAGGCTATCAACGACCTCGGCGAGCGTTGTCTCTTGCGTGGCCAGGTACTCCAGCAGCTTGGCCACAGCCATCAGCCCGTCAATCGCCGGTTGAAACGTGGGGAAGACATAGTTGCCTGCACCATCGCCGGCAAAGACAACATCCTTGCCGATTGCAGCCCTCATGAGGTCTTGTGGATCGACCCTGGTGCGGATGACGTTGCCGCCGTGCTGCTGGGCAAGGCGATCGAAGATGCAGGGTGCACTGACGGGCACAGCAATGATCCCCCCTCCGTGGGTCTGCAGCGCAAGTTCTGCCAGCGCAGCAGCAACTATCAGCTCGTCGAGAATTCGGCCCTGGTTATCGACCACAAAGATCTTCTCGCCGCCTACGTCGAGGCGCACCCCAACATCAGCACCTACAGCCGACGAGATGGCTGCCAGCCGCTCAATGTTGCGTTGCAGCTCTTCGCGGGGAATGGACATTTTGTGCTCGTCTAACTGGGCATTGAGGGCGACCACGTCGCATTTCAGGTTGCTAAGGATGGCCGGCAGGACCAGTGCCGGCGGCGCATTGGCGTAGTCCACCACGATGTGAAAGTTTGCCTCTCGAATGGCATCTGCATTCAGCGCGGCCATGAACCCTTCAGTGTAGTGCTCCTGCACCAACGGCGCATAGCTGATGGTCCCGATTTCATCCAGGTAGACACGCCGGAAGTCTTCGCGGAAGAAGACTCTCTCAATCTTACGCTCAACGTTTTTGCTAAGATTCAGGCCATCGGCATCGAAGAACCGAATGTCAACGACCCGGTTGTCGTACGGTGAGAGGCGGACGTGAACTCCACCGACTGCTTCAGTGACACGGGTGTAGTATCGGGCGACGGGAATTGGCATTGAACGGGTGTCGGCTGCGTGAATGCCGGCCGAGGGCAGGCCCGAGATGATCCCGCGTTTGATCATCCGTGGGCTGCGATGCAGGTCTCGGTTCACTGTCACTGTCGAGCCCTTGGGCAAAATCGCGCCGAAAGCGGCCCCCAGCCGGGCAGCAAACTCCGGGGTCAAATCCACATTCACGAGCCCGGTTACGCCGTGGCGCCCGAACAAAACTTTGCGGCCCAGTGATCCCCAAATGATGCTGGATTTGATTGTCGCCCCGGCCTCAATTTCCTTACTGGGCCAAAGCTTCACGTCTGGATGAAGCATAGCGCCCTCGCCGACGACGCTGTTGTCGCCTACCACCACACCCTCAAATAGTACCGCCTTGCTCCTGATATTCACTTGCCGGCCAACGATGGCGCCGCGAATCTCAGCCCCCTCACCGATGTATGCGTTGCGCCACACGATACTGCGGTCCACATGGGCCCGGTTGTCAACGACGGTACTGTTGCGGATCACGGCCGGCCCGTGGATCACCACGCCGCCCTTGATCTTGACTCCCTCGCCCAGGAATATCGGCCCGTACAGTTGAGCGTCTGGCGCGATCTCAACGTCCTCTTCGGTCCACACACTGCCACCGATATGCTTCCCGATTTCCTCTGTGAGATTCACGCGACTTTCCAGGATGTCAAAACTGGCTCGCATGTATTCCTGTATCGTGCCTACGTCGGTCCAGTACCCCTCGGCGACGTAGCCATACAGAGGTTCGCCGGCTTCGAGGAGCCTGGGAAAGAGGTCCTGGCTAAAGTCGTAATGCTCCCGGTCCGGGATGCGCTCCAGGACTTCGGGCTCGAGTACGTAGATGCCTGTGTTTACCGTGTCGGAAATGACTTCACCCCAACTGGGCTTTTCCAGGAATTGCTGAATATGGCCCTCATCATCTATAATTACAACACCGTACTCTAACGGGCTTGGCACACGGTAAAGTACCTGCGTGGCGATGGCGCCTCTCTCTTTATGAAAATCCAACGCCGCCTGCAGATCAAAATCGGTCACGGCGTCGCCGCTGACGACCAGAAAGGTATCGTCCAGATATTGTTCTGCGTTCTTGACACTGCCGGCTGTTCCCAGTGGAATGTCTTCGATGGCGTAGCGGATGCTCATGTCCCGCTCACTGCCATCGCCGAAGTAATCCTGGATCAGATTTGCCATGTATTGGAGGGTGATGATCACATCGCAGAACCCGTGATGGAGGAGCAGGTCTCGGATATGGGCGATTACCGGCTTGTTTACCAGGGGAACCATTGGCTTGGGCCGGCCTACCGTCAGCGGCCGCAAGCGTGAGCCAGTCCCGCCGGCCATAACAACAGCTTTCATCACGTCCACTCCTGACAACTGAATGCCCGAGACCCAGGGGTGCAACAATGGACAACTCTAGTACGTATAATACCATAGAGCACGGATAATGCAAACTAGCAGTGGCACAAAACGAACCCTGTGCATACGGCTAGACTGCCATTCTGAGCCGTAGGCGAAGAATGACAGTCTCAGTAGATCCGATTTTCGAGGAGTGAGGCACGCCTACGTGCCGAACGGAGCCGCACCTGGGGGTGCGGACTCCTCAAATCTGGATCTACTGAGTCTAGCTAGTTAAAGTGATGAACCCGAAGAGGGTACGAGGAGGTAACCGATGGAAGAAGACCGAAAGTCATCCAGAACAGAGATCAGCGAAGAACTTCGCACGCTGGGCCAACGCCTGCGAGAGGCGTTTGTCGCGGTTCGGGAGGGCCAGCAGTCCCAGGAGTTTCGTCAGGAGCTCAGTCGAGGCCTGGGCGAGTTGCGGGCCGAGATCGAAGGTTTGCTCGAAAGCGAGGAAGTGCAGCGCCTGGGGGAAACCGTGCGGGGAGCTGTCCAGGAGGTCGGCAAGGGTGATGTGGGCCAGAAGGTGCGTAGCGGTGTGCTCGTCGGCCTGAAGGAACTGAACGCCCAGATCGAGCGTGTGATCCAGGAGGCAGAGGAGGCAGCGTCGTCAGAGAAGACACCGCCCGAAGAGCCATCCAACGACTAGAGAAGGGTAGTTGGCTAGATGGCTGGATAGCTGGATGGCTTGTTGGTTCGCATAGTACCGCCTGACCAACTAGCCAACTGGCGATCCAGCCATCTAGCCATCCAGCCAACTGGCATTTTCATCCCCGTTCGGCGTGCCTCACTCCTCAAGAAGTGGACCTGCTGCGTCTCCAGTTGCTCTGTAGTGCAGCAAGCCCCCTTGTTTCTCGGCCACAATTCGCCCTTCGTCCTCCAGGACGTCCAGATGGCCGATCACCTCCGACATGCCAAGAAAGATGTCATGTTCGGCCAGGTTGGGGAAAACTGCCTGGCAGACTTCGTAGGGTGTCCGCCGGCCATCAGCCAGGAAATCGGCGATCCGGTCCAGACGTCGGCTGTGCATGGCCAGTCGCTCCGCGATCAACCGCCGGTGGTCCGCAACGGGTGGCCCGTGGCCGGTGAGCGTCTGCGATGCGTCCAGCTCCGCGAGACGCCGCAGCGAGTTCAGATACTCCACCAGGCTGCGAGGTCGCTCGCTTTCACCGCGTGCCGGCGATTCCAGCACCGGGTTGGAACTGATTTCTGCCAGTAGCAAATCGCCGACCAGGATGATCCCCGCTTCCGGCTGATACATCGCCAGATGCCCGCTGGCATGTCCCGGCGTGTGGAGCATGGACCACTCAACGCCGCCGGCCCGGATGGAGTCGCCGTGGTGCAAGGGGCGTAGCCGGTCCTCCGGAACTGAGGCTCCCAGCCGGATCCCGAATGCCATGAGCTCCCGAACTGCTGCCACCTGTTCGTCGGGCAGGCCGGCCTGGTACAGATACGAGCCATAGAAGGTCAGTCGGCGTACCCACTCCACCTCGAAGTCGGCCAGCCAGTAGAAACTCTTGTGATGGCTCAGCACCCGGGCGTCGGAAGCCTGCACTACCCGCCGCAACTGCCCGATGTGGTCGAGATGGCTGTGGGTCACCACAATCTGCCGGATGTCGCTCAGTCCGTAGCCCAGGTCGGACAGGCCGGCGAGAAGAGCTTCGTGCGCGGCTTCGGTATGCGGCCCCGTATCGACCAGTGTGAGCGGGTCTCCCTCTATCAGGTAAACATTGACGGGGCCAACCGGGAACGGTGTGGGGATAGCCAGTGTGTGTATGCGATTCCGTAGACCTGTCATCTACTCCCCATCACGTCCCTTCATCAGCACGCGCCATTGCCCTTTCTGGACCGCTTCCCCGTTCTGGTTGATGACGGCGACATTGAAATCGACGATGCCGCCGCCGGCCCGCCGCATTGCCCGGGTGTTGATGACCTCCGCTGTCACATGGATGGTATCGCCGATGTAGATGGGCCGGCGAAACTTCCATTCCAGGCTCAAGAACGCTTCGGCGGTCCCTTCGATGAATCCCAGACGCGATGTCAGGCCAGAGGCGATGGAAAGCCCCAGCAACCCGTGGGCAATCCGTGCGCCGAATTGCGTGCCCTGGGCGAAAACGTCATCGGTATGCAATTGGTTGTAGTCGCCCGACAGGCCGGCGAAAGTCACCACATCGCTTTCTGTGATGGTGCGACCCGGGCTTTGCACCTTGTACCCTGTCTGGAATTCCTCGAAGTACATACCGCGGGCCGGCTGTTGTGTCGTTGTTTCAGTCATGATCTCTTTCCTCCAGCTACCAACGCACGGCGAACTCCTCGATCCGGTCATTGCCTTTATCGACCAGATACAACTTGCCGTCGTGGAAGACGATGTCCTCCGGGTCCGTGAAATTGCCGGGCTCTGCACCTGGCAGGCCAAACTCGAGCAGGTAGTTCCCGTCCATATCAAACACCTGCACGCGAGCATGTAACCCGTCGGTGATGTAGATGTGGCCGCTGTCGTCGATGGTGATTCCTCGCACGAGCCACAGATTCTCATCCCCATGAGCCTGCCCGAAACGCACCAGAAACTCACCTGCGGGGCTGAACTTCTGGACCAGGTACGAGACCTGGTCGGTCACGTAGATGTTGCCCTGCTGGTCCACAGCAACGTCCCTGGGGCTGGTAAACTCACCATTCTTCTGGCCCCGGGACCCGAAGCTCATCAGGAACTTGCCGTTTGGATCAAACTTCTGCACCCGGAAGTTCCGTCGATCCACAACGTATAGGTTGCCTTGATCATCGAAGGTGAGACCAAATGGCTCTTTGAGCTGACCTTTCCCGGAGCCGGGCTCGCCCAGCCTGCCAATTTCCTTGCCGTCGGCCGAGTACATCACGATGACATCGGCCTGCGGATCGGAGCGATAGATGGTGCCATCGGGCCCAACAGCGACGCCGGTGGTGACGCCGGCATATCCATCCGGCCCAAAGGAGAGCAGGTGCTTGCCCTGGGGGTCGAACTTGAACAGGCCCTTGTTGTCGCCAACGTAGAAGTTCCCGTCGGCATCCACAGCCAGGCTGGTTGGGGCTGACAGTTGGCCAGGCTCTATGCCCGACTCGCCAAAGGTTCTGACAATCTCGGGGGCCTTGTTCGCCTCCGGACCGCGCTGCCAGGGTGCGGTCGGCATGGGCTGAGCTGTGGGCGGCGCCCCCCCGGGGGCTGTCTGGCCTTGGTTGGCCGGCTGTTGCTGGGGGGCGGCGGGGGGTGCCTGTTGTTGCTGTGATGTCTGCGGCGCGGCCGGCTGACCGGTGTTGGCTCCACCCTGTGCGCCACATGCCGAGATGGACAGAACGAGCACCAGGCTTGCCAGGACGACAATGTATCGGTTCAACATGCTTTCTCCTTGGGGGCGGTTACTTGTAAACAGACCAAACTCGGGCATTACCCCTCACTTTCTTGCTGAATCAAAACCGGTGAATTATAGCACGCCGGGCGGGGGAATGTCCAACCGACTCGCTGCGCTCGCAACCACCAACTGCCGACCGTCCATTTCCTGGCCGGCGGTCGTTCACTGGACAGCGCTGTCTTGTTCTGGTATATTCAGTCCTATGCTTGAATCCGTTCTTGTTGAACTACGCCACACGCCCCGGTACGCGCCACACATCACCGGGTGGCGCCGGCTGCCGGCCCAACCCCCTCGCTCCGCTCCGTGGCCCGTTGCCCTGGACCCACGCGTGATCCATGCGGCACAAACGCGCGGATTCGGGCAACCCTACACTCATCAGGCTCAGGCTATCGATGCTGTCCTGCGGGGCGAGCACGTGGTCGTCGTCACGCCGACAGCCTCGGGGAAGACGTTGTGCTACAACCTGCCGGCCTTGCACGTGCTGCTGAACCAGCCAGGCTCCCGCGCCCTGTACCTCTTTCCCACCAAAGCACTGGCCCACGATCAACTGGCCGAACTGCGAGAGTGGAACGATGTCCTCGACGCCGACCTGCGCCCCGCCAGCTACGACGGGGACACGCCGGCCTCATCGCGGCCGCAGATTCGCCGGCAGGCCCGCGTGGTGGTCAGCAACCCCGACATGCTCCACGCCGGCATCCTGCCCCACCACACGAAATGGTCCTACCTGTTCAGCAACCTGCGCTTCGTCGTCCTGGACGAGATTCACGCTTATCGTGGTGTTTTCGGGTCTCACGTGGCCAACGTGATTCGCCGGCTGCGCCGCATCGCCCGGTTCTATGGCAGCGATCCCCAGTTCATCTGTTGCTCGGCTACCATTGCCAACCCGCTGGAACTGGCCACCCGCCTGACGGAGGTCCCGGTCACGCTGATCGACGATGACGGGTCTCCCAAAGGCGAGCGCCACTTCATCTTCTACAATCCACCCATCGTGGACCGCCAACTGAGCATCCGGCGTAGTGCCATGCTAGAGGCCCAGCAGTTAGCCCAACTGTTCCTCGCAGCCGACGTGCAGACGATTGTGTTCACGCGTGCCAGGCAGACGACGGAGTTGTTGTTGCGGTATTTGCAGACGTCGGTGGAAGGAACTCGGGGGAACTTGGGGGAACTCGGGGGAACTCAGGGGAACTCAGGATCGCGGATCGAAGAGACAATTGACAATTCACAATTGGTCCGCGGTTATCGCGGCGGTTATCGGCCTTTGGAGCGCCGCGAAATCGAAGCTGGCC
>CAZHMV010000016.1:0-39653 GCA_964532665.1 uncultured Anaerolineales bacterium
CGGCCACTACATCCAATACCTGCACCCGCAAACCGGCCTGGCGTGCAACGACGTGCGCGACGTCGTTGCGGGCGAGGCCGGCAAGGTCTGGTTCGCCACGTGCCAGGGCCTCAACATCCTGTCGCCCGATGGCACCTGGCAGACCTTCACCGCCGAAAGCACCGGCGGTGGCCTGCCCTCGAACAACATCACGGCCATCGCCGTCGATCCATCCGGCTACATCTGGGTCGGCGCTGACCAGGGTTGGAACGGCACTTCGTTCGAAGGCGGCGGCCTGGCGCGCTGGGAGTGGGCGACCGGCGAGTGGCAAACCTTCACACCACCGACATCGCCAGCGGTGGTCGATGTGGCCGTGGATCACGCCGGCAAGGTGTGGGTCGCCACGAAACCGTATACCACCTGGGTTCCACCGACGGACCGCGAGCCAGGACACTGGGGCCGGCGCGGCGGCGGCCTGGCCGTCTGGGATGGGGTCAACTGGCAATCCTACACCAGCGAATCCGACGTGGCCGACAGCATCACCACCCTGGCCGTGGATGGGGCCGGCAACGTCTGGGTAGGCACCGAGGGGAACGGCGCTTTCGCTTTCACCGACCTCGGCCAGGTGCATTTCCGTCGCAGCCGCGACGGCCTGGCCGATGGGTACATCCGCGCCATTGGGTTTGGGCCGGCCGGCACCGTCTGGCTGGCAACGCAGAAGTTCAACGGGCATGGCACCGGTGTTAGCGTGCTGGACCCGGGGAACAGCCTGTCAGACACCAGCGACGATACCTGGCGGCACTACACCGTCGGGGATGGTCTGGCCGCCGACCTGGTGACGGCCATCGCCGGCCGTGGGGATGAACTCTGGCTTGGCACCAGCGACCCCGACGGCAGCGGCCACGGCATCAGCTACTTTGACACAGCGGGGTTCCACCCGCCGCTGCTGACGCGGCCGACGAACCTGGCCGGCAATCAGATCACGGCGGTGGCCGAAGCCCCGGATGGCCGGCTGTGGGTGGGCACGGCGCACAACGGCGTCAGCGTGCTCTCCGCGGATCGACGCACCTGGACCTGGTACAGCATGGAAAACACCGATCCCGACGGGCAGGCCCCGTGGACCGGGTTGCGCGGCAACACCATCAGCAGCATCGCCTTCGACAGCCGCGGACGAGCCTGGATCGGCGCCCGGCGAACCATCTATAACGTGCGCCTGCGCAGCTTCGAAGACGGCGGCCTCAGCCTGTTCGATCCCTCCCAGAATCGGTGGACTATCTTCACTCAGCAAAACACCGATGACGACGGTCGGGAGCCGTGGCGGGGCCTGCGCAGCGATGAAGTGTCCGCCGTGGCCGTGGACTGGCACGATCACATCTGGGTGGGATCGGGCAATCTGCAAAGCTTCACCGGCAGTGGCATCAGCGTGCTGGACACCGCCGGCACGGCCGACAACCTGGCCGACGACACCTGGACCCACTACGATGTTTTTGACAGGCTGCCGTCCAACAACATCACCGGCATTCGGGTTGACCGGACGCGGCAGCTTGTCTGGGTGGCATCAGCGCCCTTCTGGAGCAACGGCGTGCGGGCCGGCGGTGGGGTCGGTCGCTTCGACAGCTCGGTCTGGACTCGATGGGACAGCGACGACGGTCTGGTCGCGGCGGAGAACGAAATCCGCTCCATCGCGTTGGGGCCAGACGGCACCGTGTGGGCCGGCGGCTGGACCTATCAGGGCAGCTTCCACTGGCCCAGCGGGATGGGCGTGGACGCCGTGGTGAACCACTTCGACGGTACTGCCTGGCAGGCCAGCAACATCTGGGAGGACGACGGCTACGTCGCGTCGCTGGCGGTCACCGCCGATGGCACGGTGTGGGCCGGCACGTCCAGGGATGGTCACGGGGCTGCACCGGCTACCGGCGGTGTCAAGCGCTTGTCGCCCGACGGTTGGATGAGCCTGACAACCGACAACAGCGGCCTCGTCGGCAATGAAATCCACGTTATTGCCCCTTCGACAAGCTCAGGACAGGCTCAGGACAGGGCCGGCGACATGTGGTTCGGTTCCCGCACCCGTGGCTTGAGTCGCTACAGCCGCAATCTGCCGGCCGAACCCACCCCCACGCCGCGCCCGACCCGCAGCACGCCCACACCGACCCCGACCTTCGAAGTCCCGATCAGCCGCATCCACCAGGTTTACCTGCCGCTGATGCTGAGAAACCACATCGGCATCTTGCCCCCGCCAACCCTGACGCCAACGATCACGGGCACACCTCTACCCAGCCCAACGCCCACCGCCACTCCGACCCTCGTGCCGGGCACCACCCCCACTCCCACGTCAACGCCCCGGCCCGGCACGACGCCGACGGCCACGATGACGGCCACACGAACCCCTTCGCCCACAGCCACAGCCACAGCCACAGCGACCCGGCCCCGGCCGACGGTGACACCCAGCCCGACGCCGAAGCCGATTCCATCGGGCGTGTGGACGCCGGTCGTTGGCATGCCGCCAGTCGATCTCTACGACGTGTTCTTTGTCGAAGTGCCCGGCTCGCCGGCCGGACCATCGGTATGGGCTGTGGGCAAACAGGGCGTCATCCTCCACTCAACTGATGGCGGTGCCCACTGGACATTCCAGGAGAGCCAGACGGAGGAAACGCTGCGCAGTGTGTATTTCCTGGACCAGCGGACGGGATGGGTGGTTGGCGACAACGGGACAATCCGGAGCACCACCGACGGCGGCGCGACCTGGCAGCCGCAGATTAGCCCGGTTTCTGGCGAGACGCTGGTGGCCGTCGCCATGACCTCGCCGGCCAACGGCTGGGCGCTGGGTGCGGATGGCACCGCCCTGCGTTGGAACGGAGCCCGGTGGATCGTCCAGTCCGAGACCAGCTTCAAGTTCACAGCGCTATCCCTCATTTCCGACGACGACGGCTGGGCCACCACAGCCGAAGCCGACACAGTCGGGCGCATCGTTCGCCTGGCCGGTGGCCAGTGGACGTCGGTTGCCTCTTTCCAGGGGCTGCACGACATCCACGTGCCGGCTGCCGGCCAGGGCTCGTCGAGGGGCGACGTCCCGAGCTCGTCGAGGGGCGACGTCCCGAGCTCGTCGAGGGGCGACGTCCCGAGCTCGTCGAGGGGATGGGCCGTGGGCAGCCGTGGCACGGTCGCCCGCCAGTTGGAGGGCCGGTGGGAATACGTGTCACGGCCGCCCACGGGCGGTCAGGCGCTGTACGCCGTACACAGCCTGGGGCCTGATCGCGCCTGGGTGATGGGCACAGGCGGCCTGATATTCTACTACAACCACGATCGCTGGGAGAACAAGACCGACTCCCGGGTGACGAGTCGGACCATTCACGCCCTTCGCATGACGCCCGATGGCCGGCATGGATGGGCGGTCGGCGCGGCTGCGCCTGACAGCGGGACGATTCTGCGCTTCTTTGCAGGACCATGAAGAAGGCCAATGAGAGAAACCCCACCCAGACCGGCCGCAGTAAAGCCTAACGGCTTTCCACCCGACCAGCTACGAACGATAAACGACGAACATTGGTCATTCGTCATCCATTCTTCGTCGGCGAGTGAAGCGAGCCCCAGCCGGCTCACCATCACAGAACTCGTATTCATCGCCGGCCTCGCCAGCGTCATCCTGATCGGTTGGGCAGCGTTGGTGCTGGCCCAATTCGACTCACTTAGCCGTTCCGGTCTGCTGCTGATCCTGGCGAGTGTCGCCGCGGTCATGGTCGGACTGGGGCTGAGAAGTTTCGTCTTGCGTCTTGCGTCCTGCGTCTTGCGTATTCTGGATTACGAGGCCACCCTACGGGATACGCAAGACGCAAGACGCAAGACGCAAGACGCAATCCCCCGCCCGACCTGGCACGCTGCCATGCTTGCCGGCCTTCTGGTGATCGCAGCCATCCTCTACATCCCACCCGCCGACTACGCGCCGGCCTTTCTGGATGCCGGCTGGTACAGGAACACCGGCGCGCTCATCGCCCGCACCGGCGCGCTCACTGCCCGACCATCGGTGCTGGAAGAATTGCCGACGGCTGATCGTGAGCTGTTCGTGCGCACCTACCACGACGTGCGAGCTAGCATGCCCCGGTTCCCCGATCGCCGGGATCTGGGCTTCTACAACCTGGTCTTTGCCATCGACCTGGGGCGGGGCGGGACGGTGGTGCCCTACCACCCGCCCTTTGCCTCAGTGTGGATCGCCGTTCTGCGACTGGTGGGCGGGCCGGCGATGGGTGCTTATGCTGCACCGCTGTTCGGCCTGCTGTTCGTGCTGGCCGTCTACGCTGCCGGCTGCGCCATTTTCGGCCGCAACATCGCGCTGGCGGGAGCCTTTCTCATCGCGCTGTCGCCTCCGGTGGTGTACTACGCCCGCACCCCCTTCGCTGAGCTGCTGGCCGGCGCGCTCATCTGGGCCGGCGTCTACGCCCTGACCCGCTACGCAGTCACCTCCGGCGGTGGTCCGAAGTCCGATATCTCCCCTGATCCAGGCCAAAGGATCCGGAGCCATCGAGCCATCCAGCCATCCACTCGGACACCTGGGGACGCAAAGCCTTGCAGCCACGGGACTCTCCTGCTCCTCCGCTCCTCCACTCCCCTGCCCCCCTGCTCCCCTGCTCCCCTGCTCCTCCTCGCCGGCCTGGCCTTCGGGGCAGCGCTGCTCACCAAGATCGAGAGCCTGCTGCTGCTCCCGCCCATCGCGCTGTTCTGGCTGATCTGGCTCCACCGTCGGTGGGCTACGCGCGGTGAGTTCGCCGCGTTTCTGGCGCCGTTTGGCATCCTGGCAGGTCATGCGGGCCTGCTGTACGCGACAGTGCTGCGGCCTTACACGATTCTGAACGGGTACGGTATCTGGTCGATGCTGATAGCGGCTCTCCGCCGGCCAGCGGTGTGGGGTGCGCTGACCGGTTTGTACCTTCTCGGAATCATCGTCCTGCTCACCGGCCGACGTTTCGGGCAATTAGAGATTAGAGATTGGAGATTAATGCAATCTCCATTCTCCATTCTCCATTCTCCATTCTCCATTCTCCAACCAGCCGTCAGCCTGGTGATTCTCGCCGGTGCCGGCGTCGCCCTGCTGCTGGCCTGGCCGGTCACACAGGCGAACTCATCATCCACATGGTCGGCCCTGGTGGCGCTGGGCCTTTTCCTGACACCGCTGGGTCTGGGCCTGGGACTTGTCGGGCTCAGCACCCTCGTGGCAGACGACCTGAGCCGGCGTACGGCATTCCTGGTGATGCTGCTGGGTACCGCCGGCCTGGCAACAATCCTCATGCCGGCCATTTCCAGCAACGTGTCCTACCTCTACACCATCCGCCGGCAACTGCCCGTGGTCGTGCCGGCACTGCTGCTGCTAACCGGCTACGTAACGCTCCGGTGGGCCGGCCTGTCCGAGAGTGACAGGCGGTCCAGCCACCCGTCGGCAGCTCTGCGACGGGGTGTGGTGATCCTGGTGCTCGCGCTCGTCATCTTCAATTTCCTCGACGCGAGCCGGTCGCTGATCCAGGAGCAGGAACTGGCCGGCGCGTCAGCCTTTGTCGCACGACTGGCACACTCTTTCAAGCGAGGCGACATCGTGCTGTTCGAAAGCGTAGATCGGGGCGCCCACGTCGGGCGCTTTGCCACGCCGCTGTGGGCGGAGCATGGTATCTCGGCGATGCTGCTCAGCTCGAGTTATCCTCCGCAAGGTCGGCTGACAGCGGTGATTCAGCGCTGGCAGGCGCAGGGCCGGCGGGTGTACTTTGTCAGCCAATCCCAGCCGCCGCTGTTCACGCTGCTGGACTTTGAGTGGCAGTTGGTTGACGAACGAGCCTGGGCCGGCTCCACCATCGCCGCAAAAATGACCTTCCCGCCCGAAAGCCGGGTAGTCGAAGTCCCGTTCTACATCTACGAGATCCGAGCACGGAGGAACTGGCAGCAACACCTTGTCCCCTGACCGGATGAGTTCCCCCGAGTTCCCCCAGGTTCCCCTGAGTTCCCATCTGTCCCCTGATGCCCCCCTTTTGACCAATTTGCGACAACGGAGTATACTACATCGTCAGACTTGCATTAGACAGTCACGACAATCCGCCCTGCAAGGAGTTTGAGAACAATGAAACGAGCCCCAGCGATTGTTGCTGGCCTATTGGCAATCGTGGTTGTAGTCGTCGGCCCCCTCGCCTTCACGCTCCAGCCTGCACAGGCCGATGTCGGCATTGAGGGTCAGTGGATAACCCTGGCCAATGGCGACGACATTCGCGGCCTGGCCATGGCCGGCAATGTGGTATGGGCCGGCACGCACAACGGCGGCGTGGTTAGTTGGGACCCGTTCGATAAGAGCTACACCCAGTACCTGGCCCCGCAAACCGGACTGGCCGGCAACGACGTCCGATCTGTCGCTTCTGACGGCCTCTACACGCTGTGGTTCGCCACCAACAAGGGTGTGAGCCAGTTCGAGCCCGGGTCCGGCCAGTGGACCACCTTTACAACAGCCGACGGGTTGGCGTCAAATAACGCCACAGCCGTAGCATACGGTCCCGGCGGCAGCTTGTGGGTCGGCACATCGCAAACCTGGAACGGCAGCGAGTGGAGTGGTGGCGGCCTCAGCATCCGACAGGGCAACAAATGGGTCACGTACACCGTCGATGACGGGCTGCCATCCAACAACATCACGGATATTGCCTTTGCCGGCAACGATGTTTGGATCGGCACCAGGCCCTACAAGGTGTTCGTTGAAGCGACGAGTACGGCGGCAGCCCATTGGGTGGACGAGGGTGGTGGTATTGCAGTCCTGACCAACCGCGCGTGGAAAACGTTCACCCGAGACGACTCGGACCTCACCGATAATCGCATTAACGGCGTGGCGGTGGCACCCGATGGCCGTATATGGTTCGCTACACCGTCGGGGCTGGTGGTTCACGATCCCGCAGAGGAGACATGGCAAACATATCGAACCCGCGATGGACTGGACTCTAATGCCGTTCGCGACGTGACAGTTGACGCGAATGGTCGCGTTTGGGCCCTCACGTACAACTCCGAAACGACCCCCGTCGGTGCGCTCAACGTGCTGGAAGGAGATACATGGACCACTTACAGCGACGAGGATGGCCTGTCTTCGAAGGTGCTCTGGGCTGTTCTGGCCGATGACCAGGGGCGCGTCTGGGTCGGTACTGGACCGTGGTGCAGAGAGACCAACGGGTGCGAGGGTGGCGGTCTGACCCAGTTTCAGCCGGCAGATAGCACATGGCAGGCCTACCGCATGTCGGACTCGTATCTGGCCAGCAATCAGATCACCGACGTGGTGGTACAGGATGATGGCACCTTGTGGATCGCCACCCGGGGGAGTGGTGTCAGCATGCGAGACAAGAATGGACAATGGCATCTCTTCAACCAGGAAAACTCCGACCTGGCCTCGAACATGGTCAGGAGCCTGGCGATCGATGCTGACGGCAACGTCTGGATCGGCACTCAGCAATATGTGGAAAATGGTGCCTGGACCGGCGGTGGCCTCAACGTCTACCGGAATGGCGAATGGAGTACCTACAACCGGGATAACTCTGGCTTACCCGCGAACGAGGTTCAGAGCATAAACATTGACGCGGATGACCTGGTGTGGATTGGGACGGGGGATTTCCACGACAGTTCCGGTGGCGGCCTGGCTGTTTTCGATCCCACTTTGGGCACCTGGACGACCTATAACGTAGAGAATGGACTCCCATCGAACCTGATTGCGGATATCGCTTTCGATCAGAACGGCGCGGTCTGGGTCGCCACGGCACCCTACAACACCGGCGGAGCCACCGGCGGCGGATTGGCCGTGTACGAAAACGCGACCTGGAACAGCTTCACTTCGGCGAACTCGGACATCCCGACATGGAGCGGCGACGGCGTGACCGGTGACTTCCGCGCCGTCGTGGTTGACAAAGATGGGAATCCCTGGGCCGGCACGTGGGACAGCCAGGGACATCCCTCGCAGACCAAGCCCTATTTCGATGCCATCGTTACCCACAGGGAAAATGGTCAGTGGTTGAAAACCACCTTCCCGCAGCAGGGGTTCATCTCATCACTGGTACTGGCACCCAACGGCACACTATGGGCCGGCATTGGTCAGGACGGCCTGGGCGATCAGCCGACACGAGGTGGCCTGCGAGCACGTATCAACGGCACGTGGGCCGCAGCGACAACCGCCACGAGCCCGCTGGCCAGTAACGACATTACATCCCTGGCCTTGCGTTCCAACGGCGATCTGTGGATTGGTACGGCGGACGCCGGCCTGAGTCGGCTGCGAAACGCCCAGCCGGGGCCGACACCGACGATCACGCTGCCGCCGACAGAGACGCCAGCGCCCACCGACACACCGGGAGCAGCAGGGCCGGCACCGACGATCACGAACACACCGGTTCCGGTCACGCCAACGCCTGGGGATGTCTCCCCGCCGGCCGAAGTGCCAGAGGCAGCCACGCTGATCCTGGTAGCCACCGGCCTCGCCGGACTCGGCGGCTATGCTGCGTACCGCTGGCGCGCCCGCAAATGATAAGGGTGTGCTTCAGTTGGGAACCCTCCCGCAACCCTCCCGCAGGTTAAGTGCGAAGTCGCTTTGTGTGCACGTTCACCCCGCAACCCCAGGTGGTTTGGCATTGAGAATGACAACCTGCGGGAGGGTTGTACAATGAGAGGGGCAACAGAGACCACGGCCAGAGAGGGCACATGCGAACGCAGATCGTGCTGATTGGTATGCTCCTCCTTACCCTGGCCGGCAGTGGCGCCCTGACCCCAGGATCAACTCAGACCGAGCCGACGCCAACTCTCCTGCCCAGCCCGCCGCCACCCCCGACCGCGCCGGCTGCGCCTGACATCAGTGGCACCTGGGACATCACGCGTAGCTGGTTTCGGCGCTGCTCGCAGTGCAGCGAGCCGGTAATTCGGGGCACCACGTGGGAAATCGCTCAGAGCGGGCACGAGTTCCGCGTGGACAGGGGGTTGCGGGGCACCATTGAGGGCTACGAAATCCAGTTAGAAGGCATTGAGAGTGATGGGTTCGAACGGTTCGATTTCTACTACAGCCGGCTCTACCTGAGCCCGGATGGGTTGAGGATCACGGGTGAGTTCGTCGGCTCAGAGACGCTACAAAACCCGTGCGGGCTCACGCCGCCCATTGTGACCTGCTTCGCCAGCGGCGGATACTTCCACGCCATCCGCCGGTCGCCGGCAGCAACACTGCTCCCTCCACCCCCGCCGGAGCCACCCGCCAGCGAGACCCCGACACCGACGGAAACGCCAATCTCGCTTTCCCCGACACCCACAGGCACTCCATCGCCAACTGAGCCGGCAGCCGGCGCGGCCACCAGCATCCCCCCTCTCTACCTCCCGTTCATCGCACGCCCGGCGTTGCCGGTCAACGCGGGGTAGCCCCGCAATCTCGCGTTTGTCATTGCGAGCCCTTGGCCGTCGTGTCCAGAACGGACGGCCGGCGGTCGGTGGTCGGCAGCCGGCCATCAGCCCCGTTGCGCAACGCAGTACGCACCTGTCCGGTAGTTTTTCGGACCGATGTGACCAGTCGTTCCCGCCGGCTGGCCGGCCGTGTCCGCCGCGTCTCAAGGTATCGTTCGGTCTGCTCGCGTCCAATGGCAATCAGCTTGGCTGACTGACTGAAATCCCGAGGTGACAACTCCAGATGGCCGGGTGGACATAGCTCAATGTGATGCAAAGTCACTTTACGTGCGTGGTCAACCGAGTGAAAGTCCAGAGCCACCTGTTGTCGCATGAGCGCCGAGATGGCCCGACCGGCGATGTCAGCCACGGAGTGGCCCAGCGGAAGCGGAGGAATGGCGGCCGGCAGGTGCAGAGCGTAAATCGTTCGTGCACCTCTGTCTACTGCCACGCGCAGTGGCAGATCGGACACAGCCCCGCCATCGACATAGTACTCGCCGTCTACGTACCACGGTGGATGCAGGGGTGGCAATGCGGTGCTGGCCATGACCGCATCGACGACCCGGTCGGTGGGACGTTCTCCAAAGACGTACATCTGGCTGGTTCCGAGGTGGGTGGCAACGATGTACAGGCCGGCCCCCTTCAGGTCGGCAAACGTTTCGACGTCGGGCGGTATATGCCGGCGAAGAAACCGGTATAGGTTGTCGTTAGGAAACAGGCTGGTCCGCTCCTTCAGCAAACGCCACACAATCGCCATCCGGCTGCCCGGATAGATGTCGTCGGTCGTCACCTGGAGCCATAGGCGCTCTAACTCCTGAGCTGTGGCCGGCGTGGGATCGTGAGCCAGGTACGCGGCGTTAATCGCCCCGGCCGAGGTGCCGACGAGGATATCGGGCACGATGCCCCGGGACAGCAAGACCTGCACTGCGCCGACCTGCAACGCGCCGCGATTTCCCCCACCGCTGAAGACAAATGCGATCATCGTTGATCATCTCCCTCTGTCGCCAGTTTTCGCGCGAAAATCAGATAGCCCGTATGGGGCGTCAGTCGATCCTCTGGCCGAAACCGGCCCGGAACCGTCTTGTACACCCGCAGAAGAAGTTCGCTGACTTCGACGTCAGCCCACGAGCCGGCTTCTAAGCCGCTCAGCAACTGAATCACCTGGTTGGCAGTCGGCACAATGGCGCCGAAAAACCCTCCATCACGCAGCGCTGCCGCCGTCTGTGGCAGGTAGTCCCACGGCGTCCGAACATCAAGGAACACGGCGTCCACGTCTGTTTCGTCGAAGCCATGCACGATGTCCCGCAGCTTGAGATCCACCACATCAGCCAGGCCGGCCAGCGCCAGGTTCTTCGCGGCCAGCCGTAGCATATCCTCCCGCATCTCATACGAATGGAGTCGCCCGTCTGGAGAGACGTACCGGGCCAACGCAATGGTCAACGCTCCGCTGCCTGTGCCGGCCTCGATCATCCGAGTCCCCGGCACGATATTCAACTTCAGCAGGATATAGCCGATGTCCTTGGGATAGACAATCTGCGTCGCCCGGCGGACATTCATAGACAGATCATGGATCGACGGAGACAATACGAGAAACTCGTGATCGTTGTGAGACCACACCACCCGCCCCACAGGCCGGCCAATGATGTCATCGTGACTCACCTGACCTTTGTGGGTGTGAAACACCGCACCGGGGGACAGATGGACAAAAAACCGCTTCTTATCCTCTGATACGAGTAGCACCAGATCGTTTGCCATGGCAATGGTCATGCACTACCCCCTTCGCGGAAGATTATAGTGCATCCAACAGCCACGAGCAACCGATTCGGCCTATCGCCGCTTCCTGGACTTTCTGAACCGTCAGGATATTAGATGTCTCGAGGAGGTGAAATCTCACCATTCCTGGCCGCAGTCTTGAGCACCCCGATCGAACTGTGACCTGGGACTATTTGCGTGGCTTGGGCAGGTATGATATAATTCAGTTGTTAACCGGGTAGACGACGGGTAGAGTTGCCCGTTTGAAGGAGTATACACGTGTCACTGAACAAGACAGAAAAAGAAGCGATCATACAGAACTTCAAGAGGCACCCTGATGACACTGGCTCGCCCGAGGTGCAGATAGCACTTCTCACCGAGCGAATTAACGATCTCATCGACCACTTGCGTATACACAAACATGATCATCATTCGCGTCGTGGTCTGCTGAAGCTCGTCGGGCAACGGCGCCGGCAACTGAACTACTTGAGTAGAACAGCGCCGGACCGCTACCGGGACGTCATCAAGCGGCTCGGCCTACGCGGGTAACCTGGACCGACACAGATGAGTAGCAGGCAGGGACATCGCCAATCTACTCATTTGTTTTTTGCCCAGCACAACCCGAAGGATAACATCCTGGGTCAGCATGAGCAGGCCAGGATTCAGTTTGGGGGCACAGGAATTGGAGATTGGGTCTCACCCACGTGCGGTTATTACCAGGTGCGTGGGATTCAGCTTCCAGTCCCTGAACCTCCAGACACAGTCCGGCCTCGCGAGTGCAGCCAGGTAGGAATTAGCGTATTGATACCGTGTGGTACGCCTGGTTAGCATCTGATTGCTTCTCAAGAAGTTTGGAGGTTTATGATACTCATGGATATCGCCATTGAAAACATGATTGACGAAGGTCCCCCGGCGCCCCCGTCAACCAACGGGACAGTACACCGTTACACCACGACAGTCGGGGGCAAGGAATTCGTCCTGGAGACCGGCAAACTGGCCGGCCAGGCCGGCGGCGCTGTCACCGTGCAAGTGGGCGACACGATTGTCCTGGCAACAGCCACCGCATCAAAGGAGCCCCGCGAAGGCATCGGGTTCGTGCCGCTGTCAGTCGATCTGGAGGAGCGGCTCTATGCGGCCGGCCGCATCCCCGGCAGCTTTTTCCGCCGTGAGGGCCGGCCCTCAGAATCTGCGATCCTCGTTGACCGATTGATTGACCGCCCCCTGCGCCCCCTCTTCCCCAAAAGCTGGAACTACGAAACGCAGATCATCGTCACCACCCTCTCTTCCGATGGCGAGAACTTTCTGGACATTCCGGCGCTGATTGGCTCGTCCGCAGCCCTCACGATCTCCGACATCCCGCTCCCGGAGCCGGTGGGCGCGGTCCGCGTCGGCCTGATTGACGATGAGTTCGTCATCAACCCGACGACCGAAGAAATGCAGCAGAGCCGGCTCGACCTGCGCGTGGCCGGCACCGCCGATGCGATTCTCATGGTGGAGTGTGGCGCGAACGAGGTCTCGGAAGACAGGATGATCGAGGCCATTCGGCTTGGACACGAGGCCATGCAGCCGATCATCGCCCTTCAGGTCCAAATGGCTGAAGAGGTGGGGAAGCCCAAGCGGGAAGTCCCACTCCTTGAAAGCAAGGACGAAGTACAGGATACGGTAAGCAAGCACCTGGGGAGCCGGATCCGCCAGGTCTTCGCAGAAGCAGCCTCGAAGGAGGAGCGGGGCGAGGCGCTAAGCGCACTGCGGGACGAGATGATCGAAGCCTTCGGCAGCGAAGAGGAGATCCTCGACAGCACCGAGGATACGTTCGCACCGGACGATATCAAGACTGCGTTTGACGAGCTCGTCAAGGCAGAGGTGCGGCGGGCCATCCTGGAACGTGGCGAACGCCCGGATCGACGTGGCCCAACGGACATCCGCCCTATCTCCGCCGAGGTTGGACTCTCGCCGCGAGCGCATGGGTCGGGCCTGTTCTCACGAGGCGAGACGCAGGTGCTAAGCATCGCCACGCTGGGGACCATTGGCGAGGAGCAGCGTCTGGACACGCTGCGCCCCGAAGAATTCAAGCGCTACATCCACCACTATAACTTCCCGCCGTTCAGCACCGGGGAGACCTGGTTCCTGCGCGGGCCGAAGCGACGGGAGATCGGGCATGGCGCTCTGGCCGAGACAGCCTTGCGTGCCATGATCCCCGATGAAGAGGATTTTCCATACACCATTCGGGTCGTGTCGGAAGTGCTGAGCTCCAACGGTTCCACATCGATGGCAAGCGTGTGCGCCAGTACGTTGGCCCTGATGGATGCCGGCGTGCCCATCAAGAAACCCGTCAGTGGTATTGCCATGGGCCTGGTGACGGACTCTGAAACAGGACGCTACCAGATTCTGACCGACATCCAGGGCATGGAGGACCACCTGGGCGACATGGACTTCAAGGTGGCGGGGACGCGCGATGGCATCACCGCCCTGCAGATGGACATCAAGATCAAGGGCATCAGCTACGAGATCATGGCGCAGGCCCTGGACCAGGCACGCGCAGCCCGACTGTTCATCCTGGACCGCATGGCCGAGGCCATCGCCGAGCCGCGTGAGGAGTTGAGTCCATACGCGCCCCGCATCACCACCATCAAGATCGACCCTGACAAGATCGGCAAGATCATCGGACCCGGTGGCAAGATGATCCGGTCCATCACCGAGGAGACAGGCACCAAGATCGACATCGACGATGACGGGACCGTGTTCATCGCCGCGACGGAGGGGCCGGCCGCTCAGGCTGCTATCGAGCGCATCCGCGACCTGACTCAAGAACCGGAAGTTGGCAAAATCTACAAGGGGAAGGTCGTTCGGACAACGGATTTCGGCGCGTTTGTGGAAATCCTGCCGGGCATCGACGGCATGGTCCACATCTCCCAACTCAGCGATCACCGCGTGAACAGCGTGGAAGACGTCGTGCGGGTGGGAGATGAAGTGTTGGTGATGATCACTGACATCGGACGCGAGGGCAAGATTCGTCTCTCCCGCCAGGCGGTGCTAGAGGGCTGGACGTTGGAGACTGCGCGAGATATGGATCGCCCGGGCGGCGGTCGCAGCGGTGGTCGTAGTGGCGGCCGCAGTGGTGGTCGCAGCGGCGGTCACGGCCGAGGCAAGGACCGCCGCCGGTAAGCCATGACAGTACGAACCGCTCGACGTTGAGCGGCAGCCCAAACAGGCGAAGGCAGCAAGGAGGCGGCATCCAGTGGTGTCGCCTTCTTTGCTTAGAGGCAACTCACCCTCCCGCAGGTTTGAACCTTGCCTGGCCGAGAATCACTGACGCCAATTCTGGTCTCAGGGACAAGACACCGCTCATCGCAACCTGCGGGAGGGTGGCTGATCGGAAACCAACAAAGTCACCAGAAGAAACTCAAGGACCCACAACATGCTCAACATACCTGATGATCTGAACCTGCGTATCCCGGGACCAACACCGCTTCCCGACGAGGTCCGCCAGGCACTGGCTCAACCGATGATCGGCCACCGCAGCCGGGCCTTCAGCGAAATTCACGGCGAAGTGGTTGACGGCTTGAAGGAGATGCTGCGCACCGAGAACGATGTGTGTGTGCTGACCTCGTCCGGCACAGGCGGCATGGAAGCAGCGGTGGTCAACACGCTGTCGCCCGGCGATAAAGTCCTGTCTGTGTCCATCGGGAATTTCGGCGCGCGATTCCGTACCATTGCCGGCATCTACGGGGCCGAGATTATCCCGCTGGACTACGACTGGGGCACCGCTGCCGATCCAGACGACATCCGCTCCGCGCTGGCGCGACACCCCGACGTCAAGGCGGTGCTGGTGACCCACAACGAAACATCGACCGGCGTCACAAATCCACTGAAGGAGATTGCGGCAGTGGTGAAGGCCCGTCCTGAGCGGAGTCGAAGGGCCGGCGGCGACACGTCGCCCCTGCTCCTGGTCGATGCCATCAGCTCAGCCGGCTGCATCGAGCTGGAAACAGACGACTGGAACATCGACGTGTTGGTCACCGGCTCCCAAAAGGGCTGGATGATCCCCCCCGGGCTGGCCTTTGTCGCGCTGAGTGATGCCGCGTGGGAAGCTCACGCACAATCGACCATGCCGCGTTTCTACTTCGACCTGACGCCCGCCCGCAAGAGACTGCCGGCAAACCAGACGCCGTGGACGCCGGCTGTGAACCTTTTCTACGGCCTGGCCGCCGCACTGCGCCTCATGCGCCAGGAGGGGCTGGAGAACATCTGGGCCCGGCATCAACGAATCGCCGACTACACGCGGCAGCGTGTTCAGGAGATGGGCCTGGAACTGCTGGCCGACCCGCAGTACGCCTCAAACACGGTGACGGCAATTCGAGCGCCAGCCGGCCCTTCGACAGGCCCTTCGTCAAGCTCAGGACGAGGCTCAGGACATCGCCTCGATGTGGCCGACTTCCGCCGCCGGCTTGAGCAACGACACCGAGTGATCCTGGCCGGCGGTCAGGGTCCCATGAAGGGCCGCATCTTCCGCATCGGGCACCTGGGCAACGTGAACCAGGCCGACATCGATGACGCCCTTGCAGCCATCCGCGAGGAACTGGGGCAGTCCACAGTGGAATCCTGACAACGAACGAGGGAATGAAACGAACAAGACAGAAGGAGAGGCCATGACTCAGAACACAAACGAATACCGTGTTCTTGTATCCGACCCGCTCAGTGCGACGGGGATCGAGTTGCTGCAGAAGCGTGCGACCGTCGATGTGAAAACCGGCCTGAGCGAGGACGAACTCGTGGACATCATCGGCGATTATCATGCTATGGTTGTCCGGAGCGGGACACAGGTGACGGCGGCTGTGATCGACGCCGGCAAGAACCTGCAAGTCATCGGTCGCGCCGGCGTCGGAACCGACAACATCGACATCGAGGCCGCCACGCGACGAGGCATCATCGTCGTGAACGCGCCGACCGCCAACACCATCGCCGCCGCTGAGCAAGCCATCACACTGATGCTCGCCCTGGCACGCCAGGTGCCCCAGGCCGGCGACTCACTGCGGCATGGCCGCTGGGAACGGAAGAAGTACGTCGGCGTCGAGGTGCGCAACAAGGTTCTGGGCATTGTCGGGTTGGGTCGGATCGGAACGGAGGTGGCCAAGCGCGCCCAGGGTCTGGAGATGCAGATCATCGCGTACGACCCGTATGTGTCCGCTGATCACGCCGCGCGGTACGACGTTCAATTCATGGACCTGCCCGACCTGCTTCAACAGGCCGATTTCATCACGCTGCACACGCCAATCACACCCGACACCCGAAACTTGATCAACGACGAAACACTGGCCATGATGAAACCCAATGCCCGCCTGATCAACTGTGCCCGTGGCGGCTTGATTGACGAAGACGCGCTCCTCCGGGCACTGGACGAGGAACGGATCGCCGGCGCCGCATTGGATGTCTTCAGCCAGGAACCCCCACCGGCCGACCACCCGCTGTTGCACCACCCCAGGGTGATTGTGACACCCCACCTGGGAGGCTCGACGAAAGAAGCCCAGGCCGGCGTGGCACGCGACATCGCGGAGCAGATCATCACAGTGCTGGATGGCCGGCTGCCCCAGCATGCCGTGAACGCCCCCATCGTGTCCCCAGAGACGTTGGAGACGCTGGCACCCTACTTCGACCTGGCCGAACGTCTGGGACGGTTCTACACGCAGATCACGACAGGCCGTCTCGAGCAGGTTCGCATCGTATATGCGGGTGAACTGGCGCAGACCGATACGGCCCCCATCAAAGCCGCAGTGGTGAAGGGGTTGCTGGAGTCCGTGATTGAAGATCGCGTCAACCTGGTCAACGCCCACGTCATCGCCAAAACACGGGGCCTTACACTCATCGAGGAAAAGCAGCCTGGCGCTGAGCCATTTGCCAACATTCTCACCCTGGAGATCACGGCCAACGGTCGCGAAAGGTCCATTGCCGGCACGATCATGCGCGGCATCCCCCACATCGTTCGTGTCGATGAGTACTGGATCGATCTTGTGCCGGATGGCTACCTGCTGGTGTGTTACAACGAAGATCGACCGGGGATGATTGGACAGGTTGGCACAGTCCTGGGGCGTGGCGACGTGAACATCGCCTTCATGCAAGTCGGCCGTGTCGTTCCGCGCGGTCGGGCGATGATGGTGCTCGGTCTTGACGAGCCCATCCCTGATCCGGTTCTTGAGGAAGTGCAGGCAATACCAGGGTTGTACGATGTTACGCAGGTCAAAATCTAAGGAACAGTTCTATGGAGAGCACATTTTACCTCGTTCGTCACGGTCAGTCCACGTGGAATGAGATCGGGCGCATTCAGGGCAAGCAGGACCCACCTCTATCTGCCCTGGGACGCCGGCAGGCCATGGCCCTGGCTGACGCCCTGCGACACGAACCGCTGGATGCAATCTACAGCAGCCCACAGCGACGCGCTCACATGACCGCAGACCCCACTGCCTCAGACCATGAGCTGCCAGTGACGACCGTTGAGGGGTTAGCCGAAATCGATCACGGGTTTTGGGAAGGTCTCACGGAAACCCAAATCCAGCAGCGGTTCGCTATTTCGTTCTACACGTGGCTGAGACGCCCCAGTCAGACACTGATGCCCGGCGGAGAGCACGCCCTGGCCGTACAGCAGCGAGTCCTGGGCGCCTGGGAAGAGATCGTCGCCGATCACGTCGGGGATCGTGTCCTGGTCGTATCGCATGACATTCCCATCAAGGTAATCATCGCCGACGTTTTACATCTCTCTCTGGACTACATCAGTCACTTCGCGCTCAACAATGCCGCCATCAGCATCGTCCAGGAAACGGCCGGGCAGTTGCAACTCGTTCAACTAAACGATGGATGCCATCTGAACATGGTACGCGTTGCGTGATGCCTTTCCGCCCGGCAATTGATCAGGAGACAGTGATGTCAACGCGCTGGAGTATGGCCACCAGGTTCTGGGTGCTCACAGCCGGCTCCGTCCTGGCAGTTCTGGCACTCTATCGACTGCGAAGCATCGTTCCCCTCGTGGGCCTGGCGCTGATCCTGGCCTACATCATCAGCCCGCTGGTGGACCGGATCCAACATCACAGCCCGATCGGCCGAACAGCAGCCACGGTTTTGGTCTACCTGGGCCTGCTGGCCGTGCTTGTGACCGTGCCGGCCGTCTTTGCGCCGAACATTCTGGAAGAAGCTAGCGCCATTGATCGCAGCCTGATCCAGAGAGTCATCACCGACATGATTGCGCGCGTCCAGGCCTACAGCGAAGCCAGCAAAATCTCCCTGCTCGGTTTCACTTTTGATCTATCGCCGGCCTACGATCAGCTCATCCAGAACCTGCAGGGAATCTCCAGATCAGTTGCATCGGAGTCGATCAAGTTCCTTCTGGGGTTCGCATCTGGATTTGCATCCACTCTGCTGGGGCTGTTCCTGACGCTCGTTCTGTCCTTCTACCTTGTCAAAGACAGCTACATCATCACCCGCTACCTGGAAAACCTGGTCCCGCCGCCCCACCAGGACGAAGCCCTTGCCCTGGCAAGGGACATTAACCAGGTATGGCGCGATTTCTTTCGCGGCCAGATTGTCTTGTGTGGCGTCGTAGGATTCGTGACCTGGCTGGGCCTGTTTCTCCTGGGCGTGCCGAATGCCTTGCTCCTGGGCATTCTGGCCGGCATTCTGGAACTGATCCCGAACCTGGGCCCCACGTTGTCGGCGGTTCCGGCCCTGCTCATAGCCTACTTCCAGGGCTCCACCCACCTGGCACTCTCGCCTGGATGGTTCGCCTTGATCGTGGTGCTATTGTACGTCGGGATTCAACAGGTCGAAAACACCGTCCTTGTACCGCGCATCATCGGCGGCAGTGTCCACCTTCACCCCATCGTGGTGCTGGTGGGTATCCTGGCCGGCGCCAGCCTGGCCGGCATCCTGGGCATTTTTCTGGCCGCACCGGTACTGGGGTCCATCCGCGTCATCGGTGGATATGCTTATGGAAAGTTACTGGAACCACCTCCAGTGGTTCCAGTCGATGCCGGCACGGGTCCGCCAGCGGGGACTGAGGAGGAGCAATTGGAGGCAGATCAAGCTGGCCAGGCTGCGACAGCGGAAGAGAGCAGCACACGTACTGACCGGCCGGCAGAGTTAGCACCCGCCAGAAACACACCTGGCAACGCGCCTGGCGAATGAATTCGCGGCAACCCCTGCGAAACCGACCTTCGTTGGTTGGATTTCGAGTCGCCCTTCGGCGACTCTTCGACAAGTCCTGGGCCGGACCAGGCCTCAGGACGCCGCTTCGCAATGGTAGGCGCGGTTTCAACCGCCGGCATCTCTACACGGTCGGATCTGATGCGCGTCTGATGCTACTGCGTACAGAGGACCACCGAAGCGCCTCGAGCACGGTAGACATACGTTGTTCCGCCGGCTGTAAGCACGATCTGATATTCGCTCCCCCCTCCGACCAACTGCCCGGCTTCCGGGCAGGGAGCCGGCTGCTCCACCTGCAATATCGGGAGCGCCTCAACAACCTGGATCGCCGCCGGCTCGACCCCGAGCTTATGCGCCAGATCGTTCCGCGCCCGCTCGACCACACTTCGCAATTCCCCAAGGCGTAGCTTCGACGACGGGAGACCCGTCGCGCCCTTCTCACACAGAACCGCCCGGTTCCCCTGATTCGTATGATACTCGTAAGTCTGGCCGGCCGCCTGCAACACCACGCGATAGCCAGGCGTGATGACCTGCAGGTACATCTTGCCAGGCTCTGGACAACCCAGGCTGCTGTCGGGCCAGTCCACAGCCTGGAATTCCATCATCTGCACATCTTCCACGGCCACGCCCATACGCGATGCCAGGTCTCGTCTCGCCGCCAGCACGGCGGGTTCCGCATCGGCCGGCACTTTCATTTTCTCTGCTCCCTCTCCACTCTCACAGAAGGCCACCTGTCCACTCTCACTGACATGTACCTCATAGACGTTGCCCCCAGCCCTCAACCGAATGATGTACCCCGGCGTGACTACCTGGGCATACATCTGGTTGGCCTGCGGACACCCCATCGCAGACGTCGGCCACTTAGCCGGCTCCACATCGATCAGGCCGATGGCTTCATCTGCCTGCTGGAGACGTTTCGCCAGTGCGACGCGCGCCGTCTGGACCAGTTCTTCGGCTCCCTCGGGGAGGCTGACCAGCGGCGTCCCGGTAGGTTGGACCGCCGGCGACTGCCCGGGTTGAGCCGCCGGTGCCTGTGGCGCTCCACACCCGACGACCACTGCCAGCAACAAACTCACTGAAAACCACAAAGTCCATCTCACGGATGTCACCTCCTATGAAGAGTGAACTTTCTCGGAAAGCCCTCGACATCAGGTAAAGTACGCACTACGAAGTACGCAATACGCACATATTTCGTATTGCGTACTCTGTTGCCTTCCAGGTGTGAGCAACACTTCCGAGAGATCTCGAGTCCCTCTGCGTAGACGCAATCCGAGCCGGTCTTGTTCCACTTGCACGTTGGGCCTATCTCTGGTAAAATGCCGGTTATGCGAATGGTATGGCGCATCGCCCTGACACTAAGTCTCTGGACAGCCGTTGCGCTGAGTGCAGGCGGCGGCACCAGGCCCTATCTAACAACTGTGCACCGGGTGGTCCGGTTGCATCAACCCCAAAACCTCCAGGATCAGGAAGCTGACCACCTGGCCTACCTGCCCATCATCGCCCGGAACCGCCTGGGCGTACCGCTGGAAACACATCTCAAGTACGGTGGGGTCGTCGCAGACCTACACGATCTCCCGCTCGTCCGACAGCTCGGCTTCACATGGGCTCAGGTATTCATCCCATGGGCGAGTGTCGAACCGACGAAAGACGCCCCACGCCAGTGGGAGGTCGTTGACAACATCATCCAGGCCGGCCGGCAATACAACGTCCACCTCCTGGCCCGCGTGGATCGGCCGCCGGCATGGGCTCGCGAGCCCGGCAGCTCGGCCACGGGACCCGTACGCACCGACGAACTCGACCGCTGGGCCGACTTTCTGGAAGCACTGGCTGCCCGAGGGGCCGGTGTCATCGGAGCGTACGAAATCTGGAATGAGCCCAACCTGGTCATCGAGTGGGGTGGCCTACCCCCAGACCCCAACCGATACGTACAGATTCTACAGGCTGCCTATCCGGCCATCAAGCGCGGCGATCCCAGCGCTATCGTAGTGGCAGCCGCCATGGCCACCACGGGACCGCGCGGCAGAGACAACCAGTCTGGCTGGGACGACCTGGTGTATATCAAGGACATGTATCGGGCAGGGGTGAAGGGTTACTTTGATGCCCTGGGCACCAATCCGCATGGCTTCGGCTACCCTCCTGAGAAGAACCCTGACCACGCCAACGGTCTCGCATTTCGTCGGGCCGAGCAACAGCGAGCGAAAATGGAAAGCTTCGGCGATGGCGGCCGTGGCATGTGGGCCATGGAAGTCGGGTGGCTGAGTGACCCGGGGCCAGCCTGCTACCCGGCATGGGAACAGGACGGGCGTCTCTGGCAAAAAGTGAGCCTGGAGCAGCAACGCGACTACCTGGTACGAGCTTATCAGTATGCTCACGAGCACTGGCCCTGGATGGAGGCCATGTTCCTGTTTAACATGGACTTCGGCGCTGTCCCCAGCGAGGCCGGCTGCCCGAGTGCCACGAATGTGTGCAAGGAGACCCGTTTCTATTCTCTCGCCACACGCGACAACCCGTGCAACCCCGAAGATCCCCTTCAGTTTCGACCGGCGTTCCAGGCGCTGCAGGACATGCCAAAGTACTAGCCCGGTCGAGAGACCTTCGGTGATTAAGATAAAACGTTACTACTCAGCCTGCTCGGCCTGGATTGTCAAATCCAGGCCGAGGGCCACGGTATCAACGCGATTTCGCCGTTTCAGCCGCCGGATCGCCAGATCCGGCGGGAGCGGCTAAGTAGTAACGATGAAACATCAAAAGGCGGAGATGGTTGTCTCCGCCTTTTGATATGCCGCACGCACCTCCGACATTTACTCGTGAATCTCTACGGCCGTGCCGACATCTGCCCAGTTGAACAACTGCTCCCCCTCCGCTGTGCCGATCACGATGCAGCCGTAGGAGATTTTTGAGCCCAAATAGCCGGCCCACAGCTTCCGGCCATTGATGATCGGCAGGCTGTGAATGCCATTCTCCGAACCGCCGGCCCAGTAAATCCCCAGCCAGTGCGGCATCCACAGCTTCCACGGCCGGGAGTAGGCCATCGGGATTTTGTCCAGCACCTGAAAACGACCGTATCGGGTCGGGTAGCCCGGCAGGCCGGTGGACGCCGGCCAATCCCAGATCAGGGAGTCGCCCTCGTACACACGCATGCGCTGCTCAGACACATCAATCTCGATCCGCTTCACGCCCGGTGGGACCGGATTGCCCTGAACGCCGAGGGCGACAGCAGGCAATCTCAGTTGCTGGCCGGCGAAAATCAGGTCCCACTGCGCCAGGTGATTCACCGCAGCCAACTCGCGAACTGTCACGCCGAAGCGCACCGCGATCCCAACGAGAGTATCCCCCGGTTGGACAGTATACGCTGGTGGAGAAGATACCCGTGACATCGGCTGAAACGATCCGTCCTCGCCAGTACTGTCCGGAATGACGAGGTGCTGACCACGGTATATCAGCGATGCATTGTGCAAGCCATTGGCCTGCTCAATGGCCTCGACCGTCGTCCCATATCGCCGCGCCAGGTTATAAAGCGTGTCGCCGGGCTGCACAATGTGAACCACCGGGTCCGCGAAGGCGCGGGCTGCCGGCAGCCACAGGAGGAATGCTACCACGAGACCGGCTGTGACTACCCCCCCGGGACGCCGTCCCGCAAACAAGGTTCGAACAATCAGCGAGGGATTCTCCGTTCGGGCGCTACTCATACCTATGCGCATCAAACCGAAATTACGTGCAGATAGACGGAGATGGAAAGACAACGCATCGCGTCATCTTCCCATCTCCACGGGCTCGGGCACTCGTGAGGCTGGCTTGTTCTTATGGGTCAACGCCGGCGGGATGATTGACATGCACCAGAACATCACACGGCGGCGGGAATTGACCACTGTTATCTACCACAGTTAAGCGCAGCGTGTATGTCCCCTCTGGCAATGCACCCGTGTTCCAGGAACCCAAGATGCCGTTTATGACCGGCTTGGTCTGGACCTCATCAATGCTGAAGAAGTCGATGGGTGCAGCGCCGATGCCATACTCCAGCTTGTAAAACTGGAAGTCGTCGATGGAGGCCGTCCCGGTGATGAAGAAAGTTCCGAGGCCGTCCAGTGTTTCACCATCGAGGGGCGACGTAATCTTTGTACTCGCATTACACACTGCAGGCTTCAGCGGCGGTGTCTTCTCGACAACCACCACCTTTTTCACAACTACGGGATGTGGATAGCCATAGTATCCGCCAGGGATCACCAGCCGCTGGCCGGCATAGATCCAGTTGGGATCGCTCAGGTTGTTAGCCTGCGTAATAGCCCACACCGTAGTACCATACCGCGCGGCGATGGAGTACATCGTGTCCCCGGGCTGAACAACGTAGACGTAGGCGCCGGATGGCGGCGCATACGGCGGCGGCGCGTACCCATAGCCACCCGGAATGACCAGGGACTGGCCGGCATAGATGAGATTGGGGTTGACGATGTTGTTGGCACTTGCCAGGTCATAAACGCCGACACCATAAGCCCATGCGATAGAGTAAAGGGTTTCACCGGGCTGCACCACATGTACCGTGGCATGCATCGGCCCCCGGGCCGGCGCTGCAACCGCTGGCGTCGCCACCACGAGCAACGACACCAGCACCAGAATGACTGTGAGGGCCTTCAATGGGAGGCGGGTCATCATCGGAGTCCTCCTTCCCAGCATCATCAGACACAGCAACTAGACAGATAGATTACGCATCAAAGTCGGGCGTCCCAGCCTCGGAGGGGCGCCTCGCGCACGTTCGTGCAAAATTCGATACCCGAGCCTCACTATCGCTGATCTGTGCGGCATTATAACTTTGCCGCCAGATTCTGTCAACATACTACATCTAGGGGATCATAGGGATGAATTACCCACATCTAGTGGTATTGAAGGCAGAGACGGAGAGAAGCGACTGGTAACTCTCACCATTGGGCAAAGGTCTCCGACCGAGCCCACAGCGGCGGCGCTCAGGAAACCTTGCCGAACAATGGAAATCGGTAATGCGGCGAACTGGCCAATCTCTAATCTCCAGTCTCTAATCCCCTTCTGAGGTGAACCAGGAGCAAAGAGATATCGGCCGGCGTGACACCAGGCAGACGACTTGCCTGACCAACTGTCATGGGCTGTACCTCCATTAGTTGCTGCACCGCCTCAGCGCGCAGCGCCGGAATCTTCCGATAGTCGAGATTGCGCGGGATCCGCTGATCCTCCAGCCGACGCATTTTGTCAACCTGACGGCGCTGCTTGGCAATGTATCCGGCGTACTTCGCCTCGATCTCAACCTGTTCAGCGACTCGCGGAGGCAGCCGGCCCGGGTTTCGCGGCACCAGTCTTTCCAGCAATTCATAGCTGATCTCTGGCCGGCGCAGGTACTCAAGCACGTTCACCCCATCGCCCAGGGGTTCCGCACCCAGGCTCACCAGCGCATCGTTGGCGTCACCCGGCTTCAGCCAAGTGTTTGCCAGACGTCGAAGCTCGTTGTCGATGGCTGTCTGCTTCTCGACGACCGCCTGATAACGCCTGTACGGGATGAGGCCGGCCTCATAGCCGATGGGCATCAGCCGCAGGTCGGCGTTGTCCTGCCGGAGCAGCAGGCGATACTCGCAGCGGGATGTCAGCATCCGGTACGGCTCTTCAATCTCCTTTGATACCAGATCGTCGATGAGCACTCCGATGTAAGCCTGATCGCGACGCAACACCAGCGGCTCCCGGCCGGCCACCTTCAGCGCGGCGTTGATGCCGGCCATCAGCCCCTGGGCCGCCGCCTCCTCGTAGCCCGACGTCCCGTTGATCTGGCCGGCGTGGAACAGTCCCTCGATCCGTTTCGTCTCCAGCCAGGGATGCAGTTGGCGAGCCGGCGCGTAGTCATAATCCACACCGTACCCCGGACGAACGATTCGCGCCCCACGCAGCGCGGGAACGCTATGCAACACCTGCAACTGCACATCCTGAGGCAGCGCCGTGTAAAGCCCCTGCACGTACACCTCCGTCGTGGCAAAACCCTCGGGCTCCAGAAAGAGCAGGTGCCGCTCCGCGTGCTCGAAACGGACGATCTTCTCTTCGATGGAGGGGCAGTAGCGCGGCGTGGGGCCGGCCAGATTGCCCATAATCACTGGCGAACGCTCCAGATTGTCGCGAATGATCTGGTGGGTCTGGGCGTTAGTGTGCACCAGATAACACGGCAACTGCTCACGCCACTTGCTCTGCCACTCGATGGGATAGACCGGATTGAACGGCAACCGATACACGTGTTCGGGCGGTGAGGTGAAGCTGACGTAGAGCGGCTCCGGGCTGCCGAACTGGGGCGTAGTCTGGCTGAAATCGATGGTCCGGGCGTCAACGCGAGGCGGTGTGTGGGTCTGATGCCGGCCCAGCCGGAATCCGTACCGATCCAGAGAGGTCGCCAGCCGGACAGACGCTGCCTCGCCGGCCCGCCCGGCCGTGTGAGCACGTTCCCCCTGCATGATGCGGCCACGCAGGAAAGTCCCGGTCGTCATGACCACGCAGCGCCCCCGATACTGCTCGCCCCATTTGGTCTGCACCCCAACCACACGATCCTGCTGGATGAGCAACCCTTCGACCGTCGCCTGGCACAGGTCCAGGTTCTCGGTGGTCTCCAGCGTGTGCTTCATGGCCAGGGAGTACAACCGCTTGTCGGCCTGCACCCGTGGCGCTCGGACTGCCGGCCCCTTGCTGGTGTTCAGCATCCGAATCTGGATGAACGTCCGATCCAGGTTGCGGGCCATTTCGCCACCCAGGGCATCAATTTCACGCAGCAGATGTCCCTTGGCCGGCCCGCCCACGCCCGGGTTGCAGGGCATCTGGGCCACCAGGTCCAGGTTCATGGTCAGAAGCAGCGTCCGTGCCCCCATGCGGGCGGCGGCCAGCGCCGCCTCGCAGCCGGCGTGGCCGGCACCGACGACGATTACATCGTATTCAGACATAACCGACTAGATGATTATCCCACGACTGCCGTATTTCATTGAGCCAACTGTCGATGTCTTCGCCAGCCTTCAACTCTGGATGATCCTCGTCGCTCCAACAGCCGGCTGTTTCCTCAATAGCCACAAGGTGTTCCTCCAGCGCCAGTTTCTCTTCGACGGCTTCCGCGATGAAAGCACTGCGTTGACGGGGTGGAACTCGTTCTCGCAAACGTCGCAGAAGCGACTTGGGAAATACAACTGTCGTCTTCTGGGTTTCTAAAATGGAAGTCTTTTCAGCCATGTATTCAGCACCTCCTACCTGGACGAATTCTACACCTGGTTCGGCGAGACATCAAGCGAAGGGAACTTGACCGGCTTGAGGGAAGTTGACATCGTGCCAGTTCTCATGTATCGTTAGTCGATGAGATACGAAGGAGAAAGATATGCCGGCCCTGCAACCGAGTAGTCTCTGGAACATTCTACGCCAGGTGAATATTGGTGAGATCCACGCCGAAGCGGAGCGGGCGATCGAGATCGTCGTCGCCGGCCCGCCCGGTAGCCCCGCCAAAGACCTGGCGGAGATTCTGCAAAGCGACGAAGTGATCACCGATGCGCATCCTGCGTCGGCGGTACGCACCACCGGCCCGCCGCTGGACGACCAGGCCGTGGCCGGTGCTGACCTGCTCATCGCTGTCAACATGGATCCACAAACGCTGGCCTCCGTCCAGGATCACGTTCCTGTGATTCTGGTCAACACCGGCGTAGCACAGCCATCCAGCCATCCAGCCATCCAGCAAGCACCCCTGACAGTCATCGACCGGGAGCATGTTGAGGACGTGCTCGCACCGGCGGTGGCGAAACAACTGGGAGACGGAGCCCTGGCGGCCGCGCGCCGGCTGCCCATCCTGCGCCAGGCTTACGGCGACTGGCTGCTCAATGAAACGTCCCGCGCGAACGCCATCTACGCCTTCTCCACCGGCATCGCCGAGACGGTCCCGGTGCTGAACATTCCGCTCAACATGGCCGATATTGTCGTACTGACAAAGAACCAGCTCATCATGGTCTACAAGCTGGCGCTGGCCGCCGGCCGGGCCACCTCTCCAGTTGCGGTGATCGGCGAGTTGGTGGGTGTGATTGGTGCCGGCTTCCTGTGGCGCCAGATCGCCCGAGAGCTGATCGGCCTGATCCCGGCGGTAGGCATTGTCCCGAAGGTAGCCGTGGCCTACGCCGGCACGTACGCCGTCGGGCAGGCTGCACAGACGTATCTGGTCGAAGGCCAGGTGCCCGGCAGTGAACAGCTCAAGAGCCTGTACACCGAGGCAATTGAGCGCGGCCGCACGCTGGCTCAATCGCTTGCACGGCGTAATGAAAGGCCCGAAGGGGCTGAGGGCGGGCCAGCCTCATAAACGTGTTTCAACACGTTTCCAATAGCAGACACCGAATTCATTCGGTGGACAGACTGAACCCATGAACCTGAAATCTATCCGAGCACTCGAATTCGACAAGATCCGCCGGCAATTGGCGGACCACACCACGTTCTCTGCCGGCCATCGTCTGGCACTACAACTGGAGCCGGCCACCGACTTCGACGAAGTTGCGAAGCGCCTAGCAGTGACAACAGAGGCGCGCGCGTTGCTGGATCGACACGGCGGTCACATCCCCATGGGGGGCGTCCACGATGTACGCCCCGAGGCCGGCGACGCCGAGTTGCGCAAAATCCTGCTACCGCAGCAACTGCTGGACATTCGCGACACCCTGGTCCGCGCTCGCACGCTGAAGCGCACCATCCTGCGAGCCGAGATTGACCTCCCGCAGCTTGTCGAGATCGCCCAACGCATCGACGAATGTCGGGCGCTGGTGGATGCCATCGGCGGAGCCCTCAACGATGACGGTGAGGTCAAAGACTCAGCCAGTGAGGCGCTGGCGCGAATCCGCCGCGACCTGCGCGTTGCCCACGATCGTCTGCTGAACCGGCTTCAGAACATCGTCAACGACCAACGCAATGCCCCCTACCTGCAGGAGCCGCTGGTCACGCAGCGACAGGGGCGCTACGTCGTCCCCTTGAAGACCGACTTCAAAGGACGGATCCCGGGGATCGTGCACGACACCTCGGCCAGTGGCGCCACTCTGTTCATCGAGCCCCTCTCGGTCGTTGACCTGGGAAACGAGTGGCGGGAACTGCAGATCGAAGAGGAGCGCGAGATCGAGCGCATCTTGCGCGAACTCTCGGGTCTTGTCGCCGAACAGGCAGACGCCATTCGGTGGACTGTAGAAGCCCTGGCCGATCTTGACCTGGCCTTTGCCAAAGCCCAGTACGCCTATACACTGAATGCATCACCACCCGACCTGTATCAGATCGACCCGACGGCCGGCCCACAACGCCGATTGCCCACACAAGACGATCCCTATCCGCGCATCCGGAGCCCCTTCATCGCCCTGAAACAGGCCCGCCACCCACTCCTGGACCCGGCAACGGTGGTACCGATTGATGTTCACGTGGGCGACGAGTTCCGCGCGCTGGTCATCACCGGGCCGAATACCGGCGGCAAGACCGTGACGCTGAAAACGACGGGGCTGTTGGCGATGATGGCCCAGGCCGGCCTCCACATCCCGGCCGCCGACGGCTCCGCGCTGACCCCCTTCGATGCCATCTTCGCCGACATCGGGGATGAGCAGTCTATCGAACAGAGCCTGTCAACATTCTCGTCCCACATGACGAACATCATCGACATCCTGGAGCACGCCGACGGCCGGTCGCTGGTTCTGTTGGACGAGTTGGGCGCCGGCACCGACCCTATCGAAGGGTCTGCGTTAGCCCGCGCCCTGCTCAAGCATCTGCTGCGGCGGAATATCACCGCACTGGTGGCCACCCACTATTCCGAGCTCAAGGTCTTTGCACACAACACTAAGGGCGTTCGTAACGCTTCCGTGGAGTTCGACGTGGAAACCCTGTCGCCCACGTACCACCTCACCATCGGCCTGCCAGGACGGAGCAACGCACTGGCCATCGCCAGCCGGCTGGGTCTGGACCCGCAAATCGTTGCCGAAGCGCGGGCCAGCCTGTCCCCAACAGACCTGGAAGTGGACGACATGCTGGAGGACATCCGCGCCGATCGGGCCGCTGCTGCTGCGGCCCGTGCCGCCTCGGAGACAGCGGAGCGGGAGATCCAGACGCGAGCGCGCGAGCTGGAGGAGCGACTCAACGAGATTGAGGCCGAGCGGCGCGAGATCATCAACCAGGCGCGACAGGAGGCACAGCGGGAGCTGGAGCAGCTCCGCAGCGAGTTGCGGCAGCTTAGACGCCAGGCAGTTCGCAGCGAGCAGATTGCCCAGGCCCTGGAACGCGTCGAGGCGATGGAAGAGAAAATCGAGGAACTGTCACCGGTCACCCCCTTACCCGTGCCGGCCATCGAGGACTTACGGGCCGGCGACCGGGTCTGGGTCAATAGCCTGCAACGCGAGGGAGAACTCACCGACCTGGGCGAAGACGAGGCCGAGGTGCAGATCGGCACGTTTCGCGCGCGGGTTCCCTTGCACGAGTTGGAGCCACGCGCCCGGCCGGCGCACACTGCCGGGCGTCAGGCGGTGAGCGTAGCAAGGCCGGCGCCAGCGAGCGTAGGTATGGAGCTGGACATCCGGGGGCAAACGGTGGAAGAGGCCGGCCTGTCGCTGGACAAGTATCTGGATGACGCCTACCTGGCCGGCCTGCCCTACGTGCACATCATCCACGGCAAGGGCACGGGCGCTCTCCGCCGCTACGTCCGTGATACACTGCAGAACCATCCGCTGGTGGCAGAGTACCGCCGGGGGGACCGCCACGAGGGCGGCGACGGCATCACCGTCGTGAAACTCGCACCTCGGTAGGGTGAGGGGGAGACAGGGGGATGGGGAGACAAGGGGCAAGGAAAGTCCCTCTCCTTGCCCCCTTGTCCCCTTGTCGTCAGTTGGTGGGTTTCTGCGGGAATGGCCGCATCAGCAGCGGCATATAGATCATGTATTTCTGCCAGGTCAGGTTGACCAACTGGCTCGCCTCAGCACCCTTCGGATCGCGGACAACGAATAGCGCCTCGACCGTCCCCTCAAAGTCCACCACCGGCGAGAAGGTCAGTTTCTGCGTGCCCTGACCGGATACAAAGGGAGTGGGGCCTTCTGGGTCAACAAACTGGACATACCAGCGCAACCCTTCATCATTGTCATCCTGATCATGGCCATAAGGACGCAGGTCAACCACCAGTTTCTGGTTGATCCCGGTCGAGAAATCGGGAAGCGGGGGGTTGATGGTCGGGGCAATGTTGGGCTCCGGCGTCCAGCGCAGAATCACATCCACGGTGTTCTGTGCGCCGTCTCGATCTTGCACCACCAGGGTGATTGGATCATCGCCGAGGAAACCCGCCGGATCAGGCGTGAAGACCAGCGTCTGTGTACCGGCGCCCGTCACCGTGGCGTGATCCAGCGTGTCAAAATCGACCGTCCAGCTCAGTTCAGCCTGCTCATCACGATCGTCGGTGGCGTAGGTAAGCAGATCCATCTCGATGGTCTGCCCCTTGTGAGCTTCCCACACCGACGGCATTGTGGGGTCAATGGTCGGCACCTGGTTCGGAAGCTGCTCCCACGTCAGCAGCACCGTATAACGACCGAAGGCACCGTGGGGGTCTGTGGCACGGATCTCGAAGGCGTTCATCCCGGGCGTCAGATCCTGCGGCGTGAACCTGACGACAAAGTTGTCCTCAATACTGACATTCACCGGAGGTTGCAGAGGCTCCTGAACCGGGACGACACTGAGGGTCAGTGAACTCTTCGGGTCGTCGGGATCGGAGATACCGTTCTCGAGCTGATAGACAATCTCCTGCCCCACTTTGACTGTGCGATCCGGCAGTGCCGCGACTGTGGGCGCATCGTTGACAGAGTGCACAATGACATGCAGCGGTTGCGCAGTAAAGTCAACGCCGTCGAAAACCCGAACATTGGCCGTGACTTCGCCGTACCAGTCCTGCGCGGGGACGATTTCCAGATACCCGTCATCGCGCAGTTCGACCGACACCGTGCTCGTCGCCGGCCCTGCGACGTCGAAGAGCAACTGGTCAAATGAGCATTCAGCATCGTGTGCACGCGTCCGCATGTCGAAAGCCGGTCGCGGATCAGGGTCTTCGTCCATCTCCACCGGGTCCGGGAAGGCGTCCAGCACCGGTGGTGTGTTGTAGTTGATGGTGTTCTGGAACAGCGAGGTCAGTCCATCACACGGGGGGATTCCACTGGCATCCCAATAGTCACGGAAGCTGTACGCAGGAGCGCCGGCCATGGCATTCCACAGATCTGTGAACGTACCGGTATACTGGTCATACCCCTCGTTGGTGGCGTCCATGAGGTCCCACAGCGCGCCGGCCACCCGTGCCGACACGGCGTCTCCGTCGGCCAGGTCCACCAGCGGCGACTCCAGATTGAGGGCCTGGGAGGCCGTCACATAGGTCGGGTCATGCTGTGCTGCAGCGGCGAAGAACAGGCCCCAGCCATGGAACCAGGCACAGGTCTGGCTCGTCCCCACGTCAATCGGCTCTTCGCTCTTACATTCAGCCGGGTAGGCACCACCCAGACCCCGATAGATGTTGTCCATGAAAGCGTGGGCCTCCAGATGCATCACCGCATCGGCAGAATCGGCATCGCCGCGTGACAGGATGATCAACTGCCGATCCGGGTCGTAGCCTCGTTCCAACGTCGCCGGCCACTGCGCCACAACCCGGCCAGGGTCCGGTAGCCCCTGATCCATGACAAAAGACCAGCCCTTGCTCAACGCAACAAAGGCTCGGACTGCCTGAAATTCGCGGACCCCGTCGCGAAACCGAATCGTGCCAAAATCAACATGCACCCCGTCAGGCACATCGATTACCCTCCCCAGCGGGCCAAGCAGGTCTGGGCTAACAGACCACCACGCATAAGCGCTGGCTTGAGGATACCGCTGCACAGCCACATGGTCATTGTCCGTCAGAATCAGCACCTGCACGTCCTGGCCGCCGGCCCGACGATGCTCAGGGCCGTCATAGTCCACGTTGTCGATGTCCTCAAACGAGTAACGGCCGAATTCGTCGGTTGTTGTCTCTCCGAGGGTTTCACCGGGGCTTCTGGTGAACGTGTCATAGTCTACCAGCTTAACCTTGAGACCCTGCGCCGGCACGTAAGCAGACCCCGTGTCATACTCAATACGTCCAGACACCGAAATCGTCGGCGGTTCCGGCGGCTGCGGCTCTGGAGAAGAACGGGTCGGAAGTGCGTATGTCACCGACCCGCCGGCAATGCCGATCATTAGCAAGACAACAGCGAGTACGGTTCGAAGTTTTGGCATGAGCAACCTCCCTTGCCGATTAGTGGATTCTCTGTTCTTTTATGCAGGAATAGCCCTGCCCTGGCAGAACGGCTGTAGAAACGAGGTTAGGCGTGGGCAATCGTCTGAGGCGCAACTGCAATAGCCATGACGCGTATGCTCAGCCCGCGATACGTGACTCGCGTAGGCTGACCGGGAAAATCCCCTTCACCGATTACCCAAATTGTCAAAAACCTGCTATAATGCCAGGCCGGCAGTGACTCCTTCATCAGTTAAGTATAACGAGAAATTCACCACGTATATTATGCCTGGCGTACGCGCTGCTGACGATTTTCATACGCAAACAGGAGTTCGATGATCCGAAAACCCCGTATCGATAGGTTTGGCCAAGTCCACCCGCCTCGGCGCACCGTTCCCGTACGGCTCCTGATCACGGTCGCCGTGCTGCTTGCCATCGGCTTTGGCGCTCGTCGAGGGCTTCAGGAGTTCAGCACGTCGGTCGAGAGCTACGAGCCACCGGCCATGCCCCACATCGAAGCTGGCGGCAACGGCACAACCGTCATCGCCCAGCGTGCCGTCCTCCTCATCGTCAGCGGACTGCGCAACGACGTGTCACGCGAGATGCCGATGCTGGAAAAGCTACGCCGGCAAGGCGCCCAGGCTGAAGTGCGAGTGCCGTGGCCCACAACCCCTCAGGCTGCATGGACCACCCTCCTGAGCGGCGCAGCACCAGAGTTGAACGGGGCAGTCACGCTCGTTTCACTTGACGATCAACCTCATCCCATCACCGTTGACCACCTTTTGCGGCGGGCCCGCGTGACCCGTCACGCCGCCGCCCTCGCCGGCCATGAGTCGTGGGAGTCCATGATCCCGACCGGCGCTTTGACCGAGAGTGCGTTCTCCGCCGGCAAGACCGCCGACGATGACGCCCGGCTCGTTCAGCAGGCTGTAGACATCCTGACCGCCGGCCAACCAGACCTGATGGTGATCCAACTATCCCAGGTGGACCTGGCCGGCGACACCTACGGCGGTGCCAGCGACGAATACTACCGGGCCGCCCAACGTGCCGACGCGTTGATTCGCAACATCGCCTCCGAACTAGACCTGCGAAGCACGGTGCTTGCCGTCACATCCGACTACGGACATTTGGGTCAAGGTGGTCACGGAGGCCCGGAGGCCCCGGTAGCGACCGTACCTTTGATCATTGCCGGCCCGGGCGTGAAGGCAGGCGACTACGGCACCATCGACCAAAGCGACATCGCGCCAACCCTGGCGGCGCTCCTGGGGCTGCCGATACCGGCCGAGTCACAGGGGACGATTCGCTTCGAGATGCTGGACATGGATACCGCACTGCGGGCGGAGAAAGCCATGGCCCTTGCAGAACAGCAGATCAGATTATCCGATGCCTACCTGCGAACCATCGGCCAGGGAGAGGCCAGTGGTGAACCCGCCCAGACATTGGGCGTTGCCCGCAGCGCGTGGGACATCAACAACGCGGAGGGCGCATTCCAGATCGCCCGGGAAAGCGAGCAGGACGCCAGGCAGGAGATGGCAGCCGGGCGAGCTGCCCGAATCGGTGATGAGCGCCAGCAGCGTAGGCGGGTCATTCTCAGTGCCGGCGCTGTGTTTCTGATTGGGCTGCTTCTGCTCATGAGCCGGCGCACGGCCTGGCTGCTGGGAACCGGGCTGCTGGCCTGGCTCGGTCCGCTGGGCAACGCCGATGCGCTGGCCACCATTCTCCACGCGCGCAATTTGCGTTGGTCGCCGGCTGCGGTGGGCGCCATCCTGGCATTCGCAGCCGCCATCTGGGCCTGGCGCAGCCGGCGCTGGGAGCACCTGATCGTTGCCGCAGCCGCTCTCGGTGCCGGCGTGTGGTTTGCGTACGCTCAGCCAGGCACTCTCTCGCCCAGCGCCATTGGCAGCCTGGAAGCCTTGCGAACCGCCATGGCATGGCGCAGCATCGCAGCACTGCTGATCGGCGGCGTTGCAGTTCTGAGCCTGGTGTCGCCCACCGAGCAAGACTCAGGAGGCATCACCCGTACGAGCTACTGGTTTGTGTTCCTGCTAATCGCCGGCCTGGCTGTTGAGCTGGCAGCCGGCTACTGGCTGCTCGGTCTCGGAGTCACGTGGTATCTGCCAGAAGCGAACCTGGTGTATTGGCACCTCGCCAATCTGATGCAAACGATGCTGGTGGCCGGCCTTGGCATCTTCCTGCCGGCTGTTGTGGTTCCCGCCGCCCTTGCACTACGCCGGCTACGCCGCCAACCGCCGGTCAGTTCACTCGCCCAGCCGTCCGAAGTGAGGAAGGTCAGCCTATGAGAACACCCATGCGTATCTTCATCACGGGCCGCGACGGTCAGCTTGGCCGCAGCCTCCTGGATATCCTGACAGATGATCAGGTCCTCGCAGTTGACCTGGACGACGGCGATGTCACGGACACCAACATCATCCACCAAATTGCTGAGTGGCGACCGGACGTGGTTATCCATGGGGCGGCCATGACGAGCGTTGATGGCTGTGAGCGGGACCCCGACGCGGCGTTTCGCGTCAACGGACTGGGGACGCGCAACGTGGCCCTGGCGTGCCAACAGGCGGACGCCGCCATGGTCTACATCAGCACCGACTACGTCTTCGACGGCGCGAAGGGCAGCCCCTACACCGAATGGGACACCCCCAACCCGATCAGCATCTACGGCGCATCCAAACTGGCTGGTGAAAGTTATGTCAAGCAATTACTCAGCCGATTCTGGATTGTGCGTACAGCGTGGTTGTACCGGCCGGGGTTCAAGAACTTCGTCGCGACGATTCTTCGCCTGGCCGGGGAGCACGATCATATCAGCGTCGTGACCACCGAGATCGGCTCCCCAACCTACGCGCCGGATCTGGCAGCCGCTATCGATCAATTGATTCGCCGCCCACTGTACGGAACCTATCATCTGACCAACGCCGGCCACTGCTCGCGCTTCGAGTTCGCGCGGAAAATCGTCGAGCTGGCCGGCCTGGACACGATCGTCGAACCGACCGACCACTATCCCCGCCTGGCCCAACCGCCGGCCTACGCCCCGCTGCGCAACTTCGTGGGCGCGGAGGCTGGCATTGAGCTGCGGGCGTGGGAGGAAGCACTGCAGGCATATTTCAAGGATTGACAATCCGCCCGCCGGCCCCTCGTCAGGACAAGCTCTTGTCCACTCTGGCCTCGGATCATGTGAAACGTATTGCATATTGCGTACTGCGTATTGTGCTAGTAACCTGCAAGCTCGTTACGCAATACGCAGTAAAAGGCCCTCTCCCAGGCTCGGGATTTCCGGGAGTTCGCCCCCTAAATTTCGAGTACAGCTCCTTTGCTCGCGCTGGTCGCCATCTTCGCGTAGCGGCCCAGCCAGCCGTAGTCGATCTTCGGCGCCGGCCGGCTCCAGTTTTCGCGCCGGCGCGCCAGCTCCTCGTCGCTGACTTCCACCTCCAGCCGGCCATTCGGGATGTCAATGCGGATCATGTCCCCCGGCTCCAGCAGCGCGATGGGGCCGCCGGCTGCCGCCTCGGGGCTCACGTGGCCGATGCACGCGCCGCGCGTACCGCCGGAGAACCGGCCATCGGTGATCAGGGCCACCGAACTGCCCAGCCCCATGCCGGCGATGTTGCTGGTGGGCGCCAGCATTTCCTGCATGCCCGGCCCGCCCGCCGGCCCCTCGTACCGGATCACCACCACGTTGCCCGGCTCCACCTCGCCGTTCAGGATGCCCTGGTTGGCGTCGTCGTGGGAGTCGTAGATCACCGCCGGCCCGCGATGGGTCATCATCTCGGGGACGACGCCGGCGGCTTTGATCACCGCGCCTTCGGGGGCCAGGTTGCCAAACAGGATGGCCAGTCCACCGGTCTCGCTGTAGGGGGCGTCCAGCGGTCGGATGCAAGCCTTGTCCTGGCTCTCGTGTTCGTACACGTTTTCGCCCAAGGTGTGGCCCGTCACGGTAATCTGGTCCAGGTGCAAGATGCCGGGCTTCTTGGCCAGCTCCCACAGAATCGCCGAGATACCGCCGGCCCGATCCACGTCCTCGACGTGGTAATCGGAGGAGGGCGACACCTTGCAGATGCATGGCACACGATTCGACACCTCGTTCAGGCGCTCCAGCGGGTAATCGACGCCGGCCTCCCGGGCGAGCGCGATGGTGTGCAACACTGTATTGGTCGATCCGCCCATCGCCATGTCCAGCGCGAAAGCATTGTCGATAGCCTCGGCCGTCACGATCTTGCGCGGCGTCAGGTCCATCTCGATCAGGCGCATCACCTGATGGGCGGCCTGCCGGGCCAGCGCTTCCCGTTCAGGGTTGATCTTCCAGTGGCCATCATCGGTTGGGGCGGCTGCCAGGATCGTGCCGTTGCCGGGCAAGGCCATGCCCAGCGCTTCGCACAGGCAGTTCATCGAGTTCGCGGTAAACAGCCCGGAACACGACCCGCACGTCGGGCAGCCGAAATCCTCCAGCGTCTTCAGTTCGGCTTCGCTGATGTGGCCGGCCTTGTAGGCCCCCACGCCCTCGAAGACCGAGATGAGATCGACGGTCTGGCCGGCGGGGGTCTGGCCGGCGGGCATGGGGCCACCACTCACGAAGATGGTCGGAATGTCCAGGCGCATGGCCGCCATCAACATGCCGGGGATAATCTTGTCGCAGTTGGGAATGCAAATCAGCCCGTCGAACCAGTGGGCACGCACCATCGTCTCCACGCTATCGGCGATGAGTTCGCGGCTGGCCAGCGAGTACTTCATGCCGATGTGGCCCATGGCGATGCCGTCGTCCACGCCGATGGTGTGGAACATGAACGGCACGCCGCCGGCCTCGCGCACGGCCTCGCGCACGACTTCTCCAAACTCCTGGAGGTGTACGTGCCCGGGGATGATGTCGGTATACGAGTTCGCAATGGCGATAAAGGGCTTGCCCATGTCCTCATCGGTCACGCCCGTCGCTTTGAGCAGTGACCGGTGAGGCGCACGCTCGAACCCCTTCTTGATCATATCGCTGCGCATTGTTAGCTACCTTCCTTTGCATTCATCCTGTGTGATAGTGTATATCGGTAGAATCAGTACTTGGGAAAACTACTTGCGGGGCAGGCTTTCTAGCCTGCCAGTTGACCAAGGCCAGGGTGCGCCCGCCCTGACGGTCACCGGCACATGAAAATCGACATCGGCTCTGGCAGAACTCGACACCGGAATCACCGACACAAGTGTATGCAAGGAGATTGATCTCTGGCATCAAGCCGCTGACAGCACTCTGCCCTTCGTGCAACACGCATCACGCCCCAAGTCTCTCAATAACCAGGTCCCCCATCTCCACCGTCCCCACCTGCGTCATCCCGTCTGACATGATGTCGGCGGTGCGGTAGCCGGCCTCCAGCACGTCGGCGACGGCCTGTTCTACCTTCTCGGCCTCGTCGTTGAGGCCGAGAGAGATGCGCAGCAGCATTGCCGCGCTGAGGATGGTAGCGAGGGGGTTGGCAATGCCCTGGCCGGCAATGTCCGGCGCCGACCCGTGCACCGGCTCGTATAGCCCAAACCGCCGGCCACCGGCCGTTCGAGCCTCCCCCAGGGAGGCTGACGGCAGCATGCCCATAGAGCCGGTCAGCATCGACGCCTCGTCGCTCAGGATGTCTCCGAAAAGGTTCTCGGTGGCGATGACGTCGAAGTCGGCAGGCCGGCGAATCAGGTACATCGCCGTTGCATCGACCAGCAGGTCCTCGTACGCAACGTCTGGGTAGTCGGCCGCCACTTCGTGGGCCACCTGTCGCCACAGGCGCGACGTCGAAAGGATGTTGGCCTTGTCCACCGAAGTGACCTTCTTACGTCGCTGGCGGGCCAGGTCGAAGGCCACCCGCATCAGGCGCTCGATCTCGCCTTCGGTATAGGGACAGGTGTCAACGGCCGCGCGGCCGGCTTCCGTGTCCTGCCGACCCGATGGGCGGCCAAAGTAGATGCCACCGGTCAACTCGCGCACGATGACCAGATCGACGCCCTCGACTACCTGCGGCTGCAATGTAGATGCGCCGGCCAGGGCCGGATACACGCGGACCGGCCGCAGGTTGGCAAACAGGTCCAGGTCCTTGCGAAGGCGGAGCAGACCGAACTCCGGTCGAACCGACGCGTTCGGATCGTCCCACCTGGGTCCGCCGACAGCACCAAACAGCACGGCGTCACTTTCGTGGCACAGTGCCAGCGTCTCATCAGACAGCGGCTCGCCCGTCTCGTCGATGGCAATACCACCGACCAACGCCTGGGGTAGTTCAAACTGATGTCCATATCTCTCGGCGATGGCCTGGAGCACCTTCGCCCCCTCGGCCACAACTTCAGGGCCGATGCCATCTCCTGGAAGTAGTGTGATCTTCGCTTGCAAGAATGACTCCTTACTCGAATAGCTCTCCCACACGGACACGAAAGCCAGGAATGACCTCCTCGCCGGACAACTCGTCGTCAGGACCGAGGGTGTGGACCTCCGTCAGTGAGCGGTAGACTGTCACAGAGCGGGTGTCCGGGGCCAGCACCCATACCAGGGGTGTCCCCCAGTCCAGAAACTCGCCGACCTTTTCCCCCAAATCTTGAAGCTTCTGGTTGGGGGATAGGACTTCCACCGCCAGGTCCGGGGGATATTCGGCGAAACCCTTGGGGGGGTAGCCGCCGGGAATCCGCTCCTGGCGCACAAAGGAGACATCCGGGGCGCGGATATCGCCGTTGGGCAGACGGTAGCCGGCATTGGAGCCATACACCTGCCCCAGCTTGCGGGGGCGGACGAAATTGGTTAACAGGGTAATCAGCCAACTACCGAAATACTCCTGTTCATGGCCGGCAGGTGACACTTTGAGCACTCCTTTGACCCGTTCGTACTTATTTCCGTCGTCCGGGAGGCGTATGAGTTCCTCTACAGTGATCGCCTCGCCGGCGTGGGGGATCGTCCGCACCACATCGGTTTTCACAATCATGGTCCTCTCCTCTCCCCTATCACATTGTCAGACAACCTCGGTCGTCCACAATGAGGCCGAAGCCAGGGTCTGTCTTCTCTCCAGCACAATTCTACCACAAGGCCAGGGGTAAATGCCAGAAGTCCTGACCA
>CAZHMV010000016.1:39753-57088 GCA_964532665.1 uncultured Anaerolineales bacterium
GGTCTCCGACCGAGGCGAAAGCACGGCATCGGTCAGGTGATCTCGCCGAACGACGGGCTAGCCCCTGTGATGCAGGGGCCAGGCAGGTCGGAACGAAGGTCTGTCCGGCAAACGATCCCACTCGCCGGCCTGCCTCGCCCCTACCTGCCCCTACGTTCCGTTCAACAGACCGTATTCCACGCTATCCACCAGCGCGCGCCAACTGGCTTCGATGATGTTGGTGGATGCACCGACGGTGCTCCAGCGCCTGACACCATCGCTGGTGTCGATGAGCACGCGGGTCTTGGCCGCCGTGCCGGCCTCACCATCCAGAATGCGCACCTTGTAGTCGTCCAGGTGGAAGTTCTTCAGTTGGGGATAGAAAGGCAGCAGCGCCTTGCGCAAAGCCGCATCGAGGGCGTTGACCGGCCCGTTCCCCTCAGCCGCCGTGTGGACCACCTCGTCGCCGACGCGGACTTTCACCGTGGCTTCAGCCACCAGCCCCCGGCCGGCACGGTGCTCGACGACGGTCAAGAAGTCCACCAGCTCAAAAGGCGGCTCGTAGTCGGGCTGCGTGCGGCGGAGCATCATGTCAACCGACGCCTCGGCGCTCTCGAAGGTGAAGCCCTCGTTCTCCAATTCCTTGATCTGCTCGAGCACCTTCAGGGCCTGATCCTTGTCTACACCATCCAGGCCGTATTCGCTGGCTTTGTACAGGATGTTGCCCCGGCCCGAGAGGTCCGAGACGAGAACCCGTTTCTCATTCCCCACCAACACCGGATCGATGTGCTGGTAGCTGTCCTCGTTGCGCATGACGGCCGCAACGTGGATACCCCCCTTGTGGGCGAAAGCACTGCCGCCGACATACGCCTGCCGATGATCGTGCGCCAGGTTGGCCAGCTCACTGACGTAGCGCGATGCCTCGGTGAGCTTGCGCAGTTGTTCGTCGGTAATGCAGTCGATGCCCATCTTGAGTTTCAGATCGGGGATGATGGCACACAGGTTGGCATTGCCTACGCGCTCACCGTAACCGTTCATCGTTCCCTGGACGTGGACAGCGCCGGCCCGCACCGCCGCCAGGGCGTTGGCCACCCCGAGACCACTGTCGTCATGGGTGTGTACCCCCAACGGCACGTCGATCTGCCGGCCCACGGCCCGGGTGAGCTCCTCAATCTCCCAGGGCATGGATCCACCATTGGTGTCACACAGCACGATGACGTCGGCGTGACCTTCCTGCGCTGCACGCAGCGTTTCCAGGGCGTACTCAGGATCAGCCTTGTAGCCATCGAAGAAATGTTCCGCGTCGTAGACGACCATCTTGTCGTGGGCCTTGAGATAGGCCAGGCTGTCCTGGATCATGCGGAGGTTCTCGTCCAATGTCGTACGAAGCACATCGTAGACGTGCAAGGTCCAGGTCTTGCCGACCACTGTCGTGACCGGCGTCTCGGCATCGAGCAGAGCCTGGAGGTTGGGGTCATCTTCGGCCGCCAGGCTGGATCGCCGCGTCATGCCGAAGGCAGCCACCTTCACATTCTTCAGGTCCAGGTCCCTGGCCCGCTCGAAGTAGCCGGCGTCACGCGGGTTGGAGCCCGGCCAGCCACCTTCGACGTAGTGGATGCCGAGCTCGTCAAGCTTGAGGGTAACACGGAGCTTGTCCTCGACGGAGAAGGCAACGCCCTCTCCCTGCGTGCCATCACGCAATGTGCAGTCATAAATCTCAACGGTACTCATGATCGCCTCCTTCTGTTTTGTTGATCTTGCCGAGACCTTTAGGGTTTTCGGAAACCCTAAAGGTCTGGACGCTTCCTCTAGAACTGAGGGGCGATCATGCGCCCGGCGCACGCCACCCCTCTCGGGGCGGGCGCGCGCCCACCCCGTCAGCCGATAATGTCAATAATGTCCAGGCAGGGGGTGACGGCAGCCGCCAGCACCCGATTGCAGATTGCAGACCTGTCCTGGGCCCAGTCGAAGGGTTGCAGATTGCAGATTGTGATTCTGCAACCGGCCAACGCTGCACTCACTTTACCCATTGATGAGATCACGCTAGTCATTGTAGTGTCTCATGAGTGCCGAAACGATCCACCCGGCACCCTCTCCATCAGGTGTATGCTCGCCCGCGTCCACTTCCGAGGCAGGCAAGACACTCTCCGGCATGTGTCCGTCCTGGGCAAACGCCGAATCCCACGGCGCCATATTCCGGTACGTGGCCGGCACAACCCGATCACTATCACAATCTGGACACGGGGTCCAATCCTCTTCGACACGCATAAGACCAACTCCTTCCGGTCGTGACCGCCGCTCTGAAAACTCGGTGACTAGATGGCTGGTTGGCTGGACGGTGCGATGCAAGCTATCCAGTCATCCGACGTTCCCATGCTTCACAATGCCCTTGAGGGCAGGTCGACTGATCACTGATTACTGATCACTGGTCACTGAGACTATGCCGTCACCGTCCGAACCCGCGCCAGGTGACGCTTCTCGTACGCCTCTATATGGGGCATCTGCTTCAGCAGGTAGCCCAACTGATCGACGCCCTCCAGCAGACACTGCTTGCTGAAGCCGTCGATGGGGAACACCACGGCCTGACCATCGGGCAGGTAAAGCATCTGCCGGGCCAGATCGATTGCCACCTCAGTAGCCGGATCCTGCTTGACGAGACGGAACAGTTCTCGATGTATCTCCTCATCCACGATGACCGGCAGCAAGCCGTTCTTGAGAGAGTTGTTGCGGAAGATGTCCGCGAACGACGTGCTGATGACGGCTCGGAAGCCCCCGCCGAGCAACGCCCAGGGCGCGTGCTCGCGAGAACTGCCGCAACCGAAGTTATCGCCGGCCAGCAGAATTTGCCGGCCCTGCATCTCCGGCCGGTTCAGCACAAAGTCCGGCTTCGGGGTCCCATCCTCGTTGTAGCGCCAGTCGGCGAAGAGGTTATCGCCCAGGCCGGCCTTGTCTGTCCCCTTCAGGAACCGGGCCGGGATGATCTGGTCGGTATCGACGTTTTCGTTGGGCAGGGGAACGATTTTGCTGGTTAGGGTTGTGAATGGTTGCATGAGTTCAGTCCTATTGCGTACGGCGTATTGCGCATTGAGTTGTTGAACCCTTACGCAATACGCCGTACATATTACTTCATCAACGTCCGCACGTCTGTCACGACACCCGTCACCGCGCTTGCTGCTGCGGTCAGCGGGCTGGCCAGGAACGTGCGGCCGCCCTTGCCCTGCCGGCCCTCGAAGTTGCGGTTGCTGGTGCTGACCGAGTACTGGCCGGGTTCCAGTTGGTCGCCGTTCATGGCGATGCACATGCTGCAGCCGGCCTCCCGCCACTCAGCGCCGGCTTCCTTGAAGATGCGGTCCAGCCCCTCGGCCTCGGCCTGTTTCTTGATCTGCGTCGAGCCGGGGACAACCAACATCCGCAGGCCGTCCTTCACCTTGCGTCCCTTGAGCAGGCCGGCCGCCAGCCGCAGATCGCTGATGCGCGAGTTGGTGCACGAGCCGATGAACACCACGTCCACCGGTTGTCCCAGCATGGCCTGCCCTGGGCGGAGGTCCATGTAGCTCAGGGCCTTTATCAGCGCGTTGCGTTGGCTGACATCTGCGATGGAGTCCGGGTCTGGCACACGGGCGGTGATGGGCATGCCCATGCCCGGGTTGGTGCCGTAGGTGATCATCGGCTCCAGGGTGCCGGCATCCAGCGTCACCGATTTGTCGTAGGTGGCACCCTCGTCGGTGGGGAGCCGGCGCCACGCCTCCACAGCGCGATCCCAGTCAGCGCCCTGCGGCGCGTAGGGCCGGCCGGCCAGGTACTCGAAAGTGGTGTCGTCGGGGGCGACCATGCCGGCCCGCGCCCCGCCTTCGATGCTCATGTTGCAGATGGTCATCCGCTCTTCCATCGACAGGCCACGGATCGTGCTGCCGGTGTACTCAAACACATGGCCGGTGCCCCCTCCGATGCCGATTTTTGCGAGGAGGGCCAGGATGATGTCCTTGGCCGACACACCCGGCTGCAACTGACCATCGATCCGCACCTCGAAGGTCCTGGGCTTGGCCTGAAGCAGGCACTGGGTTGCCAGCACGTGTTCCACCTCGCTGGTCCCGATGCCGAAAGCCAGGGCGCCGAAAGCGCCGTGGGTGCTGGTGTGGCTGTCGCCGCACACGATGGTCATACCCGGCTGCGTGAGACCCAGCTCTGGGCCGATGACATGCACGATGCCCTGGTGCGGGCTCCCGATGCCGTGCAGCGGGATACCGAACTCCTCGCAGTTTTCCTCGAACTTGCGAATCTGTGCCGCCGCCATCTGGTCCAGGATGGGCAGGGAGCGATCATGGGTGGGTACGCTGTGATCCACTGTCGCCGCTGTCCTGTCAGGCCGGCGCACTTTCAGCCCCTTCTCGCGAAGGCCCTGGAACGCCTGCGGTGACGTCACTTCGTGCACCAGGTGAATGTCAACGTACAACACCGTCGGGATGCCTGGCTCTTCCACCACGACGTGATCGTCCCAGATTTTCTCGAAAAGGGTTTGTGGTTTGTTCGTTTTTGAAGTCATTGTCATTGTTCGGTCGTATATCCAACCGGGAACTCGGAGGAACTCAGGGGAACTCGGAGGAACTGAGGGGAACTCAGGGGAACTTGCGAGATACGGAAGCCAGTTTCTCTACAGTTCCCCTTTTTCCCTTCTCCCCTTTTCCCTTTTTCCCTTTTTCCCCCTTCGTTCTCGTTCTAGGCCGGCACGGCCGCTGCTGCCGGCTGGGCCGCCGCTGCCTCCACCGCCGGCTCCACCCTGGCTGCTGCTGCCTGAGCGGTCTGAGCAGCCACCATCTTGTTGAGCGCGTTCACGTAGGCTTTGGCACTGGCGACGATGATATCGGTGTCAGCGCCGTGGCCGCTGTAGACCGGACCTTCCGGGGTGCCGCCCTCCGGTATCAGCCGGACCATCACCTCGCCCAGGGCGTCGATGCCCTCGGTCACGGCGTTTACCGAGTATTCGAGGAGCGTGTTCGGTGCGCCGACGCACTTCGCGATAGCCTTGTAAGTTGCATCGACCGGGCCTGTGCCGACAGCGACCTCGACGCACGCGCCGCCGTCCGGCTTGCGCACGCGAACTGTCGCAGTGGGCATGCCAGGCCGGCCACAGGTGACCTGCATATCCTCGATCTGGAAGATTTCCGGCGGCTGGTAGAACTCATCGGCGATGATGGCCAGGATGTCGTGGTCGGTCACGTTCTTCTTCTTGTCGGCCACGCGCTTCATGCGCTCGAAGGCCTGGTTCACCTCGTCTTCGGATAGCTCGTAACCCAGTTCGTGCAGGCGCACACGGAAGGCATGCCGGCCGGAGTGCTTGCCCAGCACCAGCCGGCTCTTGGGAATACCGACGGTTTCGGGCCGCATGATCTCGTACGTGGTGTGGTGTTTCAGCATGCCGTCCTGGTGAATGCCGGCCTCGTGGGCAAAGGCATTCGCTCCGACGATGGCTTTGTTGGGTTGGACCGGCATGCCGGTGTAGGTGCTGACCATCCGGCTGGCTCGCGAAATTTGCGTTGTATCGACGTTCGTGCGCAGGTTATAGAAATCGCGCCGCGTGTGGATCGCCATGACGACTTCTTCCAGCGAGCAGTTGCCGGCCCGCTCCCCGATGCCGTTGATGGTGCACTCCACCTGGCGCGCACCGGCCAGGACCCCGGCCAACGCATTGGCCACCGCCAAACCCAGGTCGTTGTGCGTGTGCACGGACACGACCACATTTTCCGCCCCCGGCACCCGTCGGAAGAACTCACCGATGACCCGCTGCCCATATTCGTCAGGCATGGTGTACCCCACCGTATCCGGGATGTTGATGGTGGTCGCGCCGGCCTCCACGGCCACAGCCAGCGCCTCATAGAGGAAGTCCGGGTCAGTGCGGCCAGCATCCTCGGGGCTGAACTCCACATCGTCGCACAGGCTGCGCGCCAGTGTGACCATGTCGTGAATTTGTTGCAGGCACTGCTCGCGGGTGATGCGCAGCTTGTGCTGCAAGTGGATGTCTGAAGTCGCCAGGAACGTGTGGATGCGCGGCTTAGCCGCCGGCTTGACGGCGTTCCAGGCGCGGTCGATGTCCTTCTCCACAGCACGGGCCAGGCCGGCGATCGTCGGCCCGTCCGGCGTGCCGACTTCCTCGGCAATGCGGCGCACGGCCTCGAAGTCGCCGGGGGAGGCGATGGGGAAGCCGGCTTCGATAATATCAACTCTCAGACGTGCCAGTTGCTTGGCAACTTCCATTTTCTCCTGAATGGTCATCGTTGCACCAGGCGACTGCTCGCCGTCGCGCAACGTCGTGTCGAAAATCAACACCGTATCCATGATGGTATCCTTCCTTTCCGTTGTCATATATGTACCGTTGTTCTGAAATATCTACTCCACGAAGCTCACCAAGGCCATCATCGGACACTGATATCACCTCCCTTCTGTGCACAGCTTTCTCGGAAAGTCCTCGAGATCAGGTGAAGTACGAAGTACGCACATATTTCGTATTGCGTACTCCGTTGCCTGCCGGGTGTGAGTAACACTTTCCGAGAGATCTCTGCTCCTCCGCACCTCTGCTCCCCAGCCCCCCTGTACCCTTGCTCACCCGGCCAGCCGCTGCCAGATGCTTGCCATCCAGCCAGCTCGTGCCGACTCCCTCGTGTGACCGTTGCGAGAGGGGGGGCGTGGCCGGGTGAATACTGGATCCTGTTGCTCGGCTCTTACCCGCTCGATGATGCGGGCCATGGTTGCAACCGCTTCGACCGGATACCGGCCGCTTGCAGTTTCGCCTGACAACATCAGGGCATCGGTTCCGTCCAGGATCGCGTTGGTGACGTCGCTCACTTCGGCGCGGGTGGGGCGCGGCGAGCGGGTCATGGAGTCCAGCATCTGGGTCGCCGTGACCACGGGCACGCCGGCCTCGTTGCACGTTCGAATGATCATCTTCTGAATCAGCGGAACCTCTTCCGGCGGCATCTCCAGGCCCAGATCACCTCGCGCCACCATCACGCCGTCCGAGACCGCCACTACGGAGTCCAGCTCCATTACCGCCTCGGGCGTCTCGATTTTCGCCATCACCTGGGGACGCGGCCCGCCGGCAGCGTCGTGATGGATCAGCGCCTTCAACTGCTGCACTTCGCGCGCCGATCGCACATACGACAGCGCCACCCAGTCTACCTGCTGCTGCACCACAAACCGCAGATCACGTCGATCTTTGGGCGTGATGGCCGGGATGTCCAGGCTGGCCTGGGGCAGGTTGAGACCCTTGTTCGACCGCAAGACTCCGCCCACCATGACCAGGCACTCGACGGCATCGGGGAAGGTTTCGATTACCTGCAATTCCAGCAGCCCGTCATCGATCAGCACACAGTCACCCGGCAGCACCGCGTCGGGCAACCCCTGGACCGGCACGGGTATCTCATCCGGCGCGTGGTCGCGGCGTGTGCTCAGCCGGACGGTGTCGCCTACCTCCAGCGGCAGGCCATCACCATCCAGGGTTCCGATGCGCAGCTTGGCCCCTTGCAGGTCCGCCAGAAGTGCCACGGGCCGGCCAACATCCGACGCCGCCTGGCGCACGTTGTCGATGGTTCGCGCGTGGTACGCCTGATCGCCATGGGACAGGTTCAGCCGGGCAACGTCCATGCCGGCTTCGATCAGTGCGCGCAGCGTTTCAATGGACTGGCTGGCCGGGCCGATGGTGGCAACGATCTGGACTTGCCGCATTCTACACCTCGACTCCCCTACTCCGCCGGATCGTCTACTTCCCCTCTTTATACCAGTCGGCGTCGTACCACGGGACTTCTTTGGAAGGGAGCCAGCTCATCATGCTGCGCAGCTTCCGGCCCACCTGCTCGATGGGATGATCCATGTCCTGACGGCGCCAGCGGTTGAAGTTGGGCCGGCCGGCCTTGTTCTCCTCGATCCAGCTCCGCGCATAGGTCCCATCCTGGATGTCCTGGAGCATCTGTTTCATGGTTTTGCGCGTCTCTTCGGTGATGATCTTGGGACCGCCGGTGTAGTCGCCGTGCTCGGCGGTGTCGGATACCGAATAGCGCATGTAGGTCAGTCCGCCCTCGTAGATCAGATCGACGATGAGCTTCAGCTCGTTGCCCACCTCGAAGTAGGCGATCTCGGGCTGATAGCCGGCATCGACTAATGTCTCGAAGGCGGCTTTCATCAACGCCGAGACGCCGCCGCAGAGGATCACCTGCTCGCCGAACAGGTCGGTTTCCGTCTCCTCGGCGAAGGTGGTCTCGATGACGCCGGCGCGCGTGCAGCCCAGGCCGGCCGCGTAGGCCAGCGCGTTCGCCTTGGCCTCACCCGACGCATCCTGCTCCACCGCCAGCAAGGCCGGCACGCCTTCACCCTCCTGGTACAGTTCCCGCAGCCGATGGCCAGGCGACTTGGGCGCAATCATGCTGACATCCACGAAGTCAGGTGGAACAATCTGCCCGAAGCGAATGTTGAAACCATGCGCGAACATCAGCGTGTTGCCCGGTTCCAACCCCGGTTCAATGGCTTCCTTATACACGCCTGGCTGTGACGGGTCCGGAATCAAGATCATGACGACGTCGGCCTGCTTCGCCGCATCCGCCACGGTTGCGACCCGAAGGCCGGCTGCCTCGGCCTTGGGCCAGGACGAACTCCCCTCGTACAGCCCAACGACCACGTCCACGCCGCTGTCGCGCAAATTCAGCGCATGGGCGTGCCCCTGGCTGCCATACCCGATGACTGCCACCGTCTTGCCATCAAGCCGGCTCAGGTCTGCATCTTTGTCGTAGTACACGTTTGCCATTTAGTGTCCTCCTCTTACGTCAGTATGGTTGGTTGTGATAGATGGCTAGATAGCTGGATGGCTGGAAGGCTGGATGGCTGGTTTGCCATCCAGCCATCTAGCTATCTAGCCATCTAGCTATCCAGGTTCTACGAGACGGATTTCAGCGCCGGCCGGCGGCCATTCATGGGTGGCACCCTTTCTTCGCCACGAACCATGGCGACGCGACCGGTGCGCACCATCTCGATGATGCCAAACGGCTGGAGCAAGTCAAGCAGCGAGTCGATCTTGTCCTCGGTGCCTGTGACCTCCACGATCAGCGAGGTCTGGCTGACATCCACGATCTTGGCCCGGAAGATCTCAGTGATCTGACTGATTTCGGCTCGGGCGCTTGCATCTGCCTTCACCTTGATGAGTGCCAGGTCCCGGCTCACCGCCCGATCCTGCGTGACATCACGCACGCCGATCACGTTCACCAGCTTGTTGAGATTCATTTCAACCAGGTAAGCGTCTGGTTCCCCGGCACCGACGACAATCGTCATGCGGGAAACCCCGGGGACACTCGTATGCCCAACGGTCAGGCTGTCAATATTGAAATTCCGGCGCCGGAACAGGCTGGCAACGCGGTTCAGGACGCCGGGCTTGTCTTCGACCAGGGCTACCAGTGTGTGTTCTTCGGTCATGTCTGTTACCTCCTTCGGCTAAGAGCCGATGGCCAACAGCAGATAGTCGTTGCACCCGGTGATCTGCCATCTGCCATCTGCCATAAACGATCTGCCAGACTACGTCTCCTGCCTCTCAGGAGCGGGCGTTGGACCCAGCTCTGCGCTGATGGCCGCGATGCGTTCCGGTAGCGGCCGGCGGATCATCTTATCCAGGTCGGAGCCGGCCGGCACCATGGGGTAGACGATGTCCGCTCTTTCAACCACGAAGTCGATCAGGAAAGGCCCCGGTGTGTCCTGAGCCCGGTGCACGGCTGCTTCAATGTCCTCACGCCGATCAACCCGCAGCGCCGGGATGCCGTGGGCATCCGCCAGCTTGACAAAATCGGGGTTGACCAGCGGTGTCGCCGCGTATCGCTCTTCGTAGAAGAATTCCTGCCATTGCCGCACCATCCCCAGATACCCGTTGTTGATGATGGCAATGTTCACGTCCACATTCTCCTGGACAGCGGTGGCCAGTTCGGCCTGGGTCATCTGAAAACCGCCGTCCCCGACGATGGCCCACACTTCCTCGTCGGGCCGGCCAAACTTGGCACCGATGGCGGCCGGGAACCCGAACCCCATAGTGCCGAGCCCGCCCGACGTGATGAGCGTGTACGGCCGTTCGTGACGGTAATACTGAGCCTCCCACATCTGGTGTTGTCCCACATCCGACACGACGACGGCCTTCCCACCGGTGTACTCCCAAATATCGTGGATTACGTGAGCCCCCAGCAGCCGGCCATTGGAGTCCTGGTGTATGATGTCGCGCGCCCGCGTGTCGGCCTGCCACTCGCTGATCTGGCGCAGCCACGCCGACCGATCCCGTTTCTCGACCAGAGGGTTCAATTGCTGCAAGACGGCTCTCAAGTCGCCGACAATCCCCAGGTCCACCGGGACGTTCTTGTTGATCTCCGAGGGGTCAATATCGATGTGGATCTTCTTAGAATCCGGGGCGTAGGTGGCCAGATTGCCGGTGACGCGGTCGTCGAAGCGCATCCCAAAAGCCAGCAACAAATCGGCGGCCTGAATCGCTTGGTTGACGTATGCCTCGCCGTGCATGCCCATCATGCCCAGATTCAGCGGGTGGGAGGCCGGCAGGTTGCCGATGCCCAACAGGGTCTGGGCAACGGGGACACTACCACGCTCGGCAAACTCCAGCAGTTCCCGCATCGCCCCCGACATCAAGACCCCGTGGCCGGCCAGCACCAGGGGACGCTCAGATTCATTGATGAGTTCCGCGGCCTGTCGTACCTCCTCCGGAGCCGCCTCGGCTGGAGGAACGTAGCCGGCCAGCGAGATCGGTTCTCCGGGGTACTTGAATTCTGTCTCGGCGATCTGGACGTCCTTGCAAATGTCGATGAGTACCGGGCCAGGCCGGCCGGTTCGCGCGATGTAAAACGCCTCCGGAATGATGTAGGCCAGGTCCTCGACATCCGTAACCAGGTAGTTGTGCTTTGTAATGGGCAAGGTGACGCCGGTGACGTCTGTCTCCTGGAAAGCGTCACCGCCAAGGGCTGTCGTGGGTACCTGACCCGTGATGCACACGATGGGAGATGAATCCATCATGGCCGTCGCGATGCCGGTCACCATGTTTGTAGCGCCAGGGCCGCTGGTAGCCATAGCCACACCCACCTTGCCGGTGGCGCGAGCGTAGCCATCAGCGGCGTGGGTAGCGCCCTGCTCATGGCGCGTGAGCACATGATGGACGAAATCGTACTGCGTCATCGCGTCATACGTCGGAAGGATGGCTCCTCCCGGATACCCGAAGACAACCTCGACGCCCTCGCGCTTGAGACACTCCCAAACAATCTGTGCTCCGGTGCGTCGCATGTCTTTACCTCCTCTCACCGGGTCGTTGCGAACCCAGAGGGGCCCGCAATATGCCGAAAAACACCAAACGCCTTCAGCCCACCCCTCAGAGAGGGACAGGTGAAGGCGTCACTGCCTCTTAATCCTGGCGCCCCAGGGAACGGGCATCGATGCTACCCCATCCCGTTGAGCGCTGTTCGCCGACACATCCTGGTGTCGGACTGGCCGGCCAGGCCGGCAGGGGCACGACTATGTGCCGAAAAACCATCGAATAAAAAAATGGCCTCCCAAGTTTGGGAGGCCTTTGAACCGGCTTGGTGTGGGCGCTACACCTTATCTCGTCCTCCCAAAGGGGCTTAGCCCCTCGATAATGACGAGGAGCTCAACAACGAGGACGACGATAAGGTCTAGCCGATTGATCATCAGGTCGTTACGATTCCTTTCGTTGGCGGATGCCCGCTCCAGATTGACGGCATTCTAACACATTATTGCGGATTTGTCAACCCCGGCAAGCTGAAGAACAACGGACTGCTCGGATGTACGGACCTGCTCAGGATCCGTACATCCGAGCAATCCGTTGTTCTTCCGAGTGATCCGCGTTCTAACCCGCCACAAGCCGGTATCCCCGGCCGCGCACGGTCTGGATGTAGCGTGGTTCGCCCGGTTCGGGCTCGATTTTGGAGCGCAGCCGGCTGACCAGTCGCTCAATCCGACCGTCATCCACCTCGTCGATGTAGTCGGCGCCCCAGACGCCCTCAACAATCTCGTACTTGTCCACGACCTGGTCGAGTCGGCTGTACAGAAGCAACAGCAGGCGATACTCAAGATCGGTGAGTGGCTCGATCCGCTGCCCATCGACGTACACATGGCCGGCCGCGACGTCCACTCGCACACCACAGCCTGGCCGTCGCTGACGGTGCTTGCGGCGCGCAAAATCGGTGAACAGCGGACAGAAGATAGCCGGCCCACCCTGCTGGTACCGTACGAGATGCTTGCGTCGTAGCGACCGCAACTCGGCCGGCTTGACGTCGGAGCCGGCAGTGGCCAGTTTCATCAGCGTGTCCTGTTCCGTTTCAGATAGCTCATCCCACAATCGGCTGCACTCACTGTGAACGATGAGATCACTCTCCAGGCGCTCCCTGACCAGGCGGTGAATCTGCTGATCTTTCAACTCATCGTGAACTTCGGGGCCGGTGACGTGTCCCAAAGCACTGCACACAGCTTCCACCAGCCCAGGATGCCCATCCGCCATGGCACGGATGAAGGCGATATCGGCCTCGCTGAATGTCACACCCTCACGAGCAGCATAGCGGGTGACCACCCGTCGGACGCCGGCGTCGCCCAGGGGCGGCAGGTAGCGCGTGTGATGTGCGAACAGTTCGGAGAACTCGCCGGCATCCCGGTCGGTGCGAATCTCCCACAAGGCACGGTCGGTCGCGGTGACGTAGCAGATACCGGTCTCGAAGCGGTCCTTGAGGGCACGCAGCCGCAGGAAGACCGGGCCGGCCAGGGTCGCCATCAAGGGGTCAAACTCGTCGATGCACAGCACCAGGCGGTCGAAGCCGGCTTCGAGCACGGCTTCCTCGATGGCGCGGTTGAAGCTGAGGGCGACGTGCAGCGGAGTCGGTGGATGGATGAGCGTTTCGTAGTTTTCGCGGAGTTGGGCCAGGAGGGACGGCATATCCCCCCGGGCAACGACTTTGTCGCGGATGGAGCGCAGGACGAGTTCATAGAAGCCCTGTTCGCTGCGATCCAGCACGCGATTACAGTCGATGTAGACCCACAGGTGCTCGTCGGCGGCTTCCGCAAGCACGGCCTGTTTGACTTCGGGCAGAGTGAGAGCCCGCATCAACACTGACTTGCCCATGTTGCTCACACCGACAACGGAGCAGCATCTGGCATCGGCGATGCAGTTGACGACATAGCGCAAATCATCTTCCCGACCGATAGGGTCGGGAAGGTCGGGGAACGGGTGCATGTTGGGTGTCCTTACTCAGGCGAACCGACTACCAGGGAGTAATTGTGGCACAGATTGCAGGCAGGGTCAATCCGTGGTTCTTTACCTGCGGCTCTTCTCCACCACCAGAAAGTGCGACAACCCAAACACCCGCAGCGGCGTCGATTCCAGCGCATAAGTGACGGCCCGCAGCACCCGGCCCAGCACCGGCCGGCGCGCCACGATCTTGTCGTAGCCGGGGTAGATTTGCGTGTGGACGATCACGCAGTGGTCGAGGCCGGCGAAGAGCCGGCGAAGGGCGGCCCCCGTATAGGCCCGTACGTGGGGTGCCAGCCGATCGCGCAGCGGGTCCGGCAGGTAGTTGACCAGCGGGATGTTGCCGAAGTGGTACTCACCTTTCCAGAAGAAGCCGTGAGTTTCGAAGAGGTACAGGCGATTGGGGACGAAGATGACGATCCGACCGCCGGGCGACAGCACCCGCCAAGTCTCACGCACGGACTGGTGATCATCTCGCACATGTTCCAACACCTCGTGGAGGAGGACGATGTCGAAGCTGGCGTCGGGGAAGGGCAGGGCTTCGGCGGCGGAGACGGCCAGGTTGGAGAGCGTCTGCGCGCCCTCGGCCACGCGGTCGAAGTCGATGTCAATGCCGGCTACGTAAGATGCGTGCTCTCGAATACGTCGAACGTAGGTCCCGATACCACAGCCGTCCACCAGTACGCGCCGGCCGGCCAGCGGCGCGTACTTCTGAATCAGGTCGAACCGCCGCTCCTGGCCAAAACGCCAGACGAGGCTGGGGAGACCCAAGGCGGCCGCCTTGTCTTTGCGGGTCATTGGATCAATGCATCTCCTCTTTGTCCTCAGTGATGGTAGCAAACGTTGAGACAAAATGCAAGAGGCAAAATGTGAGGCATCTACTTGCCAAACAATGCCCCCCGATGTACAATATGTGCCTGGGTGCAGTGTTTGTTACTGAGAGATGCGCAAAGGAGCGCCAAAATGGCTGAGAAACATCGTATCGTCTATGTTTGTCAAGAGTGCTTCACTATGGCAGGAGAGCCACGGACGTGCTGTGAGTACAAGATGATCCGCATCGATGCCGGCATCCCTGGCGATGAGCGGTCCAAACCGCTGATGGATGAGCGGGGAAACCTGAAGACCAGAGCGCCCGTCTGGTGGATCGAGCGAAACGTATGGTGGATCAGCGACAACCAGTAACCAGCAATCGGTAATCAGTGACCAGTAATCAGTGAACAGGACTTACGCGGTGAGAGCGGAACCAGGTGACCGGCACTTCAGAATCGTGTCTGGAGCACTTGTTTTGGCTGTAAAGCCGGCATCGCTGGTCTCTCAACGGCGTTGAGGAAGTGCCGGTCACCTTGACCGCGTAACTCCTGTCAGTGATCACTCACTAATCGTCACTGCTCTGAAAATAGTTGGCTAGATGGCTGAGCGGTAACAATGTGAGCCATCCAGCCATCCAGCTAACCAGCCATTTTCATGCTTCATGGAACCCCGCAGGGGGATGCTGACTGATAACTGATAACTGACAACTGATTACTGAGTAAGGGAGGATTAGCAACATCATGGAAAACGTTATCGTCATTGGCTCGGGGCCGGCTGGCCTGACGGCGGCCCTGTACACAGCTCGGGCCAATCTGGAGCCGTTGGTCATTACCGGCAGCCAGATCGGAGGGCAGATTTCGATCACGAATGAGGTGGAAAACTACCCCGGCTTCCCGGAAGGTACCACAGGGCCGGAATTGGTCGAGTTGATGAAAGCTCAGGCCGAGAAATTCGGCGCGCGCCTGGAAATCGACGAAGTGATCGAGGTCGATTTTAGCGGCTGGCCCTTAGGTATCAAGACCCACGGCAATGCGTACGAAGCCAAAGCAGTCATCGTTGCCACCGGTGCCTCACCTCGGAAGCTGGGCGTACCGGGCGAAGAGGAATTCACCGGGCGCGGGGTATCCTACTGTGCTACCTGCGATGGCTTCTTCTTCCGGGGCAAAGACATCGTCGTCGTAGGTGGTGGCGATAGCGCCCTGGAAGAAGGCATCTTTCTAACCAAGTTTGCTAACCAGGTGCGCGTCATCCACCGGCGCGATGAGCTCCGTGCCGGCCCGATCCTGGCCGAACGCGCCAGGAAGAACCCCAGGATCTCCTTCATCTGGGATACCGTTGTTCGAGAAATCGTTGGCGACGGGGCAGTCCAGGCGGTTGAGATCGAGAATGTGAAGACGGGAGACCGAGAAACGCTGGCAACCGACGGTGTTTTCATCTACATCGGCCACTACCCCAACTCGGAGATCTTCAGAGGGGTGCTGGAGATGGATGACCACGGCTATCTGATCACGGACGAAGCCAAGCGCACCAACGTCCGTGGCGTCTACGCCGCCGGCGAAATCGACGACCCCGTCTATCGTCAGATTGCCACGTCGGTTGGCGAAGGCTGCAAGGCCGCCTTGCAAGTGACTCGGTTCCTGGAAGATCTGGAAGACAAAGCACCGGCCGGCAGATCACTGGCCAGTTGGTAGGCCAGTGATCACTGATCACTGATCACTGTTCACTGGAACTCGCACATGCCATACACTATACTTGAGACAGGCGAGCGGGTGTTCTACTCGCATCGGGATAACGGTGCTGGCATTGATGTCCTCTTCGTTCACGGAGCCGGCGGGACGCATCGGATTTGGGGGCATCAGGTTCAGCGGCTGGCTGGCGCGAACACGTACGCCCTGGACTTGCCGGCCCATGGGCGTTCTGACGGGGCAGGGCGGGACACCATCTCGGACTACAGCAACGTAATTCTGCGCTTCCTTGATGGGCTGGGCATCGAGCGCGCGATCCTCGTTGGCCACTCCATGGGTGGCGCTATCACCCAGTGGACGGCCCTACATGCGCCGGAGCGGCTGCTGGGGATCGGGCTGGTGGGCACCGGCGCACGGTTGCGGGTCCTGCCGGCCATCCTCCAGGGGCTGGAGACCGAGTTCGAGAAGACCGTCGATCTCATCGTGAACTACGCCTTCGCCCCCAAGACAGGTCAGGCGCTGGTGGAGGGCGGCCGAGAGGAGTGGTTGGCCAACCAGCCGGCGGTCGTTCGTGGCGACTTCGTGGCCTGCAACCGGTTTGATGTGATAGCTCGTTTGAGTGAAATTGTGCTGCCGGCGACCGTCGTCGTCGGCGTTCAGGATCAGCTTACCCCCGTGAAATACGCTCGCTACCTGGTGGACCATCTGCCCGACGCGGAACTCACAGTGGTGGAAAATGCCGGCCACATGGTCATGCTGGAACAGCCTGAAGCGGTGACCCAGGCCCTCCAGCGACTCGTAGACCGATGTCATTGACAACTTGACCCTCCAGCGAAGAAACTGTATCATTGTAAATAGCCAATAGTGGTGTTAGATCAATAGCGCCCCACGCGTCGCAGCACTCATCTCTGCGCAAACAACCAGGCAGGCATAGATGTGGGACAACGGTGCGGCCACGGTGGGGTCTTTTGTATAAGTGAGGTGCGTTGGAGAATGTCTCGTTGGCTTAGGAATGGGACGATTTACCTGCTGATCCTGGCTGCTTTCTTTATTTTGCTCTTCCGTCTGGCCAATGGGAGTGAACAGCAGGAGACAGTTGCAATCAACACAGTCGCAGCCGAAGCCCGAAAGGGATTGGTTGAGTCCATCTCGGTTGCCTCGGATGAAACGACGCTGAAGGTGAAGCGCACGGATGGCACACAGGTCCTTTCGCGCAAGGAGCCGGGTGTTTCGCTGCTCGATACGCTGGAGCGACTCGGCGTTACGCAAGCGGTCATCGATCAATATGGGATAGCTATTGGCTTTGAAGCTGAGCGGACCTGGGATACGTGGATGGCCATTCTTGGTTCGTTCCTCCCATTGATCTTGTTTGGGGTTTTGATCATCTTCCTGTTCCGACAGGCGCAAGGAGGGACAAATCAGGCCCTATCCTTTGGTCGAAGTAGGGCCAAGATGATCACTGGCGACAAGCCGACTGTCACGTTCGAGGACGTGGCCGGCGTAGAGGAGGCCAAGCAAGAGCTGGCCGAGGTCGTGGAGTTCCTCCGCGAGCCCGAGAAGTTCATCGCCCTCGGCGCTCGCATCC
>CAZHMV010000017.1:0-56266 GCA_964532665.1 uncultured Anaerolineales bacterium
GCTAGGGAGCGCCAGCAGCTAGAGGAATGGCTACATGAGGTGACTCGCCGGCTGACTCAGGTCGAGGATCCTGACGAAGAGATGCGTTTGTTGAATGAGCAACTCTACCTCAGTGGCGCCCTGGCAGCTCTGGATGCCGTTGATGGCAAGAACATGCGGCTGCTCAAGGTCCTCAAGAGAAGCAGAACATGAACCTGTCAGCAACCCAAGAACAAGACTGGCAACCTACGTTAGCCAGTCTGTTTGACTTTTCGCAGTTCTTCCACATCCACCTACACCCCGACGAACTGGCCCATCGGATCCTGGAAGCGGTAGCCCAGGCCACGCAATCCTCGCGCGCTTCCCTGATGTTGCTGGAGGAAGACAAACAGGTCCTCGTCATCAAAGCGGCCGTGGGGTTGTCTCCGGAGATCGTCGCCACCACCCGGATGCGGCCGGGGGAAGGGATTGCCGGCTGGGTAGCCCAAAGCAAACATCCCCTGTTGCTGCCCGACGAATCAGATGTTCCTGTCTCTGTCCAGGAGGCCATGGTGCGAGAGGAGATTACCTCAGCCCTCTGTGTGCCTCTCAAGGCGGAGGAACGCGTGTTGGGCGTGCTCAACCTGGCCCGACAGGGCAATGGTGCGCCCTTTACGCACCGGGACCTGTGGTTTGCTTCCCTCGCGGCCGACCGGGCGGCCATGGCCTTGCAGAATGCCCGGCTGTACAGCCAATTGGAAAGCCGAGAGCGCTTCATCTCTCGCATCCTGGACAGCATCCCCATCTCCCTGGTGGTGATTGACCGGACCATGCGGGTCGTATCAGTCAACCGCAACTTTCTCCAGAAAACCCGGCGTAAGGCGCGAGCCACCCTGGGCCGCAAGATCGAAGAGGTCTTCCCCCGGGTGCTGGTGGAGTCCACCCAGTTAGAGCATAAGGTACGGCAGGTCTTCCGCATCGGCCAGTCGGAAGAGGGTGCGAAAGTGGCCTTCCGCGCCCCCGGCCTGTCAACCCGCATCTACTACTACCGCCTCATCCCCCTCAAGCTTGCCCTGAGCACAGTCGAAGGGGCAGAGGAGGCGGTGGAGAACGTGATGCTGTTGATGGATGATATCACCGAACGGGAGCAACTGGGGGAGGAGGTGCGGCGGGCCGAACGTCACCTGGCCAGCGTGGTGGAATGTGCCAACGATCTGGTGGTCTCCATGGATCCCCAGGGCCACATCGTGACCTGGAACCGGGCGGCAGAGAGGATCTCTGAGCTGAAGGCCGAGGAGGTCAAGAAGCAGTCCCTACTTTCCCTCTGCGCCGCCAAGCAGCGGCCAGTGATGGCGGAGATGTTGCAAAGGCTGGCCCTCGGGGAGGGCGTCCAGAATACCGAGGTGAACCTGCTGACCGCCAACAGCCAGGAAGTGCCCATCGCGTGGAGCTGCTCCCCCATGCGAGACGATGCCGGAGAAGTAGTGGGGCTCGTGGCCGTAGGGCGGGACCTGACGGAGCGGCGAGGGCTGGAGGCCCAACTCATCCAGTCTGCCAAGATGGCCTCCCTGGGTGTTATGGCCGGGGGCATCGCCCACGAGCTGCGCAATCCCCTGGGCATCATCTCGGCCAGTGGCCAGTTGCTGCTGGAGCGGCCCGACGATGCCCAACTACGCAGCGAGTGCGCCCAAAAGATCCATGCCGCGACCCAGCGGGCCTCGCTGATCATTGAGAACCTGCTGAAATTCGCCCGCCCCCTGGGTGAGCAAATGAGGGAGGAGGTTGACGTGCACGCGGTGCTGGAGGAAACCCGCGCCCTGCTGGCCCACCAGATGACCTTGCAGAAGGTCACGTTGCAGAAGGAGCTTCAACCCGACCTGCCGAGGGTCTACGGCAACCCGGAACTGTTGCAGCAGGTCTTCACTAACCTGATCCTCAACGCCTGCAACGCCATGCCTGAGGGGGGGACGGTGACGGTGGTCACCCGGGCAAGCGAGGCGGGGCAGGTAGAGATCCAGTTTAGCGACACGGGGCGTGGCATTCCCCCGGAACATTTGCCCGAGATCTTCGACCCCTTTTTCACGACCATGCCCGTAGGCAAGGGCACCGGCCTGGGGCTCTCCATCAGCTACAGCCTCATCCAGCAACACCAGGGCACCATTGAGGTGAAGAGCCAGATGGGCCAGGGGACCACCTTTACCATTCGGCTGCCAGCCACGGATAGGTTGAAGGTTCAAGGTTGAAAGTTGAAGTTGCAGGTGACGGACGATGGAGACTGCGATGGGTCAGGAGCCTTCGCGAATTCTCATCGTAGATGACGAGCCGGACATGTGTTGGGCGTTGGAGAACATCCTGCGTCCCGCCGGTTATGCGGTGACCACCACGACGAGGGGTGTAGAGGCTCTGGAACTGCTCGCCGGGGAGCCCTACGCGGTAGTCTTTGTGGATGCCAAGCTCCCGGCCTGGAGCTGGCCGCCTTGATTCACCAACAGAGCCCACACATCGCCGTTGTCCTGATTTCCGGCTATTTCTACCAGGAAGACCGAGCGGTCACCGAAGGACTGCAGGAGAGTATCTTCATCGGCTTCGTCGCCAAACCCTTTGATCTGGAGGAGGTCCGCCGGATGGCCCATCGGGCCGTGGACGTGGCCAGAAACACTACAACATTGTAGGGAGGATACCAATGCTCGAGTTTTGCTGGTGGATGACGAGCAGGACCTGGTCTGGGCGCTACGCCGCAGCCTGAGCGATGAGGGCTACGAGGTGCTCACCGCCTGCGACGGCTTGGAGGCCCTCACCATTGCCCGGTGCCATCGTCCCGACCTGGTCATCCTGGACATTGTTATGCCCCGCCTGGACGGCCTGCAGGTCTGTCACAGACTGCGCCGCGACCCCACCCTGGCCGCTGTGCCGATCCTGTTCCTGACGGTGCGCAGTGCCATCGAGGACCGGATCAAAGGGTTGGACGACGGCGGCGACGATTACCTGATCAAGCCCTTTGACCTGGGAGAGTTGAAGGCCCGCGTCAGGACTTTATTGCGCCGGAGCCGATCTGTCTCGGGGATAGGCTCGGGGCCTGGAGAGCGGTGCTCCCTGTTGACGGTAGACCCCCTCACTCTGGACCTGCATACCCGCCAGGTGCGCGCGGGGGGGATCACTGCACAGCTCACGCCCACCGAGTTCAACCTCTTTTACTACCTGATGACCCACCCCGGCGAAGTCTTCTCCAGCCAGCAACTGCTGCAACAGGTGTGGGGCTACCCTCTGGGAACGACTGACCCCGGCCTGGTGCGCTGGCACATCAAGAACCTGCGCGCCAAAATCGAACCCGACCCCGCCCACCCGGTCTACCTGCGCACCGTGCCCCGTCACGGCTACATCTTATTGCATGATGCATGCAACGTGCTGCGTGTTGCGTGAAGCGTGAGGTGTAGGTAAAAAGTGACCCTTCGCAAGAAGCTATGGTCCGGTTTGACCCCCGGCCTGGTACTCATCCTGGCCCTCGGCCTGCTGGCCTATGGGACCCTGCGGATCGAGGTGCGCTACGACGAGACGGTCGCGCACACTTTCCGCCAGCACAATGCTATGATGGAACTCCAGATGTCCATTCAGCGGGCCATCATGCCCCCTAACGACTACCTGAGCACTGGCGACCCGGTCCAGCGAGACCGCTTCGCCGCCCTGGCGGCCGAGGTCGAGGCCCGCTTTGTCACCCTGGAAGCCCTCCTTGGAGAGACCGAAAAGGACCGCACCCTCCCGGCCGAGGCACGGGACAAGTGGCAGCAGGTCCGTGCCCTGGCAGAGGACATCCTGGCCCTGCCGGATCCGCTGGGCAACGCCCGGAGGGCTCACCTGATGCAACAGATGGACACCCTGGCCCGCGAGCTCATCGGCGAGCTCACCGACCTCCAACGGCAGCAGCATGCCCAGGTCACCGCGGCGGAGGCGGCCGGCCGTGCGTTCCAGAACCGGGTGGTGCTCGCGCTCCTCCTGGTCACAGCCCTGGCCCTGGCCTTCACCTGGCGCTTTTCCAGTTCTCTGCGGCACCTGGTAACACGACTGCACGCCCTGGCCGAGGCCTCCCACGTGATCGCGGCTGAACCGGACCTGACGACGACGCTGGAGCGGATCGTCCAGACCGCTTTAGACGTGCTGGAGGCCGACCGGGGAGCGATCTACCTGCTGAATGATACGACAGATACCCTCTCCTGCGCCTGCGCCGTCGGCCTCTCCGCTGAATACGTGGAGGCTGTAAACGGCCATTACCGCCAGCTCCCCGGTAGCAAGATCCTGAGCGATCCAACTCCTGTGGTGATCCTGGATGCCTGCACGGACCCCCGGCTGGCGTCAGTTCGCGAAGCCGTCCTGCGGGAGGGATTCCGCAGCTTCGCCGCCCTGCCCCTGGCAGCCAGAAACCGGATTATCGGTGCCCTGGCTGTCTACCGGGACCAGGTACGCGCCTTCGACGAGGACACGCTGCACCTGACTCGGTCCTTTGCCGACCAGGCGGCCATCGCCCTGGAGCGGATCCGGGAACACCAGGCGCTGAAAGAAGCCGAAGCCCGCTACCGGGGCCTGTTCGACGGGGTGCCTGTGGGGCTCTACCGCACCACGCCAGCGGGGCAGATCCTCGACGCCAATCCTGCCCTGGTCCAAATGATGGGCTACCAAAACCGGCAGGCACTGCTGGCGGTCAACGCAACCGACTTTTATGTAGACCCCGGGGATCGCGCGCACTGGCAGGCCCGGATGGAAGAGGACAGGGTCATGCGCGATTTTGAGACCCGACTTTGCCGCAGCGACGGCACGGTCATCTGGGTGCGGGATAGCGCCAGGGCCGTCCGGGATGAGGCTGATCAAGTGGTGCACTACGAGGGGAGTCTGGAGGACATCACTGCACACAAGCGAGCGGAGGAAGAGCTCCGTCGCCGGGCCGTCCACCTGGAGGCCCTCAACGCCATCATCGCTGACACCGCAACCGCAGCCAAGCTGCCGGACCTGCTGCGAACCGCCCTGGATCACACCCTGCGCGCCCTGGGGCTGGAGATGGGGGCTATCTGGCTGAACCAGGGGGCCGAGGAGCCAGGGAGCGGGGATGCAGAAGAGCGAGCAGGCACTCTCCTGCACCCCCGCACCTCTGCATCTGTGCATGTGCTACGGGGCCTCCCGCCCGAAATCGGTCTGGACATTCCCAGTCCCATCGCCATTGAGGATTGGCAGTCGGTTCGTAGTGAGGTGCGAAGTCAGGCACAAAGCGGAAGCGAGGTGCCGTCAGATGCTACCCTATCGTCAGACGTCACTCTGCCTTCGGCTCCATGGCTGACCACCAACAGCAATATGTTGGCGGAGACGATGGCCCGCTTTGGCATCCGGGCCTCCCTCACCGTCCCCATCACTTCGGCAGGGCTCAGTACGGGCCTGGCGGAGGGGAGGCGCATCGGAGGGCTGAGCATCACCGCCCCGGAACCCCGACCCTGGTCTGCTGAGGAGATTGCTCTGGTAGAGTCCGTCGGGCAACAAGTGAGCGCGGCAGCGGAACGGCTACGTCTCCTCCAAGAAGCGCGGGACCGCGCCGAACGGATGACCCATCTGGCTACCCTCAGCGAAGCGCTGAACCGCTCTTTCACGGTGGCCGAGGTGGTGGAGGCCATTGGACTGGGGGCGCTGGCCTTGAGCGGCACCGACCGGGCCGCCGTGTACCTGCTCAACAAGGACGACACGGTTGCCTGTCCCTGGTCTCAGGGCCTCCCGCCGGAATATGTGGCGCAAGTGACCACCTGCGTGCAGGAGCTGCCGGGGGGCAGGCTGAGGGAGCACCCGGAGCCAGTGCTCATCCCCGCTGCCGAGGACCTGCCCGAGGAGTCGCCTTTGCGGAGTCTGGCCAGAGCCCAGGGTTACCAGGCCGTCGGCCTGTGGCCCCTGGTTTACGAGGGGCAGGTGATCGCCGCGGTGGGCTGCCATTATGACGCATCGCACACCTGGTCTTCAGCAGAGCAGGAGGTAATGAAAACCTTCTGCCGCCAGGCAGCGGTGGCCCTGGAGAATGCGCGGCTTTACGCCGCCGAGCAGACCCAGCGCCAGGAACTGGATGCCCTCTACGGGCTGAGCCGCCAACTGGTCGCCACCGATGAAATGCAGGCCATGCTGGGCAGCGTCGCCCGCCACGCTGTGGAGATCGTGCACGTTACCTTCTCGCGCGTCCTGGTCCTTGAAGACGGCGCTTTCATCTGCCGGGCCGCCCATCCCGTCCGCCTGTTCGAGCGTGACCCTTCGGGCTTGAGCCCGTCAGGGCGAAGCCTGGGCGTGGGCCGCCCGGAGCCGTCGCCGGCCTGGGCCCACTACCAGCGCACGCTGAATCAGGCCCAACCGCTGGTGCTGAAGCGGGACGACCCGGCGCTCAGCACCGCGGAACGCCAGGCTCTTTTTCTCGACCTGGCCCAGAGCCTGTGCCTGGCCCCGCTGCGGGTGGGCACCGAGGCCGTCGGCGTACTGGCTCTGGGCGAGGCGCGGGAGGAAAGCCGCGAGCCCTTCGGCCCCGACAAACTGCGCCTTACGGCCGCCATCGCCGACCAGGCTGCCAGCGCCCTCCACCGCGCCCGCCTGCATGAGCAATTAGAGGCGGCCTACATCGAGACCGTGCTGGCCCTGGCCAGTGCCGTGGATGCCCGCGATTCCTACACCGGCAACCACAGCCGGCGGCTGGCCGTCTGGGCCGAGGCCACGGCCCGCGAGTTGGGCTGCAGTGGAGAGGAGATCCAGACCATCCGCTGGGCGGCGTTGCTCCACGACATTGGCAAGATCGGCGTGCCGGACCACATCTTGCAAAAGCCGGGCCCCCTGGATGGCGAGGAGCGGGCGGTGATCAGGCGCCACCCGGAGATCGGAGAACGGATCGTGGCACCGGTGAAGAAGCTGGCCAATGTGGCTCCCGTCATCCGCGCTCACCAGGAGCGGTGGGATGGTACCGGCTACCCCGACGAGCTGAAGGGGGAAGCGATCCCCCGAGAGGCGCGTATCCTGGCGGTGGTGGACGCCTACGGGGCGATGACCGAAGAGCGAGTGTATCACAAAGCGGGGAGCCATGAGGAAGCGGTGGCGGAGCTGCGGCGTTGTGCAGGGACGCAGTTCGACCCGCACGTGGTGGAAGCGTTCTTGAGAGTGCTGGAGCGCGGCATGGACACAACTCCCGGGGAATCCGTCTTGAGCGCCGGTGGCGGGTGATGCGTGAGGCGTGAAACGCGAGGCGTGTTCCTTAGTAGCGACTCACCCACTCATCCCATCCCCCGGTTCCCCCCATCTCTCCGCTCTCCCCGTCCTCCATGGCCCCAACAGCCTAATGCAACCCTAACGCGAGACTCGCGCAAGACTAACGCCCACAATGCCAACTTTGTCGTATAATGAGGGTGTGCGAAAGACCGATATGTTCAATCTCTTTTCAGGAAAGGAGGTGAATGGAAATGGCAGTTGAGAAGGCGATTGCGTCCTCCAGCCTGGTTGAGGTCATTGACCGGATTCTGGACAAGGGAATCGTAGTTGACGCCTGGGTGCGCGTCTCCCTGGTTGGCATCGAGTTGCTGGCCGTGGAGGCCCGGGTAGTGGTCGCCGGCGTGGATACTTTCCTCAAGTACGCCGAGGCCATTGGCCTGACGCCGCTGGCCGCGCCGCCAGCCTAGAGACGTCAAGATGTCAGGAAGCCTGGGACAGAGCAGGCTCCCCATCATTATTATTCTCCCATCACTACTCTAGATGAAAGGAGGTGAATCGAATGGCCGTCGAGAAAGCAATTGCATCCTCGAGTCTGGTTGAGGTGATCGACCGGATTCTGGACAAGGGCATCGTGGTTGACGCCTGGGTGCGCGTCTCCCTGGTCGGCATCGAGCTGTTGGCTGTGGAGGCCCGGGTGGTGGTCGCCGGGGTGGACACCTTCCTCAAGTACGCGGAGGCCATCGGCTTGACCCCACTGGCCGCGCCGCCGGCATAGAAAGCATCTGACCCAATTGTCGGATCGCGGAGAGCCTGCCGGTGACGAAGTCGAGGCCTCCCGCCGGCCCCGGTTCAGGCGAGCAGCGCGGGCGGCCTCGAACTTCGTCCGCCGGCAAGCGTTGACATTGCAAATTAACCGTCCCCGAGGGGATGTACCGATAGACACCAACGGGGAAGGAGGTGAAATAGTATGCCTACAGCAGGAGAAATGAGAGCGCTGGGCGAGGAGCTGCTGACTGCACAGCGTGCCAGGGCAGCCGCGATCGCCGGGCTTAAGCTCGACACCGCCGCCTTCATGGGTGAGGTGGCCCAAATCAGCGCAGCGCGCAAGGCCGACACTGCCGCCCTCATGGACGAATTGTCCGTTGGCACTGCGGCCCGCAAGGTGGATGTGGCCAGCCAACTGGCCGAGTTTGACGCCGCGCACCAGGCCATGGCTAAGGAGCTTCATGCCAGGCTGAAAAGCGACAACGAGGCGCTGATGGCTGAGCTTCAGAACCTGGACGCAACCCGCAAGGCCAAGGTCAGTGCCATGCTGAACGAGTACGACGCCGCGCATCGAGCCATGGCCGAGGCTTTGCACGCCAAGCTGACGGCTGACAATGCAACCCTGATGGCTGAACTCCAAGACCTGGACGCAGCCCGCAAGGCCGAGGTGGCCAGTCAGTTGGCCGGGTATCAGAGCGATCACCAGGCCATGGCTATGGAGCTTCACGCCAGGCTGATGGCTGACAATGCGGCCCTGATGGCTGAGCTCCAAGACCTGGACAGTGCTCGCAAGGCTGAGGTGGCCAGTCAGTTGGCCGGGTATCAGAGCGATCACCAGGCCATGGCTATGGAGCTTCACGCCAGGCTGGCGGCCGACAACGAGGCGCTGATGGCTGAACTCCAAAACCTGGATGCGGCCCGCAAGGCCGAGGTGGCCAGCCAACTGGCGGGGTACGCCACTGAGATGCAGGAAGCCCGCGAAGCGTGGCGGGAGCACCTGGCCGCGCCGGCACCGGCGCCACCACCGGTCGAGGCAGCACCACCGCCACCACCGGTCGAGGCAGCACCACTACCACCGGTCGAGGCAGCACCACCATCGCCACCGGAGGTCGAAGAAGTCGTCCCCGAGGTGGAGGAAGTTGAGGTGGCCCCGCCCGAGCCGGATTCCCTCACAGCCATCAGAGGCATCGGCTACAGCACACAGGAGAAGCTGTACGCGGGCGGTATCTACACCTTTGCTCAGTTGGCCGAGGCCACGCCCGAACAGCTCCGTGAACTGCTTGGGCCTGAGGCTTCCAGGCTGGCCAAAGTGGAGGACTGGATCGAGCAGGCCCGGGAACTGGCTTGAGTGAGGTGATGGAGCACAGGCTTGCCCTGAGCCTGCCGAAGGGACAGGCTTGTCGAAGTGAGGGTGGTTGGGCCCTGCTGAGGGAGGGCGTTGGGCCAGGTCTCTAGACCGTGCCCATCGCTTCTGGTAGCAGGGTCCACCATCACTTCGGCTACGCTCAGTACAAGTCTCTTGTGCGAATGCGGGACGTGAAACGTGATTGGCGGTTGACGCAGCACGCTCAGCGCAGCAGCCTCTGACCATTTCACAGATCGCGTTTGGCATGTGCTGAACGGTTACGCAAAGAAAAGGAGACTAACCATGACAACCATTCGGCCGCAAGCGCCCCGGGGAGGACACGCCGAAGTGGGAGCGCTTAGTGACCTGAGGTCACAGCGAATGATGCAGCAGTCGCAGTACGGCGGGCAGCCGCTGGTGGCGGCGGGCGTGCCGGGAGCGGAAGCCATGGCTGGCGCCGACTTCGTGGAGACCCCCTTCGTGCGCAGCATCCTGGACCGGGCTGTGGCCTACATCGAGGGCGGTTTCCCCGTCCACTTCCGTGGGCCCACCGGCTGCGGCAAGACCACCCTGGCGCTGCAACTGGCCCAGCGCATCGGGCGGCCGATGATGCTCCTGGTGGGCGATGACGAGTTCGCCACCTCGGACCTCATCGGCGGGGAGCACGGCTACAGCCGCAAGCGGGTGATTGATAACTTCATCCACTCGGTGATGAAGACCGAGGACCGGGTGGACTATCGCTGGGTGGACGCCCGGCTCACCGTGGCCTGCCAGCAGGGCTACACCCTGATCTACGACGAGTTCAGCCGTTCGCGGCCGGAGGCCAACAACGTCTTCCTGCCGGCACTGGAGGAGCGCATCCTGATCCTGCCCACCATCAAGAGCAAGAAGGGCTACCTGGGCATCCACCCTGATTTCCGGGCCATCTTCACCAGCAATCCCACTGAGTACGCCGGCGTGCATCCCAGTCAGGAGGCGCTGGTGGACCGCATGATCACCATCGACATCAGCCACTTCGATCGAGAGACGGAGCTGTTGATCACTCAGGCTCGCACCGGGGTTTCCGATGGCCTGGCGGAGCGGATCGTGGACGTAGTGCGGGGCTTCCGCGAGGCGACCAAGGCCAACCCCACGGTGCGCAACTGCATCATGATCGGTAAGATCATGGCCGCCAACGGCGGCGACCTGAGCTTCGGCCAGATCTGCCTGGATGTGCTGTCGCGGGAGCTGAACCCCCACGGCAAACCGGACCGGGAGCGGCGCGGCGTTCTGTTGGATCTCATCGGCAAAACCAAGTAGCTGATGGCAGATGGCGTATGGCTGATGGCAGGCGGTCGGCTATAGGCCATAAGCTATCAGCTATCAGCCAAGGAGGATTGACGATGCCACTCAAGTACTGTGACAGTGTGCGCTCGGCGCACGACATCCCCCATCAGGGCAACATCCGGCACCTGACCGGCGCCGGGAACATCTACCAGCAATTAGAGAAACTGGACCGGGAAGAGGCACGATTGCAGAAGCAATACGACATGTGGGTGGCCAGGGCCCTTCGCATTGAGGACCGGATGGCCCAGATCAATGCCCAGCGGCGGGCACTGCTGGCTGCCCTGGAGCCGGCCATCCAGGCCGCAGAAGCGGAAATGGGCCTGCGGTAAATATGAGCAAGGTCATCGGCATTGACCTGGGCACGACGAACTCGGTGATGGCGGTGATGGAGAGCGGCATGCCCATGGTGATCCCCAACGCCGAGGGCAATCGCCTCACCCCCTCGGTCGTCGCCATCGGCAAGAACGGCGAACGACTGGTGGGGAAGGTCGCCCGACGACAGGCGATCACCAATCCCGAGGGCACCGTGTTCTCTATCAAACGTTTTATGGGATGTAAGTTTGCTGACAGCACGGTGCAGCACGACCAGCAGTTGATGCCGTACCGGCTGACCCCTGCACCCAACGGCGATGTCTGGGTATCCATGAACGGACGGACGTACCCGCCGCCTGAGATTTCGGCCATGATCCTGCAGAAGCTGAAACGAGATGCCGAGGTATACCTGGGTCAGCCGATCACCCAGGCGGTGATCAGCGTGCCCGCGTACTTCAATGACAGCCAGCGGCAGGCCACCAAGGAAGCCGGCCGCATCGCCGGGCTGGAGGTCCTGCGCATCATCAACGAGCCGACCGCCTCGGCCCTGGCTTACGACTTTCCCCCTGAGCGGCGGGAAACCATCGCTGTTTACGACCTGGGCGGTGGCACCTTCGACATCTCCATCCTGGATCTGGGTGCCGGCGTCTTCGAGGTGCTGGCCACCAACGGCGACACCCACCTGGGCGGCGACGACTTCGACCGCCGCATCGTGGACTGGCTGTGCAACGAGTTCGAGCGGGAGCACGGCATCGACCTGCGAAAGGACAGGCTGGCACTGCAGCGGGTGAAAGAGGCGGCCGAGCAAGCCAAGATCGAGCTATCCACCCGGGTGCAGACCGAGATCAACCTGCCCTTCATTGCTCATGGGCCCCGAGGACCCAGACATCTCAACATGTCCCTCACCCGGGCGCAGTTGGAACAGTTGGTGGGGGACCTGATCGAAAGGACCGTCGAGCCCTGCCGGCAGGCCATGGCCGATGCGGAACTTAAAACGACGGACATTGACGAGGTCATCCTGGTGGGGGGTCAGACCAGAATGCCGGCGGTGCGAGAGAAGGTCAAGGGCATCTTCGGCAAACTGCTCGTCACGGAGCTCAATCCCGAGGAGGCGGTCGGCCTGGGAGCCGGGATTCAGGCCGGCGCTCTCGTCGGCGACGTCAAGAACGTGCTGCTGATTGACGTCACTCCCCTGACCCTGAGTATCGAGACCCGGGGTGGCGTGGCCAGCCCCATCATCCGGCGCAACACTACCATCCCGGTGCGCAAGAGTCAGCTCTTCACCACAGCCAAAGACGACCAGACCAGCGTGGAGATCGTGGTGGTGCAGGGCGAGCGGGCCATGGCGGTGGAGAACACCGTCCTGGGGCGCTTCAGCCTGGACGGTATCCCGCCGGCGCCACGAGGCGAGCCGAAGATCGAGGTCACCTTTAAGATTGATGCCGACGGCATCCTGCAAGTGACGGCCCAGGACCAGGCCACCGGCCGGGAGCAGCAGATCACCGTTACCGCCAACAGTGGTCTGTCGGAAGAGGAAATCGAGCGCATGGTGGCCGAGGCCAGGGAACACGAGGCGCGAGATCAGCAACGTCGCCGGGAGATCGAGGCCCTCAACCGCGCCGACCGCACGGCCTACCAGGCCGAGAAGACGCTGGAGCGATACGGCGACAGACTGACACCGGCGCCCCAGAGCAAGGTGAGAAGTGAGGTGGCCGCTCTACGCCAGGCGCTGCGGGCAGGCGATATCGAGAAGGTGGAGCAGGCCATGCGGGAGCTGGACGAGACCACGCGGATGATCGCGAGGGGCTTTAGCGTGAAACGTTCGATTGAGGACGTTGTGGGCGCTTCGGAGAAGCCAATTCTATCTCATCGGAAGGAGAGTGCGAAGATATTGTAGTGACTTCCAGTGAGCTAGAGATCCTGAGGGCGATCCAGCGGGAAGGCGGGGTGGCGGGTGTGACGACGATAAGCGCCGCCTGCGACCTGACGTCTGGCTACGTAGACTTCCTCTGCCGCTACCTGAAGAGGGGTGGCTATCTATTACTGGCCGGTCGGTCAGGGGTATACCAGCTCACCCCAAAAGGGGAGGCCGCAATGGGAAGGACGGCACTTGAGCTGCCCCCCCCTCTTCCCCCCCCAACTTTGGGGGGGGAGGAAGGGGGGGCGAGGCTGAAGGGCAAAGCCAGATGGCCCAGGCCCTCTATCGCGCCCTTCACGCCCTGGCCAGGCAGTTGGAGTCTGGAATGGGTCGGGGCCTGCTAGCACCTCAGCCAGCCACGAGGGCAGCGGGCGCTAGGCCCCTGGAGGCTCACCAGGAGGAGATCGCCATCAAGACCGCCTTTATTGATCCCCTGGAGGGCCTGGATGTCGAGATAGAGGCGAGCTTCGACAAGATCGGCGCTCTCGAGGAAACGGCCACTGATATCGCGGAGGCCGTTGCCGCCCTGCGGAAACTGAAAGCGGGCACCGAGGAACAGGAGGAATAGATACCGTGGCGAAAAAGAAAGCGAAGGTCGCCCCGACGGTAGAAAGGGGGAAAGGCCTGGACGTTGGCACGGCCTTCATTGTTTGCGCCGAACAGCACGGGGAGAAAGTTGCGTTTCGGACGCAAAGGGACGCCTTCTTCGACATCGAACACAGCGACTTCACCAAACAGATGCTGATCAACTCCAGGGTGAACTACATTGAAAAGGATGATAGTCTATACGCCGTCGGCAACGAGGCCCTGGAATTCGCCAACATCTTCCATGCCGAGTTAAGGAGGCCGCTGAGGAGAGGGGTGATCAGCCCCTCCGAAAAGGAAGCCTTACCCATGGTGGAGCTCATCATCAAAGGTGTGGCAGGCCAGCCAGCCTATAAAGGCGAGACCATCTATTTCTCCACTCCGGGGCCAGCGCTGGATGCCGATTTCGATATGGTCTATCACCAGAAAACCCTGGAGGGGATGCTGACCAGGCTGGGATACACGCCCAAAACCATCAACGAGGGGCTGGCGGTTGTCTTTTCCGAGTTGGCGAAGGAGGGGTTTACGGGGATGGGCCTCTCTTTTGGTAGCGGCATGGTCAACGCGTGCCTCAGTTACATGTCGGTGCCGATATTCGCCTTCTGCGTCACGAAAGCTGGGGATTGGATTGATCAGCAAGTGGCCACAGCGGTAGGCGAAACGGCCAGCCGGATCTGTGCCATCAAGGAGTCGTCCCTCGATCTGACGAAGCGAGATGGACTTTCCAGGATAGAGACCGCCTTATCCATCTACCACGACAACCTGATCGAATACGTTCTGGCCCACATCGTGAGGGAATTTGAGAGAAGCGAGAAGGCGCCCAGGATGGATAAGCCGATTGTCATCGTTCTCTCGGGGGGCTCTACCATGCCCAAGGGTTTCTTGCAGAGGTTCAACGATGTGCTGGCCCGCACCAAATTCCCTCTGACCGTGGGGGAGGTGAGGATGGCCTCTCAAGCCTTGTACAGCGTGGCCAAGGGGGCCCTGATCGCCGCCACCGCCGACGAAGCGAAGAAGTAGAACGCGAAAGGGTGGAAGGTAAGGTGGCGGCCCTTTGTACTGTGCTCCGGTCAGATTGGTGCTAAAGAGGGCCATGGAAGAACGCGCCGATAACCAAGGACTAAAGAGAGGTGTCGAATGGCAGAAGACGTCAAATACATCTACGGCGTGATCATCAGCGGGGAGGCGATGAGCTTCGGGCCCATCGGCATCGGTGGGCGGGGCGACGAGGTCTACACCGTGCCCTACCGCGACCTGGCCGCCGTGGTCAGCGGTGGTCTATGGGTTGACTACAAAGCCATCAAAGACAAGGAAAGAATAGTCCGTGACCTGGCCACCCATCAGGCAGTGATTGAAGAGATCATGCAGCGCTTCACCGTCCTACCCATGAAGTTCGGCACAATGGTAAAGGACCAGGGCAAGGTGGAAGCCATCCTGCACCAGGGGTATTTTGCCCTCAAAGAGGCCCATGCGGCCATCGCGGACAAGGTCGAGGTGGAAGTGGTGGCTACCTGGGACCTGCCATCTGTCTTCCAGGAGATTTCCACCGAGGAGCCAATCGCCAGGCTGAAGGCCGAGATCGAGGGGAGATCACGCCTGCGAAGCGTGCCCGATAGAGTTAAAGTGGGCAAGCTGGTCCATGAGTCTCTGAACCGCTGGCGGGAGAATTACCAGCAGGAGGTGCTGGGGGCTCTGGTCGGCTGTGCCGTGGACCTGCAGAAGAACAGCCTCATGAACGACGAGATGGTGATGAACGTGGCCTTCTTGCTCGATAAGAGGCGGCAGGAGGAGTTTGACCGGCGACTCGACGAGCTGGATGAGAAGCTGGGCGGACGGTTGTACTTCCGGCGCATCGGGCCCCTACCTCCCTACAGCTTCAGCACCGTCCAGGTGCGGCCCATGACCCACCAGGAGGTCAAGCAGGCCGGGAAACTGTTGGGCCTGGGCCACGAGGCCAGCCTGAATGAGGTGAAGCGGGCCTACTATGCCCTGGCCCAGGAATACCACCCCGATGCTCAGCCCAGCGACAAAGCCGCCGAAGAGCGCTTTGCCCAGATCGCAACGGCCTATCAGTTGCTCAGCAACTACTGCCTGGGACAGGCGGCCGCGCAGGGGATCACGGCCAAGAAAGAGGCCGAAGGATATCGCTGCAGCTTCGCCCGGGCAGCCATTGAGGAGAGCATTCTGATCACCGTTAGGCGCATGGGAGGGGAGACTCTGTAGGGCCTGTCCTGAGCCTGTCGAAGGAACAAGACCTTATGAGCGGTAGTACCGACGACAAAAGAATGATATATCTGTACTGCCTGACCAGCAGCCACGACGAGAACCCCCTCAACCTCCCCGTGAAAGGGATCGGCGGGCGGGGCGATAAGGTCTACAGTGTCCCCTTCCTCGATCTGGCTTTTGTGGTCAGCGACTCGCCCCAGGACGAATACGAGACCAGTCGGGCGAACACCATGAGCCACCAGTTGGTCTGTGAGGAGGTGATGAAAGAGGGCCGCACCATTGTCCCTGTAAGGTTCGGGACGATAGCCAGGCCCACGAAAAGCACCACCGAGGAGAAGATCAAGGCTCTACTCAGGAGAAGGTACGGAGAGCTGCACGAAATACTGAGAGAGATGGAGCAGAAGGATGAACAGGGGTTGAAAGTCTTCTGGGAGAAGGAGCACCTCTTCCAGGACATCGTCAGGGAGAACCGGGAAATACGTCTCATGCGAGACCGCCTTGCCACCCACTCTCATTCCCACTACGATAGAATAGAGCTCGGCACTCTGATCCACAATGCCATCGAGGCCAAGAGAGACGTAGATGCTCAGAAGCTGACCCGCGCCCTCAGCCCCCTGGCCGAGAGGTACGAGACCAACAAAGTTCTCGTGGACACAATGATACTCAACGCCGCCTTCCTGGTCCACAGGTCGCGGATAGAGGAATTTGACCGCAAGGTTGACGAGTTGGACGAGCAATATGGTGAGAGAATGAAGTTCAAGTACATCGGCCCTGTGCCGCCCTTCAACTTTGTGGAACTGGTCATACATTGGGAGGAAGCAGAAGAGGAACTTGAAGTTGTGAAGAGGGGAAAGATAGGTGGAGGGGCATCGCCTGATCCGTCCTCATCGTCTCGTTATCCTCGTCAATTCGAGGAGGAAAAAATGACCGAGAAAGCAACAGCAACCGATGAGGATCGAACTTGAGGAGATGAGAAACATGGGAGCAAGAACGGCCGTTAGAGGGGGCGAGTGGGTGACGGTGGAATGCGCCTACTGCGGGGGTCGGGGCAAGGACCCCTTCGGGGTCCCGCACCCGAAGTCCAATTGCGCTGTTTGCGGCGGCCGGGGGATGGTGCGCGTGCAGGAGCCGTATGCGCCGTGTGCCTTGTGCCGGGGAACCGGGAAACAATCTATGCGCCGGCTGACCTGTACAGCCTGCAAGGGCAAGGGGGTGGTGACGGTCCCGGAGCCATGGCAGACCTGCCCGACCTGCGGTGGCTCCGGACGCGCCCCCATCGAGTACGATCTGCCCTGCACCACCTGCTCGGGCAAGGGCGTGGTCGCGGCATAATCGCGTATCGTCCGCTTCGCTCTATCGCTCATTGCTATGTCTCGATACGCCTTACGCAATACGCGATATGCGATCCGCGATCAGCAATACGCGATCAGCTACAAAAGGAGGCAAAAATGGCCAGGAGAGCAGCGACAATAATTGGGGAGACGGTCTCGGTGGAATGTGCCTATTGCCAGGGCAGCGGCAAGGATCCCTTTAGGCTCCTGTCACCCTTGTCGGCCTGCGGAGTCTGCGGCGGTAAGGGACAGGTGCAGGTTGAGATGCCCTATGTGCCCTGTGCCTTTTGCGGGGCCACGGGCATCCACCCCCGCAGCCGGCTGACCTGCACCGCCTGCATGGGCACAGGTGTGATCCACGTCGTGGAGCCAACGACGACCTGCCCCACCTGCGGTGGGCTGGGCGTTGACCCCGCGGGCGACCTGCGGCTCTTTTGTACGACCTGTGGTGGCGCGGGCATGGTGTCAGTGTAGTGCCGGCCGGGAGTGAGGAGGTGCAAAAATGGCACGAAAAGCAGCCGTAAGTGGCACGGCCAGGCCTGCCCTGAGCCCTGCCGAAGGGAGATCGGCCAAAGCAAGGTGGGTGGAGATCAAGTGTGCCTTCTGTGGCGGCAAGGGCAAAGACCCCTCCCGCGTCCTGTCGCCTCTATCCAACTGCGGTGTGTGCGGCGGCAAGGGGACGGTGCGCGTTGAGGAGCCCTACGAAACCTGCAGCGCCTGCCTGGACGCGGGGGCCTACTACCGCAGCCGGCTGAGCTGTGGCGACTGTAGCGGCGAGGACGCAGTAACTGTCAAGCAGGAGGAAGAAGCATGACGCAGGTTGATGGCCTGCACCTCTACTGCCTGCGCTGTCATGGCGCGGGGGTAGTTCCGGCTGCAGCAGAGGCCGTAGCAGCCTAGGGGCTTATCATTACCCATAAGTCCTTTGGTCGAGTTGGAACGATCAAGGTGAAGCCGGCACAGGCCCCCACCCCCAGCCCCTCCCTGCCCCCCCCTCGATCCCCCCCAACTCTGGGGGGGAAGGGGGGGAGGGGAGCCCAGTTCCCCCCTCTCCCAGGGTTGGGAGAGGGGGGTTGGGGGGGAGAGGGCTGCTCCGGAGCCACTTATGGGTAATGATAAGGCCTAGGGGAGGGACGCAGCCCATGTTTTTCACCTCCTGGATAGTGCACCAACTGCTCAAGACGACGGGTAAGATGGTGGCCTTACCCGTGGCCGGCCCATACCAGTCTACGAAGTGGATGTTCGAGAAAATCCACGAACAGGTCGAGGAGGAGCAGCTCGATGAAGGCCGTCTCAAGAGCCGGTTGATGGAGCTACAACTGCGCTACGAGATAGGCGAGATCGAGGAGGAGGAGTATCTGGAGCAGGAGAAGGTCCTGATGGAAGACCTGGCCTCAATCAGGGAGCGGATGAAAGATGAGCAGTACGAGCCGGACGAAGCCTGGTGGCGCCAGACCTTCCCCGAAGCCTTCGAAGATGGCGGATAGCAGAGGGTAGATAGTAGATGGCGGACCATCAACCACATGCCACCAGCCATTAGCTATCAGCCCTCTGCCATCCGCCATCCGCCACCAGCTATCAGCTATCAACCATGAACGCACTGCCCAGTTTCTTACAGAACCAGGACCTGCGGTTCATCTTCTTCGGGGGCAAGGGTGGCGTGGGCAAGACTACCTCGGCTACCGCCAGCGCCCTCTACCTGGCCCGCCAGAGGCCGGACAGGGAAGTGCTGATCGTCTCCACCGACCCGGCTCACTCGGTGGGAGATAGCTTCGCCCAGGCGGTCGGGGACGAGGTAGTACCGGTCAACGGAGTGGACAACCTCTGGGCACAGGAGCTGGGCACGGAGAAAGTGCTGGCCGAATACAGGCACGTTAACAACCCTATACTGGCCGAGATCGCCAACCGGGGGACCCTGTTCGACGAAGAAGACATTGCCGATTTCATGCAACTCACCCTGCCGGGGATGGACGAGGTGATGGCCATCCGGGAGCTCATAGATCTGATCAAGTCCGGGGAGTACGACCTGGTGGTGGTGGACACTGCCCCGGCCGGCCACACGGTGCGCATGCTGCAACTGCCGTCGCAGATGAGAAACTGGGTCAAGACCCTGGACATGATGATGGACAAGCACCGCTACATGGTGCGCACCTTCGCCGGCCGCTACGTTCCCGACGAGTGCGACCGATTCCTGGAGGAGCAGAAGCGAGACGTGACCATGGTAGAGCGGACGTTGAAGGATACCGAAACCACCGAGTTCGTGCTGGTAACCATCCCCGAGGAGATGGCCATCCACGAAAGTGAGCGGCTGTTTGCCACTTTGAGGAACGAGGGCATACCGGTACGCAACCTCATCGTCAATCGCATGATCGACGGAGATGGCCTTTGCGCACCTTGCCGGCGCAAGAAAGCGGAGCAGGCAGAGGCCCTGGCGAGGATCAGGGAGCGATTCGCCGCCGATCTGCGCCTCTGGCCGGTGCCGCTCCTCCCCCACGAGGTGCGGGGAATCAAGCAATTGACCGATTTCGTGCAACTCTTGGCCGCAGACACAGAAGAGGACAGGAGGACAAGGAGACAAGGAGACAAGGAGACAAGGAGACAAGGAGAAATTCTCCCCATCTCCCCATCTCCCCATCTCCCCATCCCCTTGCCTTCGGCCAGCTTCATTCTGATTGGCGGCAAGGGGGGCGTGGGCAAGACCAGTGTGGCGGCGGCCACCGCCATCCACCTGGCCTCGCAGTTTCCCGACAAGAAGGTCCTGCTCTTCTCTACCAACCCCGCCCACTCTGTGTCCGACAGCCTCGACCAGAAGGTGGGGGCCGAGACTACGCCCATCGAATGTTTCAACAACCTGTACGCCCAGGAGATAGACGCCCCGAAGCTGCTAGATCAGTTCATCGCTGAGCAGCGAGAAGCCATTGACGAGGTGTTCGCGGGCTTCATGAGCGGAGGCAACATGCGGGTGGCTTTCGAGCGGGAGATCATGGATCAGATGCTGACCACCACCCCGCCGGGGCTGGACGAGCTGATGTCGCTGTTTGAGATCATGAAGCTGGTGGACGCCGAGGCGTTCGACATTTTCGTCCTGGACGGCGCCGCCACCGGCCACCTGATCCGGTTTTTGGAGCTGCCCCACCTGGCCCGGGAGTGGTTCGCCACCTCGGCCAGGCTGCTGCTCAAGTACCAGGGTGTGGTCAGGCTGGGAGCAACAGCCGAGCTGACGATCAGGTACTCCCGGCAAACCAGGAGGGTTCTTCAGCAACTCACCAACGCCGCCGGGACCGAGTTCATCGTGGTCACCATCCCCGAGGCCATGGGCATCGCTGAGGGCGAGCGGCTCATCCAGGGGTTGGGCCGGCTGGAAATCCCTTGCCGGCAGATCCTGATCAACTTCGTCACCCCGCCCAGCGATTGTCCTTTCTGCCGGCCCAAGCGGGAGGAAGAGCAACAGTACATCCAGCAAGTCATAGCCGGGCACCCCAATCACCACGTGGCCCAGGTACCACAACTGGACCACGACCTGCGGGGGATTGATGACCTGGTCGAATTCGGGAAGATCCTGTATGAGGATTAACGGATCAACGGATTTCGGATTTCGGATTTCGGATTTCGGATTGTCGGAGTGGACCAATCCGCAATCCGCAATCCGCAATCCGCAATGTGGGGAGTTGCCTAGCTTCTTGCAAAGCGACGGCCCGCGCTTCATCATCTTCGGGGGCAAGGGGGGCGTGGGCAAGACCACCTCGGCGGCGGCGACAGCCCTGTACCTGGCCCGCCAGAGGCCGGATGAGAGGGTCCTGATCGTCTCTACCGACCCGGCCCATTCGCTGGGGGACAGCTTCGGCCAACCCAACTCCATTTCGGATTTCAGATACTTCGACCGGGCTCAGTACAAGTCTCGGAATTCGGATTTTTCAATCTGCAATCCGCAACACCGCCCTGAGCCTGGCGAAGGGTCCGCAATCCGCAATCGTTTCGGCAGCCAGGTCGTGTCCATCAGAGGGATGGATAACCCTTCACTTCGACAGGGCTCAGTACAAGCGACGGGGTCCAGGCGGTGTCCTGAGTTTATCGAAGGGGCAGGCCTCTTCGCCCTGGAGCTGGACTCGGAGAGGCTGCTGGCGGAGTGGAGAGAAGAATACAACCCCATGATCGCCAGGATCGGCGACCGGGGAACCTATTTCGACGAGGAGGATATCAACGGTTTCCTGCAGTTGACCCTGCCGGGCATGGACGAGGCGATGGCCATCATGCAGATCGTGGCCCTGACCGAGGAGCAACAGTACGACCGGGTGGTGGTGGACACCGCGCCCACCGGCCACACCCTGCGCCTGCTGGCCCTGCCGGCCCAAATGAAGCTGTGGATCCAGGTCATGGACAGGCTGATGGAAAAGCACCGCTTCATCGTGCGTAGCCTGGTGGGCCGCTACAGACCCGACGAGGTGGACCACTGGTTGGTGAAGATGGAACGGGAGATCAGACACGTGGCATTGCTGCTGCAGGACGCCGGGGTGACCGAATTCGTGCCGGTGACCATCCCCGAGGAGATGGCTATCTACGAGACCGGGCGTCTGGTCTCCGCCCTGAGGCAGCACCCCATGGCGGTCAGGAATCTGGTCATCAACCAGGTCGTCAACCACAACCCTTCGACAACCTTTCGACAGGGCTCAGGACACCACGGTCGCTGCCCGACCTGCCGGCAGAGAGGGGAGGATCAGGCTGGGGCGCTGGCTCAGATCAGGGAAAGGTTCGCCGGCCTTCATCTCCTCACTGTGCCGCAGCTTTCGCACGAGGTGCGGGGGGTGGAGGAACTAACTGAGTTCGGTCAACTTCTGGCCGGGCCCTCAAGAGGAGACTGGGGGACAAGGGGACAAGGGGACAAGGGAACAGGGAGACAGGGGGACAAGTGGGCTTCCCTCCCTCTCAGGCGCTTGGGTTCACCTGTGTTGACCAGAGCCCGGGCGTGGTTGGATTTTGGCCGCTACCGGGACCTGGTGAGGACATGGCTGTACTCCCTGCGGACGAGACAAGGGGACAGGGAGACAAGGAGACAAGGAGACAAGGGGACAAGGAGCAGTTCTCCCCCGCACCCCTGCTCCCCCTCACCTTGTCTCCCCCTCTCCCTGTCTCTCCCTTCGGCTCGCTTCATCATGATCGGCGGCAAGGGGGGCGTGGGCAAGACCACCACCGCCACGGCCACGGCCCTCTATCTGGCCCGCCGGCGTCCTGACCAGAGGATCCTGGTCTTCTCCACCGACCCGGCCCACTCGGTGGCCGACAGCTTCGATCAGCCGGTAGGGGCGCAGGTCACCCAAATCGACCCTTACGATAACCTGTACGCCTACGAGATAGATGTTGTCCAGTTACTGGATGAATTCAAACGGGAGTGCTATCCGGGCGGACAGCACGGGCAGCAGGCGGGGGACTTCCGGGATGAGGTATCCAGCCAGATGCTGGACCTCATCCCGCCAGGGCTGGACGAACTGATGGCCCTGCTGGAAGTCATGAAGTTGGCGGAGGCGGAAGAATTCGACGTCTTCATTCTGGACACCGCGCCCACCGGCCACCTGATCCGCTTCCTGGAGACGCCCGAAATGGCCCAGAACTGGCTCCGGGCCGCGGCCAGGATGCTGCTGAAGTACAAGAACACGATGCGGTTGGGAAAACTGGCCGAGCTGGTGGTCAAATACTCGCGGCAGGTGCGGGTACTTCGCCAGCAACTGGTGGACAGCGCCCAGACCGAGTTCATCGCTGTCACCATGCCGGAGGTCATGGCCGTGGCTGAGAGCGCGCGGCTGCTGTGTTGCCTGGACGGGCTGGAGATCACCTGCCGGCAGATGCTGGTCAACAAGGTCACCCAGAATAGTGCTTGTCGCTTCTGCGCCGCCAGGCGCCTGCAGGAACAGGGGACCATCCAGCAGTTGATGGTCAAGCATCCTGACCTGCGCCTGGCCCTGACGCCTCAGCTCTCGCACCCCGTCAGGGGCATCGAGGACCTGGTCGAGTTCGGGGAGATGCTGTACCAAGATTGGCAGATGGCAGATAGCGTATAGCGTATGGCATATGGCAGATGACAGGGGATCAGCCATACGCTATCAGCCATCGGCCATCAGCTATAAACCATAAGCAAAGTGAAGGAGGGCATCAGAATGGCTCAAGAGGAAAAGACGAGAGAAACGGTCCTGGAGCAGATCGAGGCCGCTCGCAGAAAAGGGCTGCTGAGGCTTTGCCACGAGGCAGAGCAGAAGGAGCACTACAGCGAAGCCATTGACGGCTACCGGCAGATCATTGACCACTATCATGGCACTCCGGAGGAAGAGGAGGCCAGGGAGAAGATGCTGGACCTGGCCTATCTCTTTGAGAGCAAGGGGGAAAGCTACCGGGCGAAGCACCTCTACTGGCTCCTGGAGCAGCTCTACACGCCGCAGCGGTATGCGGACATCAAGGAGGCACGCCGGGCGCGGGTCAAGGAGATACTGGCCGACATCGAAGCCCAGAAGCGGGCTGAGGAGGAGCGCCGGGCCAGGCTGGAGGAGACCGGGGCATTGTGAGAGAGAGAGGAAGATAGAATTGGCCAGACAATACATGGAACCGACCAGGGACGGGGCTGGCACCCTGGTGGACGTGATTGATGCCGTCCTGGACAAGGGATTGGTGATCAATGCCGACATCACCGTCTCCGTGGTCGGCGTGGAGCTGCTGGGCATCAAGATCCGGGCTGCCCTGGCCTCCTTCGAGACGGCGGCCAGATATGGCCTGGAGTTTCCCTCCGGGACGAACATCGAAACGGCGGCCTGGAGGGAAGCCCAGATCGCGAAGGAGCCCTGCCCCCAGTGCGGCAAGCGGGTGCCGGCCGAAGAGCTACTCACCGTGAGCTGCCCCTGGTGCGGCTGGGTGAGCGCCCGCGCCGAAGCCCTGACCGCAGAGGCCGTCTAAATGGAAGATGGAGAATGGAGGATGGAGGGTGGAAGATGGAGAACGGAGGATGGAGGAGCTCAGATTTCCATTTTCCATCATCCCCTTTCCATCTTCCACTGCTGTGGCCGGTCTCCTGACCGATCCACCGGCGGTCGGGAGAAAGGAGGAGATAAACATGGCCCTGTTCATGGAGCCCTTCTGGATCCTGATGGATAAGATCGCGGACGCGGCAAGAAAAGAAGACCAGATGCGGCAGGACCCCAGATATGTGCAGTGCCTCAACTGCCGTGGTTTCGTGCTGAAAGGCGAGGTCCGAAAGAGGGGCGGCTGTTATCTCTGCGGCTGGAAGCCCGGCGCCAAAGGGCCACCTGAGCCGAGGGGTCTGAAGGTGAAATGCCCCCAGTGCGGCCGCACGGTATTGAAGAGCGAACTGATCAAGCGGGGTTGCTATCTCTGTGGCTGGAAGGGATAGGAGAGGGTCCACATGCCGATTTTCCAGATAGCAGAGGAGATCCTGGACAGCATCGCCGATTTCGCCGATTACCCAACGCCCACGACCACAACCAGAGAGGACGAGGAAAGGGCAAGGCAGAGGGAGTTGGAGGAGCGACTCAGGCAAGAGCTGGCGATTGAGCTGGACGAATTACGTGACATGAAGGGAAATGACGGAGCCTAAGAGGGGAGAGCCAGCGGAACCGGGCAGGGTGGTGGCGGTGCGCTGCGGCTTCTGCGACGGGCGGGGCGTCTACCCCTTCGGCCACCCGCCTTCGCGAGCCAACTGTGGCGTGTGCAACGGCCGGGGATGGGTGTACATCAGAGCGCCCTACGCCTGGTGCCCGGCCTGCCGGGGGACTGGGCGCATCGCCGGACAGTGGATGACCTGTCGGCGCTGCCACGGCAAGGGAGCGGTGCCCGTACGGGAATCAGCGCACAGGGAAGGTGGTTGAGGGAGAAACGATGAGGAAAAGTCTTGAGAAGGGAGCGAAACAGATGCCAGTAAGCAACCGTGAATTGCAGGCCCTGGAGATCATCCATCGTTACGGGGGGCAAACCGGCTACAGCATGGTGGCCCAAGCAATGCGCGTGGGCCCCGAGTACGCCAGGACCATCTGCCGGAGCCTGGGGCAGGCCGACTACATTGACATGACCAACCGGGGACTGTGCAAGATTACGGCTAAAGGAATAGAGGAGCTGTTGAAGCGGGGGAGCATCACGCTGGCGGACCTGGAGCCGGCAGATGAGGAGGCCGAGGTGCCTCAGGCGGCCGGGGGATCTCAGGCTTCCTGGGGCTGGCCGGACGACGCCCTTCGCGAGGGGCCACCTCGGCTCGCCGCTGCGCCCGCCAGTCCGCCAGAGAATATGGTGGATCTGAAGTGCGCCTATTGCTACGGACGAGGCACGGACCCCTTCGGCTGTCCGAGCCCTACTTCGAAATGTGCCGTCTGCGGGGGCAAGGGGTACAACCGTGTCGTCGTCCCCTACGCCATCTGCACGGCCTGCGGCGGGACGGGCAAGCTGCTGGGCCGCCGCATGACCTGCACCACCTGCAAAGGCAAAGGGGTGATGACGGTCAGGCCGGGGGCCGGGACAGGGCATCGGTTCGGGGCCTCGGCGGGGGCGGCCGCCCCGACTGCGCCGGGCACGATTCAGCGGGGGCAGGTAGCCCCGGTCTCGCTGCCCCGCTCGGAGCAACCGGCCTCAGTGGCCGATCAGATAGCGACCCACATTACCAACTTTCCCGGCGTTAAGGCCACCCACGTGGAGGCTCTCTTTGGTCTATCGAAGGGGGATGCCAAGAGGGGATTGCAAGAGCTGGTCCAAGCGCGCAAGATCCGCCTGGAGGAGGATGACGGCCTCTACTATCCGGCGTGATGCCCGCGGAGGGGGTGTGTGATGTCGCTCGTGGCGGGGGAGACTCCGCCACGTTGAGGGGGACTGTCATCCCCTCAGAGCAAACACATCATACGTGGAGGGTTTGAAGAAGGTAGAGGATTGGGGTGCAAGCGCAAAGCGTTCTGCTGCCGACGAGAGAAAAGAAGGCCACCCTGGTGGACCTGCTCGACCGGGTGCTGGAAAAGGGGCTGGTGATCCAGGCCGACATCATCATCTCCGTGGCCGGCATCCCCCTGATCGGGGTCAATCTACGGGCGGCCCTGGCCGGCATGGAGACCATGCTCAAATACGGCCTGATGCGGGAGTGGGACGCACGCACCCGCCAGTGGGAGCGGGAGCACGTCCGAAAGAGGGAGCCAGCCCTGCTGCCCGAAGAGGAGATCCTGCTGCGCATGTACGGCGCCCACTGGTACAGCAACGGCATCTACCGCGCCTGGCGGCCAGGACATCTTTACCTGACCGACAAGCGGCTCTTCCTCTTCCGCGCCGAGCCGGGCGAGATGCTGTTCGAAACCCGCTTCGAAAGCATAAGGGGGCTGGCGGTCAAAAGAGAGACCCACTTCACTGGCGTGGAGCGGGACATGATCTACCTGGTGCGCAACGCTTCGATGGGCTCAGCACCCCGCCCGGACCGGTTGGCCTACCTCTACGCCGAGAGGCCGGGGGAGTTGGTGACGGCCATCGAGGAGAGCATGCAGGCGCTGGGGCTCCCCCTGGACACCGACCCTGCCCTGCCGCCCCTCGATCCGGAGGTGGACGCCCTCCTGGGTCAGGAGGAGATCACTGCCGAGGGGAAGATGTGGCACCGGGTGCCCTCCGCCGGCATCATGGAGGAAACCTGGCGGCCGGGCTGGCTGTACCTGACCGCTGAGCGTCTCTGCTGGCGGTGCACCGAGGAGCGCAAGGTCCTGTTCGACATTCCGCTTACTGGGATAACGGGGGCTACGATCGAGACCATGGACCTGGGGGGGCTGATCAAGGAGCGGCCTGTCCTCTGCCTCTCTTGTCGAAACTCGCACGGTGAGCGAACCGCCCTTCGACAAGCTCAGGACACCGCCCTTTTCGCTGGTGACAACCTGGCCGAGTGGCAGGCGGCTTTGAGCGGCTTCGTCGAAGAAGTGGAGACCTGTCCCCAGTGCGGCCAGCCCGCTCCAGTCGGGCAACTGCTGGAGGAAGGGTGTCTCCGTTGCGACTGGGTCAGCCCCCGGCGCAGACAGTTGGTAGCCAGTAATCAGCAATCAGTAATCAGTGAACAGTAGTCAGAATCTAATCACTGGTCACTGATTACTGATTACTGATCACTGATCACTGAACGGTTACCTGTGGACTACGGAGCACGGATTAAGGACTAACCCATGGCTGGCGTCATTGACCTGGACGAGAACAACTTCAAGCACGGCATCCTGGGGCTGGTCATCGCCCTCGTGGAGATCATCAGAGACGCCCTGCGGCTGCAGGCCTTCAGGCGGATGGAGGGGGGAAGCCTGACCGAGGCGGAGATCGAGAGGCTGGGGGAAGCCCTGATGGATCTGGACACGGCCCTGGATCAGATCAAGCAGGAACACGGCATAGCCGACACCGTGCAGAGCGTCAGGGACGGCCTGGATGACGTCGTTGATGATGTGCTAAACAAGATACTGAACCCGGAGCGGTGGGCCGAGGAGTTCGAGAAACAGGAGATGCGGTAAGGTGAGTCAGAGGGATCCTCCCATAGCAGGGGACGAGCAGATGGTCCTGCGCCAACAAGGAGCTTATCTTTCGGGGCGCTCCTGGAAGTTGGGGCATCTCTGCCTGACAGACAAACGATTGCTGTTCTCCCAGGCTGGAAGGTTGGCCCTTGACCTGCCCCTCAGCAACGTCACCAGGCTGGGCTTCCAGGAGAGGCCCTTCATCCTGGCTACCAAGACCTGCCTGCGCCTCTCGTACCGCAACGGTTCCGGAGGCCGGCGGCGAGAGGCGACCGTCATCACCGGTGACTTGGTGACCTGGACCCAGCGGCTGGCCGAGGTGCTGACCAGCCTGGGGGTGGACTTCGAGGGACCGGAGGGCCTGGCCAGCGACGATTCCGCCCCGAAAAAACGGGTGGATTCCAGCCGCGGTGTCCTGAGCCTGTCGAAGGGCCGGATCGGGTTGGAGGACCTGGAGCGGGCGGCGGCGGCCCTGGACCCGGTCAGCGCCGAGATGATCTGGTATCTGTGGGAGCGCGGTCACGCCCAGATCGAGGAACTGCGGCAGGTGACAGGTGCGCCGTCCCACATGCACGTCCTGACCCGCATCCGGGAGACCATCAATCCCGTGGCCCGCCGCATATTGGGCCAGCCGTTGCTCGCCTTCGAGCCCCGGCGAGCCGACCCCTGGACGGGCGAGATGGTCCTCTTCAGTTGGTGGCTGTGCCGCGAGGCGGAGCGCCGGCCTGAGAACGCGCCACCACCGGCCGACATCTTCGACGAGGGAGACCACGTCATGGTCATCATGGGGTTGGCCGGGGTAGAGGAAGGCGACATCCAGGTGCAGGCCGAGGGGGACCGGCTCGTCGTAGCCGCCGGCGATGGGCCGCCGCAGGAGGTCTCCTTGCCCGCCGCGGTGGATGGCCGGCGGCTCAACACTCGCTACCACAACAACGTGTTGCAGGTCCGGCTGGAGAAGAACAGATGTGAAACGTGATTGACGGTTCACACATCACGTTTCACGCATCATGTGTTCAAGATCCTGATGAGAAGGAGTGCGCGGATGGGGAACACCGAGGAAAGAGGAGCGCCGGCCAGGTACGTCTACGGGGTGATTCCGCGCATTGATAAAGAAGACTTCGGCCCAATCGGCCTCGGGGGCAGCAGGGTCTACGGCATATCTTATCAGGACATCTGTGCCGTGGTGCACGACTGCCTGCCCGAGCCATACCAAGGTGATGAGGAAGCGATGAAGGGCTGGGTGGCGACGCACGGCGATGTGGTGGATGCCGCCTGGGAGGTGGCCGGGGCGGTGCTGCCCATGAGCTTCGACGTGATCATCAAGCCTGATGAGGAGCGGAGCGCCGACGACAACGTGCGGCGGTGGCTGGCGGAAGAATACGAGAAGTTCAAGCTCAAGCTGGATGAGTTCAGCGACAAGGTCGAGTTGGGCGTGCAGATCCTCTGGGACCCGGAGGTCATCACGCGCCGGATCACCGAGGAGCACGAGGAGATCAAGAAACTGGCCGCCGAGATGGCCACCCAATCCAGGGGCCTGGCCTATTTCTATCAGCACAAAATCTCCGAGACAGTGAAGAAAGAGATGGGGGCTAAAGCCGACCAGGATTACCGGCGCTACTACGAGCGGCTGCGGGGATACGCTGAGGATACTCAGGTGAACAGGATCAAAAAGCACCCGGACAAGCAGATGATTATGAACCTGTCCCTGCTGGTGAAAAGGGACCGGATGGAGGTCCTGGGGAAGGCCTTGGGGGAGATCAGGGAAGAGGAGGGTGTAGAGGTTCGCTTCACCGGCCCCTGGCCGCCCTATACCTTCGCGGCCAAGATCGTGGCCCTCGGAGGAGAAGCCGAGGGGTGGGGGTAATGGCCGTGGAAAAAATGCCTGCCTCATACAGCCTGATGGAGGTCCTGGACCGCGTTCTGGACCGGGGGATCGTCATCGAGCGCCGGGAAGTATTGTTAGAGTTACTTGGCGTCCCCCTCGAGTTGGCTGTCATAGAGGAACGAGCAGCCATTATTTCTGTTGACACCTATCTGAAGTATGCAGAAGCGGTGGGTCTGCTCCCGCTAGAGGAGACCCGCCACGTGACGGAATACGCTTCACGCGACCGACCACGGTCCGAAATCCCCTGAGTGCGACGGAGGTGAGAGGATGGCCAATCATCGTGACTGGGTTGAGGTTCCTTCGGGGGAGCCGGGGGAGATGCTGGATGTCAAATGTGCCTACTGCTACGGGGCGGGCAAAGACCCCTTCGGGGTGCCCGGTCCCGAGTCCAACTGCTCTGTCTGCGGCGGCAAGGGTTACAACCGCGTGGTGGCTCCCTACGTGCCTTGCGCGACCTGCGGGGGCACGGGCAAGGTGCGCGGCCGGCGGCTGACGTGCAGCGCCTGCAAGGGTCGAGGGGTGATGACGGTCAGGGGGCCCACGGTGACCTGTCCGCGATGCCGTGGGACCGGCCGCCAGCCGGACACTGAATACGATTTGGCCTGCATCTTCTGCGCCGGGCGGGGGGTGGTGGGCCACCAGCGGCAGTCCGCACCCCGCCCACCCGCTCCGGCGGTGCGACCAGCGCCACCATCGCCGGTCCCCGCTGTGAGGCCGGCGCCTCAACGCCCCACTGCTCCCCCTCCGCCGGCCTCCGTGGCCGATCAGATCGCGACCCACATCACCAACTTCCCCGGCGTGCGGCCACTGGACGTCCAGGTGTTATTCAGCCTCTCGCCTGGTGAGACGGAGCAGACCTTGCAGGACCTGGTGCAGGCGCGCCGCGTCCGCGAGAAGGAGGACGGTCTCTACTACCCGGCGTGAGTATCTTTTTGGAAACCCGATTTTTGCTTGCAGAATCAGAAGTTACAGCTTGTTCAGTCGCTTTCATGGGCAGTGCCTTACCCGTTCCAGCGGAAAAACCGGGTTTCTTTAAGCGGAAGCCGGATGAGGTGGCTGGAAGACAGAGGGCTCGGAGGAGGGTATAGCGATGGCAATCATTCTGTCCGAAGAGGCGCGCGAGGAGATCGTGGCCTGGCTGGTGGAGAAGGGGAACCCTTTCTACAACACCCGGGATGGCGAGTATCACACCGACGGAGAGCTGGTCTGGTGGCGGGACGCTCAGGGGTGGGACCATCACTTCGACTGGGCTCAGTACAAGCCGCCGGGCGACCGGGTGGGCGCACTGGAGGAGGCGGATACCGCCGAGGAGCAGGCCGCCTTGCTTCGCGCCGAGATCTACGACGAGATTGGGGACTTCTGAAGAGGAGAAGGCCAGATGCTCAAACGCAAACAGTTGCAGACCATTGCTCGCGCTGCTGCGGAGTGTGGCCGGCCGGATCTGGTGGAGCGGATGGCCCAGATGCACGCCGCGCAGGTGGCCCACAATCGGGAGTACATACGCGAGCTCATGTTTCAGATCGAAGCCGACCGCCTGGCCCGCCACGCGGAGATCCGTGGCCTCATCGCCCAGTTTGAAGAGGAACACGAAATTCGTAGCACTGAGCTTCGTAAGCTCAAGGCCGAGGCCAGGAGCCAGTTGGACGACTACGCCGCCCAGAACAGGGAGGGCCGGGAGGAGTGGCGAAAGTATCTGGCGACCGTCGAGCAGGTGAGGAGAGGGCAGGGGAAAGCGCCTGGCTCACCTGTTCGTGTTGCGGAGGAAAAGGGTTGAGGACCAATCCAGATGGCTGAAGAGGTTAAACTCCTGATAGTTGATGACGAAACTGATATGTGCGAGACCCTGGCCTACCTCTTTCGCGGAAAGGGCTACCGGACAGACATCGCTACCATGGGGTGTCAGGCAGCAGAGAGGATCAAGAACGCCAACTACGACCTGGTTGTCACCGACATAAGATTACCAGATAAGAACGGTATGGAACTCGTAGACCTGGCGCGAGAGGTTTCGCCCGATACGGCGATCATCATTATCACTGCCTTTGCCAGCGTGGAAACGGCCATCAAAGCTTTGAATGACGGTGCGTGTGGCTACCTCGTCAAGCCGTTTGATCTCAAAGAGCTGGTGGTCACCGCGGAGAAGGCCCTGGAAAGACAGCGGCTCATCATGGAAAACAAGTGCTTGCTGGCAGAGCTGGAGAGAAAGAACAAGGAACTGGAAAAGCTGTCCATCACCGATGGGCTTACCGGTCTTTATAACCGCCAGCATTTTGAGAAGATACTGGCCAGGGAGGAAGCCGGGGTTCAAAGGTACGGGACCATCGTAACGGTCGTCATGGTTGACATCAACAACCTCAAGTATATCAATGACCGTTTCGGCCACGCCAAGGGAGACATGATCATCAGAGAGACGGCCAGGTTGCTTCGAGATACCTGCCGTGCCTCCGAGGTGGTGGCCAGATACGGCGGCGACGAAATGGTCATTCTCCTATCCGAGACGACAGAGAAAGATGCTTCACACTTTGTCAGCCGCCTCAGAGCGGCGGAGAGGGGGTGGAACCGGTCTAATCCAGATCCTGGCCTGACCCTGAGCCTGGCCATCGGATATGCCTCTACAGAGGATGAGACCGGGTTGAGGGTGGCTCTCAACCAGGCGGACGCCAATATGTATGAGGACAAAGCGCGCTACTACCGCAGGCACGAATCCAGGCGAGCCATCACTGGCTGGCAAGGAAGAAACGGCGGGGGCCTATGACGCCTCAAGCGTCTTCTTGTCAAACCGAAAAACCCAGGTGCCGTTATGCGATACTCGCCGCAGACTCGATGGGAGAACCTGTTCGGGCAGCACAAACTCGTAGTAGAACCTGCGGGGGGCGTCGTGCTTCAAGCTCTCGATGATGAACAGCCCATCTCTGGCGGTGGCCTTTACTTCGTGATCAAGGTGATGCGGGAAGTGCACGATCACTTGGTACTCGTGCTCCTCGTCAAATGCCTCCCAGCTTGGGTACTGGGGATATTTGGGAGGGTCGCTCATCCTTCCCCGTCCCAACCTCTCGTCGGGCCTACCGACCTGGGTGGCCAATTCCTTGCCAGGGCGGTTCCCTACCCCATGGCCACTGGCGAAACGACCAGAGGTTGTCGAGCTACCCCTTCCATTTCTGCGGGAACGACTTCTCCAGGGCGAAGCAGTCTCGGACCGCCTGGCTTTCTCTGTCAGTTGGCTTAACTGGCCCAGGTCTATAACGGTGCCGAGTATGGCCAGCCTACCATCGGACATAATCTTGGGAGTCACGTCTTCGCCTCGCGCAGCGGCCTCCCGTATTTTCTCCTGCACCTTTGCCCAACGGCGGGCCATCGCCTCCAACCGGGAGGCGAGTTGTGGGGTCCCTGCTGACACTGATCTGGCGGTCCCCCGGCCATACGCGGCCTCGATTGCGAAGCACCCAGAACAGTTGGGGCACCGGGAGCGCACCCCAACTTTGGCTACGACGGTGATGTAACAGTGAGGACACCTAGCTACTTTTGTCAATACTCCCTCCTCGTCCGGAAAAGGGGTTCTTCGCCCTTCATCACCATCGATGGGAGACAACAACATGAACGAAAAAATCGATCACAACTCCGGCGGTGGTACTGATCCCATTCATTGGTGAACGATAGGGCGAATTCTATCACGCCACTGGGTTGATGTCAAGTAACTTGATGTCGCGCTGGGTACAGCGCAAAACTGTCGGTAACTTTTGTCGTGGTGACAGCCCGTCTCTAGACTTAACCAATTGCCTTGAGAAATGTCGCTAGTCACCAAAAAGGCGACCTCGCCCCTCAAGGGCGAGGTCGCCTCTGCTCGACTCCCTGGACAAGGAGAGTCACCGTAGCAACCCCCGAGTGTGAGTTTCCCTGCTCAGGATAGATCCCCTAACCCGCTGGGGCCAGGGGGGTGACCGCCGGGGTGGACACTTTCACTTCGGCTACGCTCAGTACAAGCCTCACCGGCGCGGAGGCCATCGGCTTGACCCCACTGATCGCGCTCTCGCGCTGGCGAGAAGCGGTCACCATCCGGCGGTCAATCCACGTTTATTATAGCATAGTGTGTTCGGTCTGTAAATCGGCCAGGGTGTCTCTCATGACGTCCCCGGCAGGGCAGTCACTGCCCGCAGAGCAGCGCGGAAATGGCGCATACTAATCTGGAAGCGAGTGGGGTCCATGGACTCCTCTTCATTTTGCTCCAGGAACTCACGGATGGCCAGCATGGCGGCCTGGCGACAGATGGACTCGATGTCAGCCCCTACCAGTCCCTCGCTTTCATCAGCCAGGGCTTCCAGATCCACAGCCTGCCCTGAGCCTGCCGAGGGGTCGGAGGCTAGGGGCTTGCCCCGAGTGTGTACCTGGAAGATGGCCAGGCGGCCGGCGCGGTCGGGAACGGGCAGCTCCAGCACCACGTCGAAGCGGCCGGCCCTGAGCAGCGCCGGGTCAATGATGTCCGGCCGGTTGGTGGCTCCCAGCACTACTACCCCCTTCAAGTCCTCGATGCCATCCATCTCCGTCAGGAACTGGCTGACCACTCGCTCGCTGACGTGGGTGCTGTCGCCGGAGCCCCGCAGCGGCGCCAGGGCATCCAGCTCGTCGAAGAACACGATGCATGGGCTTGCCATCCGGGCCTTCTTGAAGACCTCCCGCACCCCTTTCTCGCTTTCGCCCACGTACTTGGACATCAACTGGGGCCCCTTGACGGAGATGAAGTTAGTCTCGCTCTCCGAGGCCACTGCCTTGGCCAGGAGTGTCTTACCGCAGCCCGGCGCGCCGGTCAAGAGGATCCCCTTGGGCGGCGTGGTCCTGGCCTGCTCGAACAGGTCTCCGTATCTTAGCGGCCATTCAATGGTCTCCTGCAGGGTGCGCTTGACGTCCTCCAGCCCGCCCACGTCGTCCCACTTGACGTCGGGTACCTCGGTGAACACTTCGCGGATAGCCGATGGCTCGATCTCGGCCAGGGCGGCCAGGAAAGCATCCTGGGTCACCTCCAGTTCCAGCAGTTGTTCGTAGGGGATGTTGACCATGGCGAAGTCGATGTCCGGCATAATCTTGCGCAGGGTGATCATGGCCGCTTCCCGGCAAAGCGCTTCCAGATCTGCTCCCACAAAACCATGGGTGATCTGGGCCAGCTTCTCCAGGTCCACCGCCTCGGCCATGGGCATGCCCCGGGTATGGATCTGTAGGATCTCCAGGCGACCGTTCTTGTCGGGGATGCTGATGGCGATTTCGCGGTCGAAGCGGCCGGGCCGGCGCAGGGCGGGGTCAAGGACGTTGGGGATGTTAGTAGCTCCGATGACGATGATCTGCCCCCGCTCTTTGAGCCCGTCCAGCAGGGCCAACAACTGGGCCACCACCCGTTTCTCCACCTCGCCCTGCACCTCCTGCCGCTTGGGGGCGATGGCGTCGATCTCGTCCAGGAAGATGATGGCCGGGGCATGACGACTGGCCTCTTCGAAGATGGCGCGCAGATGAGCTTCACTCTCGCCATAGTACTTGTGAATCACTTCCGGCCCGCTAACGTGGGTGAAGTAGGCCGCCGTCTCGTTGGCCACGGCGCGGGCGATGAGGGTCTTGCCACATCCCGGCGGTCCATGCAGCAGCACGCCCTTGGGTGCGTCAATTCCCAGCCGCTCGAAGACCTCGGGGTACTTTAGCGGCAGTTCGATCATCTCGCGAATGCGTTGGATCTCTCGGTCCAGACCGCCGATGTCCTCGTAGGTAACCTGAAGGGCGCGGCCCTCCTGCGCTCCGTCCCCCTTGATGCGTACTGCCGTGGCCCGCCCGACGATGACCACACCGGCCGGCGCGCAGTCGGTCACAGTAAAGTCCACGGCCCGGGTGCCAAAGAGGTTGACCCGCACCCGGTCGCCTGGGGTCAGCACCAGCCCCTCCAGCAGCCGGCCCACGTAGCGGCTGTCAGAGCCGCGGGGCAGCGCCCGGGTCGCGGTCAGTGGCTCCAGGGTGACGGATCGGGCCCTCTGGTAGTCCACCTTGCGCAAGCTGACCTTCTCGCCCAGGCCTATCTGGGTGTTCTGGCGGATGATGCCGTCGATCTGTACGATCCCCTTGCCCCGGTCGGCGTGGTAGGCCGGCATCAGCTTGGCCGCCGTGGCTCGCCCACCCCGGACCTCGACGATGTCGCTGATGGTCGCCCCCAGTCGCTCGATGTCCCGGGGATCGAGGCGGGCGATGCCCCGTCCGACGTCCTTGGCCTGGGCCTCGGCCACACGCAACGATATCGAGTTGCCTTCAGCACGGTTGTTATTCAAAGCCACACGAACTCCTTTGCAACCACGAATTCCACGGGTTCCACGAATTACACTAAGCCTCCATCATCCACTTTCCATCATCCACTCTCCACCTTCCATTCTCCGCTTACGTTTCACGTCTATTCGATGGCCGCCACCAGGTATGCGGCCAGTTCTTCTGTGCGAGCCTGTTTTCGCCGCAGGAAAAAGCTCTTCTGGTACTCGGTGACCTTCTCCCTGGCTTTGACCTCTTCGACCACGATGTCCTCGGCCAGCCTGGGAATGACGTTGTGGAAGGCACCGATGAACAGAATACCGTTTCGCTCCAAGGTGCTATTGATGGTATGGGCGATGTGCCGATCCCTTTCCTCAAGGAGCTTGTCTTTCATGAGCTCGTACTTTAGAACTGCCCAAGACTTCCCAGCCAGCGTTCGAGCGTTCGCAACGTTCTTGATGCCTTCCACTTCCTTGAGAACGATGGAGACGTCTTCCGTCTTCACTATCCTCGCTCCCCGCTCCACCAACCTCTTGATCAATTGGTAGTTGGGGCTACCCTTGCTGGCGGCGTCCTCCACAATGCGCATACCCAGCACGCCGTCGGCAGCCAGGCCATCCTGGTAGATCTGGTAGCCGCGGACATCCAGGCCCGCGAAGTACCAGGCGATGGCCTCCCAGAAGCCCGCCACTGTCCGCTTGTGCTCACTCCACGCCTCCTCACCGCTCATCGCCCGGCCTCGCTCCTCCACTTGGGAAGCCACGCTGCCCAGATCCGCGCCGGCGTGGATGATGGGCACGTAGAACAGTCTCCTCCCTTCGGCAGGCTCAGGACACGGCATCACGTGCTCTCTTTGTCAGCCTCGATCTTGCGCAGCCTGATCTCCAGGACACCGTTCTTGTAGGTGGGCTTCACCATGCTTTCCTCGACCGGGCAGGAGAGCTGCAATTCTGTGGCGTACCTTCTCCCCTTGGTCATTGTGGAGAGCTTGAGAAGACCGTCACGGACCTCGATCTGGATATCTTTCTCTTCCACACCAGGCAACTCGGCGATGACCAACAGCACATCCTGCTCGTCGAAGACGTCCACCAGGGGCTCCCGCACTTCGTCAATGACCGGCCCCCGCTCGGTGCGACGGATGTTGCCGAAGGGTTGCACCCTGGGGATGCCACCAATCCCCCTTCGCACCGAGACGCCGTAGACACCCCTCGGTATCCCGCCGACCCTCGTCTGGCCGGCGCGCCGCAGTTCGGCAAGCTTCTCCTCATCGAGCTCGGACAAATCCACCTTGTCTGCCAGGTCGGTTGCCAGCTTGATCAAGTCACCCAGTCCCTTGAACATCTCGCCCAGCCCCAGGTCAATGCTTATTCCTCCGCCTCTTTCCTGTGAATTTCCTTTCTCCATTCTCCACTCTCCATCCTCTACCCCACCTTGCGCAGCCGAACCTCGAGTATCCCGTTGCGATAGGTGGTTTCCATCGTATCCGCGTCAACCGGCGAGGGCAGCAGGATCTCTTTAGCGTACTTTCTCTCTCCTCTCGTTAACAGGGCCAGGATGTCGTCCTGGATCTCGATCTGGATGTCGTCCCTGTCCACCCCGGGCATTTCGGCCACCACCAGGATCAGCTCACCTTCGTCAAAGACATCTACCAGCGGCTCCCGCTCTTCGGCCACCACCACTGGCCCTTCATCGGTGGCGCGGATGTTGCCAAAGTGCTCGACGGTGGGCGTGCCGCCCAACCCCATGCGCACGCTGAAACCGTAGACCCCACGCGCCTGATCGAGGTCCTTGATCGTGAACTCGCCGTGGCGGCTGACCTCTGATTCCCCTTCCTCAACCATCTCCGAGATCAGGTCAATCAGGCTACCAACTCCCTTGAACAAGCCTCCCAGGCCGAAATCGACCTGGCCCCCTTCTTCTCTTCCTGTCTTCCGTTTAGCCATGATATCTCCTTTCACACTGATAGCTGATAGCTGATGGCCATAGGCCACTAGCTATCGGCTATCAGCCATCTGCCAACAAAGAGTGCGTCTTGCTGGCCGACGTCGAGCCGCCGGCCAGCAAGACCGCAGTGGTGGCCGCCAGGGTGGACACCTTCACTTCGACTGGCCCTTCGACACGGCTCAGGCGACGCCCTGAGTTTATCGAAGGGACAGGGCTCAGTACAAGCCTCAAGTATGCGGCGGCCATCAGTTTGACCCCACTATCAGCACTTCTCTGGTTACTCCAGGGCCTCCTCCTGCCGCAGGTAGGCCTCCACGGTAGAGACCGTCGCGCCCGCTTCCACGGTGATCCTGGCCTGCCACCAACGATCCCGGGCTGCCTGGTACTCGGCCGGGTCCGCCTGCCAGGCGGCGAACAACTCGTGGACCCGCTGCAGGCCTTCCCGAGCTACCGTCCAGTCGCCCTCGATGGAGAGAGCCTCGATCTGGCCGGCAACCAGCCGCTGCCCGGCACCGTAGGCCGCCAGGGCCGCGTCCCGCTCGAACTCGCTGCCATGGCCACCGCTGGCCCCGGTCACCAGGTAGCCCAGCGCGTCGCCGAAGGCGATGGCTAGCTGACCCTTGATCCCCAGCCGGTAGCTGGCGTTGATAGCCAGGAAGGTAATCAGACGCAGCAAGGCAACACTGCTCTGGATGCGAGATGAGGAGGCCTTCTGCTCAATATACCTTTGAAGGGTCAGAGCGTCGTTGTAGGACAGAGGAGGGCGCTCGTACCAGTGGCGGGGAGGCACGAGAGCCACGTTAAAGTCGCTCAGGGCGAAGTCGCCGATATCGCCCACAGCACCCAGGCCCCGGCGCAGCATCTCCCACAACTCGATGAAGAGAGCCTGAGCCACGGAGAGGTCGGGCTGCAAGACGATCTGCGGCCGGACCCCGTCCTGCAGGATGATCTCGCACTCGATGCCGACCAGAGCCTGCACTTCCACTGGCAGGGTGATCTCGACACTGCCACTGGTGCGCCCCGCCGAGCGCACCTTCCGTTTTGCAAGATGCATACCCATTCCTTATCCCAGATTATCTAGCAGATTATCTAGCTAACAGTATAGCACATTCTGAGCACTCTGTCAAGGTCCTGTCTACTTTGATCCCCACGCGATACCGCGCAGGCCGGTGGCTGACTTCGTAGCCAGCCTGAAGCGGGTGCGCGGCCCCACATCTATGAGGCCGCGCATGCTTTGGGGCGACCACAGACCGCCGGCGGCCGACGTAAGAGGAAAACGAAGATGCCAGTTCCTGACCTGGACCACTGGGGGGAGAGAAGCCACTGTGCGATCCGGGCGACCTGGAGGCCTTCGCCACGGAACTGGAGCGGACCGGCAGTGCCCTGCACCGCCGGGTCAACACCGATCCCGAAGGGGTAGAACGGGGGCTGGCCAAACTGGTCCTGACCTCGATCGAGTTTCTGCGCCAGCTCCTGGAACGCCAGGCGCTCCGGCGCATTGAGGCCGGCTCCCTGAGCGACGAAGAGATCGAGCGGTTCGGTCAGATCTTCATGAAGCTGGAAGAACAATGGAGGAACCGAAGTCGTCAAGTCCGAGAATGGGAACTATACGTCAGACCATCACCAATTAGCCTGCCTTCCGTTGCAGCGTCAGCTGCGGTCCTTCATCCGTTTCGACCACATCCATGATCACGTCGTCAAGCCTGTTCCAGACATCTTCATCGACCAACAGAACAGTCTCATTATTCACTTGAATGTGGTGATCCTCGTTGGCCGGCTCATCCCAGACCAGGCCGAGCCGGGCCGTTTCATCATAGCCGATGCGGAAGGTATGGTCTTCCGGCCGATCATCCGCTTCATCCAGCATGCTTCTTAATGCAGCCGCTGCTTCACTTGTCACGGTGAACATGCGATATGCTCCTCTCGGGTCAATACCGGGGGCGACCACCACGTCCACGCCGGCCGCCGCCACTTCGTCCGGCCCCCTCACGCCTGGGACGTGCTTCATCGACCTTGATCTGACGGTCGTCCAGGGTGTGACCATTGAACCGATTGATTGCCTCCTGCACCTGGGCATCTGAGCTCATTTCGACAAAACTAAAGCCCTTGGAGCGTCCCGTACCGCGATCGGTGATAATGACCACCGACTCGACCGTCCCCGCTTGCTCAAACAACTCGCGCAAGTGCCTCTCGTTCGTGTCGTACGACAGGTTTCCCACATACAGTTTCTTGCCCATGAAGCACTCCTATGGCTGACCCCTTGCCAGCGTGTCGGTTCCCGCGATTCGCAAATGGTACAATTTATCCGAAAAAACAAACCGCCTGACCTTCTGTGTCAGGCGGTTCAAAATCGCAAACCTATTCCAAACAGCCGGACAGTCTTGTCTTGCTATAGCCTCATTCTATTGTAAAATTGCTGATCGGTCAAATGTGCAACATTTTGCCCGTCCTCAGTCAGCACTGTAGGCCCCGATGCACTCGGTGATCCGGCCCCGAGGCAGCCCGCCGATGCCCAGCGCCTGATCCAAGTTCGGGAAGCCGGTGGAGATGTGGGGAAAGCCTCGCTTGTCGGTGGCCGGCTTTTTGGTTCGCCCCAGTGCACGGGGGCCGTATCGGCGCTGGAGCGATGCCGCCAACGCATCCAGCTTGCGTTTCTTGCTCTTCTTGCCCACGGTATGTCGGACGTCATTTGGTGAACGAGTTGAAGATCACTTCCGGGGGGCTATTATATCCGAACATATGTTCTTGTGTCAAGGAGAAGCGAGCAGAGGCGCGGAGGGGCAAGGAAGCATAGGAGCAAAAGAACAGAGGAGCTGCGTGCAGGCGATCAGTTTTCCTGACAGTTAAACACCTCAAGCCTGTTCGTGGGGTAGTTCGGCACGACGCCGGCGTTCCCGATGCCTGCATCGACGGGCTGATCCTGTTCCCTGTCCTCGAGGACCTGCCCTTCCTGGCCCGCCCGCTGACGCAGGAAGAGAAAGCGCGGGCAGAGGACATGGCCGGCATGTGGGGCATCGAGGCCATCGAGGAGTCGGTCCCGATCTCGGTGATCGGCACCGGGCCGGACCTAAACGCCGCCACCGACAACGGGCTGGAACGCGCAGCAAAGTTGCTCGACATGCCGGTGCCCGAGGTGAAGAACCGGGCGACCATCACCGGCGCCATTGAGATTGGCCGGCATCCCGGTGTGGTTCAGGTCACGTTCCGCGCGCCGGCGGACAAGCTGGAAGAACTGGGCCTGCTGGGCTTCGCCCGTGATCAGTACGGCGTCGGCCAGGCATCAGTTTAGATAACCGACCAGGCGTGAAACTTAGCCTGGCACGGCCGGCCATTGGCGAAGAGGAACTCACCGGCCTCGGGGAAGTAAAGCACTGTGGAGATAGTAGCGGAGTGAGGCTCAATGTCCGGATGCCTGCAGATGGCATCCTGTGAACGGCCGTGGCTGGTCATCAATGCCTGCGCCCAGCCGGCGCCCACCTGGCCCTGAGCGGCTTGTAATGCCGCCGTGACCCTGGCATGCCGGCGCTCGGAGTTCCCGCGCAGATCCGCCGGATTGCGATCCACCCATTGGTCACGTAGCAACTCTGTGACAAAGTGGTTGGTGCTGACGACAAAGCCGTCCTTGGGATGAATTACGCCCTGATGCGCGTGACCCGCCTCGAAGACAGCCACGTCACCCGTGGCGTCAGCAACTACCAACGTGCCGTCGCCAATGTGGGACACGCCCCGCAGGTAATCCAGAGCGGATTTTACGCTGTCATGGTACTCCAAGCACGCCATTTCGACGGAGTAGCGCGCCACACCGGGACCGATGTCCAGCGAAGTGACGTGGGTGTCGGCCACGGCCAGGCCGGCCTCGTTCATGCCTGAACTGAACACCGCTGGACTGCCGGCGCTGGTCACGTACGCATAGCGGTATCCCTCGGCGGGACGGGCGCGGGCCAGACATTGCAATGGCAGGTGAGCCAACCGGTAATCGCGGTTTTTCGCCAGAATCGGGGTGCCGTCCCGCGCAATCGGTGCAGCCGCCGCCCACGCCGTGCAGCCTTCGGCGTGGGCGGCGGCGGCCCTACGATCCTCCAGGTACGAAGCGATGGTATAGCGGAAGAAGGGGTCCCACTCCAGTTCGAGCGCGTCGGCGATACCGCGCAGCATCTCCACCGTCGGAAGGGCTGTCACCTCCCAGGCTGACCGGAGCTCTGTCACCAGGGGCTGCACGTCCGCCTCGGACTGCGCCAGCTTCGCCAGGCGCTGATCCACGGCCTGTAAGAAAATAGGCCGCAGATCACGAATCTGGTGGCCGTGCTGCCGGCCCATCTCATAGTGCGTGCCGGCCAGTTCGAGGACCCTCATGTTTCAACCTGCACCGAACCCGTGTCTACCCGCGATGCTGCGAGTTGGTCATCGGCCACGGGATGATCGTCGTAGATCCAGCACGCCACCTCCTGTCCGCCCACCTGGAAGAAGGGCGGGTACCTATTCTCGCAGATGTCACCTGCCTTGGTGAAACAGCGGGGATGGAACGGGCAACCGGAGGGCGGATCGATCGAGCTGGGCACGCTGCCGGATAGGATAATCCGTTCCCGCCGGGCCTCCTTCCGGACACGGGGGATAGCCGCCAACAACGCCTGCGTATAGGGATGCCGAGGCTCCTCGAAGAGATGGTCCGTCGGTCCCATCTCGACGATGTGGCCCAGGTACATCACCGCCACCCGATCGCTGATGTAGTTGATCACGCTGAGGTCGTGGGCAATGAATAGATACGTAAGATCGAATTCCTCCTGGAGCTCTTCCAGAAGATTGATGACCTGGGCTTGAATCGAGACGTCCAACGAAGACACCGGCTCATCGGCCACGATGAAGCGGGGTTGCATGGCCAACGCTCGGGCGATGCCGATCCGTTGTCGCTGACCACCGGAAAACTGATGAGGGTAGGAATCGATGTGGTGCTTGCTCAGCCCAACACGATTTAGGAGCTGGATCGTCGCCGCCTCACGTTCAAGGGGATCGGTGACACCCCGGTGGTACAGCGGCGTGCCGATGATGTCGCGCACCGGCTTACGGGGATTCAACGAAGAGTACGGGTTCTGAAAGACGATCTGGGCCAGGCGATAATACTTCACTTCCTGGGGGGTATCCGTGCCATTCAACGACGCAACGACTTTGTCTCCCCGAAGAGGATGTCCTTGAAAGGAAATCTCACCCGACGTCGGCTCGCAGAGGCGAGTTAGAACACGGCCCAGTGTCGTCTTGCCACAACCGCTTTCACCCACCAAGCCCAGGGTCTCACCAGGCCAGATGCGCAGGTCCACCCCATCAACGGCTCGGACAATCTTCTCTCGGGCCCGCGCCAACACCCGCGTCAAGATGCTTGGCCGGATGAGGAAGTACTTGCGGATGTTTCGGGCCTCAATCAGCGGGGGGTCAGTTCTGTCAGTGTTTAGATTCCTCATCGATTTGCTCACAATGACCTGCGGTGTGAAACGTGATGCGCGAGAGAGAAAACGCCATCACGTTTCACGTTTTGCGCCCTCGCTCTGGACCTCGTCACTCCAATCCCAATCCTCTTCGCGCGCGTAGTTCAGATGGATCAAACAACGGTTGATGTGGCCGGCCCCCGTCTCAATCATAGGGATTGGGCCTTCATCGCACGCCGGCTGATGATGCGGACAACGCGGCGCGAAGGCGCAGCCCGCCGGAAGACCGACCAGATCTGGCACATTGCCGGGGATTGGCCGCACACGCTGACCTCGTACAGCGATGCTTGGCCGGCACTCAAGCAATCCCTGCGTGTATGGATGTTGCGGACTCTCGACGACCTGATCGACGGTGCCACGCTCTACGATGCGGCCGGCATACATCACAGCAATCGTGTCGCAGAATTCAGCGGTTAATGCCAGGTCATGGGTAACCAGGATGATGGCCGTGCCGTGTTCCCGGTTGATCTGCCACATCAGATCCATGATCTGGGCCTGGATGGTGACGTCTAGCGCGGTGGTGGGCTCATCGGCCAGGAGCAAGGCCGGCCCGCATACCAACGCAATAGCAATGAGCGCGCGCTGCTGCATGCCTCCCGAGAGCTGATGCGGATACGCCGCATACCGATCCATGGGCGAGGAGATACCCACCTCGCGCATCACCTCAAGCACGCGCTCCTTTTCGCGGCGCCACTGCGCAAAATTGAAGGGCCACGGCAGCCGTGATCCATCCAGGATGCGATGCAGGCGCAGCGCCTCGCGGACCTGCTCACCCACAGGGAAGGCCGGATTCAGGGTGGAAAGAGGATCCTGGAAGATCATAGCGATTTCCTTCCCCCGGATAGTGCACATCGCTCGCTGAGATAGCGCTCGCAGGTTCTGGCCCCGGAACAGAATCTCACCCCGGGCAATATGTCCGGGCCGGTGGATTAGCCGCAGGACGGAGAGCAGTATAGTGCTCTTCCCGCAACCCGACTCACCCACAATGCCCAAGATTTCCCCCTCGTTCAGTGTGAGGTTGATACTATCTACTGCCTGCACTACCCCGCGCTTGGTGGGATAGACCGTGCTCAAATTGCGAAGTTCCAGTAGCGCTTCTGCTCCGTATCCCACCCCTTCTGACTTACCTCCTCTCTACTTCGGCCACGATGGCTGCGATCCGCCGGCTAGCCTCCTCGCCCAGTGGGGGTGGCTGGTGCTGCTCCAGGATCCGTGCGACTGTCTCACCGGCCCGCTCCCGGAGGGACATTGCACCATTCATCGAGCCCTGGCAAATGCGATCAATCTCGTTCTCGGTCAAGGGCCGCAGGTAATGACCCTTGAGTCCGACGCGGTCTAGGCCAGCCATACTCACTCGATCCTCAACCTTGGATCCAGGACATCCCGCAACCCCTCCCCAAACACATTGATGGAGAGCACCAGCAGTAGGATCGCGATGCCGGGGAAGGTGGAGACCCACCAGGCGACCAGCAAATAGTCGCGACCAGCTGCCACCATGGAGCCCCAGGCCGGCGTGGGTGGCTGGATACCCAGGCCCAAAAAGCTGAGACTCGCTTCCATGATGATCATGTGCCCCATGCGCAATGTGCCCAGCACCAACACGGACTGGATGATGTTCGGTAAAATCTCCTGGACAATAATGGCGGCGTTGCTCTGGCCAGTGACCCTGGCCGCCTCCACGTATTCCTGCGTCTTCTCCGACAGCATCTCACCACGCACCAGCCGGAAGAACTCCACCCAGCCCTTGAACGTCAGCGCCAAGATCAGGTTCGTGAAGCCGGGTCCCAGGAAGGCCATGACCCCGATAGCGAAGATGAGGTACGGGAAGGCCAGCAACAAGTCCGCAAACCGTGACACCAGACTGTCGAGCCGTCCACGATAGTAGCCGGTGATGGCGCCCAGGAACGTTCCAATGACAACGGAGATGCCTACCGACAGAAGTCCGACGGCCAGCGAGATGCGGGCACCGAATACGATGCGCGTCAGGAGATCGCGGCCCTGCGCGTCCGTGCCCAACGGATACGACCAACTCCCCTCCAGATGCCAGGCCGGTGGATCCAGGCGCAGCCGCAGATTCCCCAGCGAGGGATCGTGCACTGTGATCTGCCTGGCAAAGATAGCTGCTAACACATAGACCAGGACGACGATACCCCCCAGCATCGCCAGGCGATGGCTGCGCAGTTCGTCAAGGAAGCCGGCCAGGCCCTGGCGCCACAGCTTCAGGCGAACACGCCACAGATAGGCTTGCCGGGCTACCGGCGTGTCAACTTGCGGAGCAACGTCCAGTAGAAGACCTCCTGTTCCACAGTGCGCAATACGCTTCACGATATGCCACACACTTAGCTTCGCATCGCGTATTGCGCACTCCGTGTTCTCACAACACAATCTTCGGGTTCAAATACGTATACAATACGTCAACAATCAAGTTAGCCACAACGAAGGTGAAGGCGTAAACCATCACAGTCCCCTGCACCAGCGGGAAGTCCCGCTCGAAGATGGCCTTCACGACCAGCCGGCCCAACCCTGGCCACCCGAACACTGTTTCAACGATCATGTTACCGCCCAGGAGCACGCCGACCTGCAAACCGACCACAGTAACAGTGGGAATCAGCGCGTTGCGTAGTGCATGCTTCAAAACGACGTGCCATTCAGGCGCACCTTTGGCCCTGGCCAGCGTCACGTAGTCCGAGCGCAGTGTCTCCAGCATGCTGGACCGCAGCACCCGTGCTACGACAGCCGCTACCGGCGCGCCCAGGGTTATGGATGGCAGCGCAAGGTGTTTCAAGCTGGCAGCCAGGGCGGCACGGTTCCCCGTGATCAAGCTGTCCAAGACATACAGGCCCGTGACCTTTTCCAACTGCACGCCGTAGCCGATTCGGCCTTGAACCGGCAGCCAATGCAGGCGTACAGCGAAGATCAGGATCAGCATGATGCCGAGCCAGAATCCAGGCATCGAAATGCCAAGGAAAGCCCCAGCCATACTGAACCGATCCAGCGGCGAGTTCTGGCGCACAGCGGAGATGATGCCGATGGGAATCGCCACAACCAGACCGAAGATCAGAGCCCCTAACGCGAGCTCAAGGGTTGCCGGCAAGCGCTCCGCGATGAGGGTGCTCACCGGCCGCTTCTGGACATAGGAGTAGCCCAGATCGCCGCGCACGGCATCCTCGAGAAACAACCACAGTTGCACGTACAGCGGTTCGTCCAGATGGAACTCGTGGCGCAACTGCTCCATCTCGCCAGCGGAAACTGCCCCACTCTGCCCCATCATGATGTCTACCGGGTCCCCCGGCGTCAGGCGCATGAAGAAGAACACCACAATGGCCACGCCAAACACGATGGGGATGGCGGCCAAGATGCGCTCTACAACCTTGACAGCTCTCACAGGTTACACTCCCCTCACCACAACTCCCTCAACTAAGGGCGTGTCAAGAACTCGACTTTGGCCATTTTGAGGAGTGAGCACGCCTACGTGCGAATGGCTCACAAGATACGGCACGTGGGCGTGCCTTACTCCTCAATATATTGTGGTATTAGCAGAATGGCCAAAGTCGAGAAGAAAAAAACTTCCCGCTTTCTCGCCATCAGTCGAGCCAGACATGCGTGACTCCTGGCAGAATACGACCTGGTAGCGAGTTCGCCTGAGCATCTCTTCGACAAGCCGCCGTGGTGAGCCTGTCGAACCATCAGGACGCCGACTGAGCGGCTGCGAACGGAGTGTAGCAGCATATCGAAGGGTGCGGCCACTCCAGGCCAATGTGTCATTGCGAGCCGCACCCTTCGATACGGCCTTCGGCCTACTCAGGCGACGTCCTGAGCCCACCGAAGGGATGCTTGCCCTATTCTCCGATTCGGCCCTATACCCGCCTCGCTACGGAGCCAGGCATACATCATGCAGGTTGATGCGGCTGTCCGAAGCCGGCTCCCAGTTCTGGACACGGATCGATGCAGCCTCGGCTTCCTCTGGCAGCACCAGGAACACCGCCGGCGCCTCTTCATAGACGATCTCCTGAGCTTCGTCGTAGATCTCGTGGCGCTTCGCCGGATCTGCTGTGGTCTCGCCTTCCTTGATGAGCTCGTTTACTCGCTCGTTGCTGTAGGTCGAGAAGTTTCCGCGACCGTAGGGCGTCCCTTCCACGCGGCCGTGCCACTTGGCCTCGAAGTGGCCGACTGGATCAAAGGCCGAGTCGCCCCAGTCGTCCAGGTAGGCCATCCGCTCCCCGGCGAGCAGTTTCGGCTTCACCACACTGTACTCCCAGATGCGGACGCCGGCATCGATGCCCAGAGCCCGGAATTGGCCGGCCACCGCCTCTGTCAGAGTACGATGCAGCTCGATCGTATCGATCGTGAAGGCGAACGGCTGACCATCCTTGTCCAGGATACCATCGCCGTCCGAATCAGTCCAGCCGGCTTCCTCAAGCAGAGCCAGTGCTTTGTCTGGATCGTATGGGTACGGCTTCAGATCTTTATTGACGAAGTTGTTGAACGGCGACAGTGGCCCCGGGAGCGCCACCGCGCGCCCACCGTAGAGTTCATCAATGATGAGCTGTCTATCCACAGCGTAGTTCAGCGCCTGGCGAACTCGTACGTCGTCGAAAGGCGGCCGGTTGACGTTCATCTCCATCCACTTGGGCTGGGTGCTCGGCGCTGTCTTCACCTGAATCCCGGGTGTCTGGGCCAGGGTATCAACCAGCTCCGGCGGCACCGCCTGGATGATGTCCACCTCGCCGGCTAGCAACGCCGCGACGCGGGTCGACGCTTCGGGGATCACGCGGAAGACCGCACGCTCCGCACAGGCCGGTCCCACCGGCTCCAGGTCAGGTGACCCGCCGTAGTAGTCATCGAAGCGCTCCAGCACCACCTCTTCCAAACCCGACTTGGCAGAGACGAACTTGAACGGCCCGGTGCCCACGGGCTTCTCGACGAAACCTTTCGTACCCACTTCCTCCAGGTAGTGCTTGGGCACGATCTGCTGATGCACGATGAGCTGCATGGCCGGCGGCCAGGGGCCGCTGAAATGCATCACTACGCTGTAGTCGCCCGTCTTCTCAACGGCCTCCAGGGGCGCGATGAGGCCCTTGCGCGGGGAGGTATGGGCCTCCGGGTACTCGATAGCGTTCTCCCGGATGATGCGGTTGAACGTGAACACCACGTCGTCAGCTGTCATCTCCGTGCCGTCGTGGAACCTGACACCCCTGCGGAGCTTGACCTCCAACGTCTGGTCGTCCGACCAGTTCATCTCCTCCGCCAATTGCAGGTGGACGCCGCTGCGGGTGTCACGGGTGACCAGGCCGTCGAACATGTTGCGGATCACCGTCTCCGATTGCCGGCTACGATGATCAGCCGGGTCCAGCGACGTTGGAGCGGAAGCCAGGCCCACAACAATCGTCTGACGCCCCGGAACAGGAGTGGGCGTGACGACCTTCTCGACCTGCTCTTTCTCCTTAACCACCACCGTCTCTTTGACCACGACGGTTTCCTTAACAGTCTTCTCCTCGACGCGAACCTCTGGCGTCGGCTGCGCACAGGCACCGACCACCAGGCCCAAGAGCAAAAAAACGGCCAGGATGATCAGGTTCTTTCGGTTGAACATATCCTCCTCCTTGCTCGTTGCAATTCATGTGTAGACTGAATCAAGAGCGATCAGTGAACCGGCTGCAGACAGCGTTTCTTTTAGTTATCACCTCCTTTCTGTGTGGAGAGCGGAGATGCAGGGGTGCTGGGGTGAGAGGGAGAACCTTCTCGCTTCCTGCCCCCCGTGCTCCCTTGCACCCAGGCTCCCTGGCCCAACTAGGCTGGCACCAACGCACGCTCATGTACCGAGACTTCCACATCGAGCGGCAGGAGCTCGCGTTTCATGACCCGCAGCGCCTGCTCTGGATGCACCCGGCCATACAAACCACCCAGGATACCCACCAGGTACTTGGCATCCAGCAACATCGGTCCCGTGGGCCGCAGGATGTGCGACTTCTCAGGATCATACAGCACGCCGCTGGCAATCAGTGCCAGATCTTCCTTGAAACCAGGTTCCCGATCCCGACACTTGTGATAAATCGTGCCGCCGATGAGCAGCACCGTCACGGGCTGGTTGAAGTAGTTCACGCCATACTGCAGGAAATACGTCTCCGTTTCGTCCACCCGACCAACGTGCTTGCCCGTTGCCACGGCCATGATCTCCTTTGCCAGGAAGGACCGCGCGGCATTTTCCAACACCGTCTCCGGAACTCGGTGCGGGTTCTGAGTGAGCCAGCTCAGGTAGTTGTCCAAGTCCACCTGGTAGGTGCCGTCGTAGCTGCGGACGAAGCGCCGAAACTGATCGTCGCCTGGACCGAAGTCGCTGGGGAAGCGGACAGCGAGGTAGCGACTCATTTCGCGCGCCATCGCATCATTCTGGAAGCGCTCCAACTCCTTCAGGTTCTCAGCATTGTAGCTCAGGCCATACTTGCCTTCCACGCGACGGTACACCAGCGGCACGTTCGGGGTCTTCAGGATTGTGCGCTTCACCCTGCGTCGATGATCCTCACCGGGATAGAGGTACAGCGGGTTATCATCCACGTTAGAGTAGAAGTCCGTCGTCGCGCCACCGATGTCGAGGGCCACGATGTTACCCAGACCCTCTTCACCACCGTATCCCTGCGCCAGCAGGTTGATGCCCCGAAAAGTCGCTCGCGGGGTCGGCATGAACGGTGCATCCATATACTCCTCAACCACGTCGAAGCCCTTGCCTCGGATGATCACCGTCTGGAAGAGCTCGCGGATGGCCTCGTTTACCACCTCGATGTGGAACTCGTTGATCTCGGGCATGATGTTGGGCGTCACGCGGATGTCCACATCGTGGTGGTGGAAGATATTCTCGATCTGCTCACGGATGTCCTGGTTGCCGGCGTAGATCACGGGTACGCCGTACTCGGTGTAGGCGACATACTTGGCCGCCTCAGCCAGCATGCGGGCGTTGTGGAGCTGTGTCCCGGTGTCGCCGCCCTGATCCGTGCCACCGGCCAAGAGAATGATCTCCGGCTCGTCAACTTCGTAGATGGCGCGCGCCTGCTCGGGTGTTAGCTTGCCTTCGTAGGTACCCAAGAGCTTGGCGCCGGCCGTCAGCGCTGCCAACTCGGCCGCGAAGCCAGATTCCTCCTTCACCAGTGACACGGTCACCATCTTGAGGCCACCCTTCGCGCTGGAGCAAGGCAGACGCACCGCGAACTCGCCCATCCTCTCCGCCAACGGCTGCCAGTTGCCACGCTCTTCACATGCTTCCAATACCCCTAGCCCATTGGCCAAACCGGCACGGATGTCCTCAACCGTGGTGGGCACGTAGCGCAACTCAAAGACCTCGTCCTTGGTGTCGAAGATGCCGACCTTCGTATAGGTGCTGCCAAAGTCCACCACCAACACCTTCTCGTCCGCCAGACCGGTCACGCCGATTTGTTTGCGAAACCTGGTCACGGTTTCGTCGTCGATCTCTTCGACCTCAGCGTCCTCTACGATAAAGGTGTCGTCATCGGCACGCGTCACATCTTTGTAGAAGTACCACGGATAGCGCTCACGGACGAGGTCTACGCGTTCGAACTCACTGCCGACTTTGATGCCGTCCCACTCGTCGATACGACACATGCCGCCGACGACCTTGGTGCGGCAGGCGCCGGCCATCTCGTACCGCCGGTCGACGACCGTGATGTGTGGGCCCTGGAACAGGCCAATCTGCAACGCCAGGTCTAGCGTGTCAGCGCTGATCAAGCCGCAGGCCCCGGTCGGGTAGTTCGCCTCATCGATCAGGCTGAGCAACATGGTCTCGAAGTTCTTCCCTTCGACAAGCCGCCGTGGTGAGGCCCCGCCTGAGCTCGTCGAAGCGACGCCCTGAGCTTGTCGAAGGGGGCCTGTCGAACCATCAGGGCGTCGCCCAGGATCCTCTTCCGGCTCATGAGCCCACTCCCAAAAGTTCTCCGGTGTGACAGGGCCGTCATACCCGCCGAGGATGGCGCCATGAAGCAAGTTGTACATGGCACCCTGCTTCAACTCCAGCTTGCGGTCCTTCAACACCGGATCATTCCAGATATCAGGCATGTGCCCTTTGACGAAATCCCAGCAAACCTGCTTCGTAATCTCGCAGGACTCGATGATGTCGTCGGCGCCAGCCTCGTGGTGGGCCTCGGAGTGGGTGACTACGTGCAAGATGTCGGGCTCCAGATAGAGCTGGGTGTAGATGCCAAAAGCGAGATGTCCTTTGGCCTCATTCAGATTAGGCGGGAAGCTGGGCAGTCCCGATCGTGTCTGTTTGATGATACTGAAATCGAAGTGGCGTGTGAGAGGCTCGGCCAACTCGTAGGCCGCCTTCATCTTCGCCAGATCATCCAGCGCCGAGATTTCGGGCGGCAACTCGAACATCATCTGCATCACGTAGTGCTTGACGCTCTTCTTCAGCGCGATGACGGCACAGAGGACATGGTCGGCAACCTGCATGTCGTCGCTGGCATAGCGCAGGCCCCACTGATGAGGGTCGTTGATCTCCACCGGCTTACCCTGTTCAGTCCACCATTCAATCGTGCGGAAATGTTCATCGAAAGAATCGCGGATGCTGATGGGGCCGCGCCCGTCCAGTTCGTTGTAGAAGAAGATAGGCACGGCCGGAAAAGCCATATTCAGATGCTCTTCCCACAGCTTGGCCAGCTCGATCAGCTCGTCGGTGCCAGTGTAGATACGGGTCAGGGGGTAGTTGCCCCGTTGCGAAGCAGCTTTCAGACGCTTCAGGTCTTCTATGGTGCGGATCGGCGCACCACCCTGGCCGGCTAGATACCTGTCAGGCTCCTCTTCGCCTCGGATGAACTTGGCGAGAAGCTCTTGCGAGGTCTGATCCGGAGCCAGGGAGACGATTTCGAGAGCGCCGGCATCGGACAGCTTCTCAATCGCCTTCACCGTGGGTTCGATGCTTTCATCAGCGATGCCGATGTGAGCGCGGATAATCGGACGGTTCTCCCGCTCACGCACCTGGCGAATGCGCTCAACCAGGTAATCAGACCATTCAAGCTCCTTCGCCTCGTGGGCTGGCGGCACCCGATGAGCGAAGCGCTCCAGCTCCTCCATCGTCACGAAATCGTCCACTACGAGTTCGAAGAAGCCCTGGAAGTGCTCCTTGTCTTTGTACTCTTCAGCTACCTCATCCAGGTCAAAGTGCCTCTCGTCCTCGCGGACGAAGCGGTCCGGTTCCAGCGGTAGGCCGGTCATAGCTCGGACCACGTTGGCTGCCGGCCGCAATCCCCCGAAGGTGTAGCGAATGCCACTTTCCCGAGGGTGCAACCCATGTTTGGTCGCCGATTCCACGAACTCAGTGATCAGCTTGTCCACGTGCAGGTCGCCCAGCCGCATGGACACACCGACGACCTCGGGGCGCGCTTCGCGGATCTTGTTGATGACTTCCTGGATCGGGACGGCTGGCCCCAGCTTAACAGTCACATAGCCCAAGCCCAGATCTTCCATCCACCCGGCAAAGTTTTCAACACCCAGATTGTGGACACATTTGCCGATGGCTCCTACCATGACCCGCCGCTTCGTGGTGAGCTCCGTCCCGAGCCCGTCGAGGGGCTTGTCGAACCGCTTGTGACCCGAATCTGGCGGCTTTTCTTCGGCCTTCTCGTTTGATAAATCCATTACAAGATACCTCCTGTAGTGAGTAATGCATAGTGCACGTTGCGTATTGCGTGACGCATCAGACGATACTCACGCATCACGACGCATCATAGACTAAGTCTTTCAGCTTGCAGAAACCATACCGCTGCGGCGCACGTGTGGCTGCCACATCGCGGCCCTGCAACTTTCCGTCGACCAGATATTCCTTTTCAAGTTGCTCCTGTGCCCACGTGATGACCTGATCCATGGTTGGCGTTGCCACACCGGCCAGCTCCGCGATGCTCCGTGTCACCACCAAGCCATAGGGCACATCTTCGGCCAGATAGCGGGCGTGAAAATCCGGCACCAATCCGCCCTCGGCTGGGCGCATGGGGGCACGGAGGCCGGCATAGCTGCGGTTCGTCACAAAACAGCTCTGCAACGTAGTTGGATCAGCGATATCCTTGCCGTACGAGCGTCGTGCCCACTCATCCAGCGACCGCACAGCAGACAGATTGAGATCCGGGTAGTGGCGCTCCAAGACGGCACGCAACGTCTGGACTTCATCGCTCAGTTGCTGGAGGATGCCGGCTATGGTGGCGTTGATACCCTGGTAGAAGGACGGTGCTTTGGCATAGGGCCGGCCATCCCAATCGTGGAACAGACCGTACATTATGCCGGGGTGAATGAGCTGCCCGGTGTTGGCCAGCGTGAGACCGAGAAGGCTTGCCGCAGGTTGCAGGCGAACCCCCAACGGATCACTGAGCAACCTGGAGATTTCGTCGGCATAGGATGGCGGCAAAGCTGCCAGATCGACTTGCTTCTTGGTGCCGAGGATTGTGACTTCCTCCCCATACATGTTGAGCCGGCAGGCCCACGGCAGCGTCTGCAAACCAAAGACGACGATGGACGCCGTCTTACCCCCCAGAACATCCTCCACACACCAGCCAAATCCGCCGCGAGCCGGCAGTGCTCCCAACCAAGCCCCGTCGTCGATGTAAGGAGCGATGTCGCGTAGAACGATCTCGTGCGCAAAGGCCGGCAAAGCCAACAACACGAGCCGCGAGCCCGGAATGACCTCCGCCGGATCGGCACTGATGCGAGCGGGCCGGCCCACGACACGACCACGCGGCATGACAGCGGTTACACCGCCTCGAGCTTCCATGGCCTGACGCCAGCGTTGAGTCTCGTCGCCGTACGGAGCGTACACGTTCACGGCCCAGTCGCGCCGACCGGCTAACAAGCTGACCAGGGCGTGAGCTCCGTTCCCACCTCCGCAGACAGCAACTTGCATACTACTCCGTGATTAGAAGGTTTCGTTTGCGATACGCCGTGTCGACCCGCCGCAGGGCATCCATACTCTGCTCCGGCACCCGATACGAGAGAGCGGCAATGAGCACGTTGATGAGTGCGATGGTCGCCGTCGGTGATAGGCTATGCGTGACTCCATCCGTAGCCACCTCGAAAGCATAGTCCGCTGCCTGTGCCAGCGGTGAGACGACGCTGTCGGTGATCGCCACGACCGGTGCTCCCTGTTGACGAGCTGCGTACACCGCCTCCACTGTGGAACGTACGTAGCGCCACAGATCGATAGCAATCAGGAGCGTGTCCACACCGAGTTGTGCTGTGTCCACAGCCAAGGAAAGCCCACCGTCCAGGGCTGCCCGCGCATCGAAGCCAATGACCTTCAGTGAGTGGGCCAAGAACAGCGCCGGCACTGTGGAGAGCCCCGAACCAACGACAAGGATATGGTCCGCACGCACGATCTCTTCCAGGACAGCATCAAGCTGCTGCGCAGACAGTCTGCTGGCTGTGCGTTGAAGATTGGTAATGTCGGTGTGAAAGACCTGTTGGGGAATGTCATCTGCGGCCGGAGGTGTGGTCAACCGCTCTTGCATGCGCTCGACGGTGGTCAGATAACTGGGGAGTTCCTCACGGATCGTAGCCTGGAGTTCAGAGAAACCCTCGTACCCCAAGCCCTGAGCAAAGCGAACCACGGTGGCAGCGCTGGCGTCGACCTTGTCCCCCACCTCGCCGGCTGACGCAAAGGACACGAAGTACTTGTTTTCCAGAACGAAGCGCGCCAGCCGTCTCTGCTTACCACTGAATCCATCGAGGGATGCCCTGATCCGTTCTTCTAAGGTGTCTGTCGAACCCATAGCAATCCTCCTGAAGGCAATTCGTTGGCCGCGCCTATTATATCACAGGCCGCCGAGAATTGCAACTAGTATTGCATTAGGTCGGATAGGTGCAATAATCATTGCATTAAAGAAGCGTGGCTGTATGATTTCGCACGCGCAAGAAGGATGTCTCGTTCGAAGAGGAGCGACGCAAAGCGAAGGCGTGGTCAAAGAGCACAAGGCCGAGAGCTCTGTCATCGACCGAGAGCAGGTGGTGGGGGTAGATCGAGACAGCCCACAGCGGGACGCCGCCCTTCGTCAAGCCTTCGGACCGAGGGGCTCATCAGGACGGGGCTTAAGTCGTTCGCCGGCGCAGGACCTGGAGCTGGTGGGCGCGCTGGACGTATTGCTGCATGACGTCGTCGATCTCGTGGCCCAGGCGACGTCCTGAGGTCCCTCCCGAGCATGACGAGGGGCTTGTCGAAGGGGTCAGCTTCACGGCCTCGTAGTCCTCCCCGCGCACCAGGGCCAGCACGGCGAAGGTGTGGCGCAGGAGGGAGGGGCGGACCGCCTTGCGGATGCCGGCGATGGCTGCGTACCCTTCGGCAGGCTCAGGGCAAGCTTCTTCACCACCAGCCGCACGGCGCGCGGCTTGATGGGAAAGACCCGGTCGCCCTCCGCCTGATCTAACCACACCTTGAAATCCGTCTTGGCGTCAGAAGGCAGGGGAACGTAGCGCCCCTTGACGTAGAGCATGGACTCCTTGAGGTCGATGTCTTCCAACCCTTCGGCAAGCTCAGGACAGGCTTCAAACCGCATAGCTCGCTGACCCGCAGCCCGCAACTGGTGAAGAGGCGCAGGATGGCCAGGTCGCGCGGGTGGTCCCTGGCGGCCTCCAGCAGGCCCTCGACCTCGCTCTCGGTGAGGGCGAGGGGCAGTTCGTAGTCGGCGATGGGCACCCCCAGCCGGCGGGAGGGGTCGGCGTCGATGCGGTTGAAGCGCACGAGATACCCGAAGAAGGCTTTGAAGGCGGAGCGCTTGCGGTCCAGGGTGCGGCTCCTGGCTCCCTGTTTCTGCTGCTCGGCCAGGAAGTCGATGAGGTCGTCGGTGTCGATGAGGTCTTCCAGCCGGCCTTCTTGCTCCAGGAAGTCGAGGAGTTGCCCGATGCCTGCACCGGCACAGGTGTCGGTGGTGTAGCCCCGGATGGTGCGTTTGGCCTTGTTGAGGGAGCGCAGCCAGTTCTCGAAGTTGTCCAGGCGCTTATCCCACCGGGCGCGGGCGGTGTCTTCGGTGGGTTCGTCTGTGGCTGATTCGGCGAACAGGGAGAGTTGTTGGGTCATTGGGTTACTTCCTCCGATGGTGCGGTTGAAGACAGGGGGATTATACTCGAACAGATGGTCGGGTGCAATTGGGGGCCGGCGAGGGTGTTCGGCGGGGTATCTTGGCCGGCCAGGACCAGGAGCCAGGCGAGGCGGGTAGGGTTCATAGCTCGTCCTTAT